>JAEZSO010000003.1 GCA_023421795.1 Cyanobacteria bacterium OH_PDB_230
TGTTCTTATCTCTCGTATGTGGTGCTTAATCGCTTTTCGTGTTTTTGTTTTGTTTCTCTCTACTCTTATATAAAAACTTTTGCTTTTCAGAAATTGCTATACTGAGTATATACAATTTAAATAAAAACAGCTAAAATCCAATAATGTCAAGCATTACCAGAATATTTCAGAAATAAATATTTCTTGTTACATTCCGTTACAATAAGCTTTTGATAGCCATCAATTCTTCATATGTGGCGCCGGATTCCGCCAATTCTTCCGCGGAGATTCCAAATAAGCTTATAAGATTTTTCTCTTCTATATTTAATTCATTATTTTTGATGCTGCATAAAACCTTGTTAATGGCATCTTCTCTTTTAATCGTTGTGCCATTTATCTTGTTTTTATTAAATATTCTTTTTTTTGATTTACCCATAAACCTGATTTCCGAATTAATATAGAATTGCAACCAATCGAAAGTCTTTTCTTTCTATTTGTTGCTCATATTTTAGATGAGATTTAAAATTTTCGAGATTACGAAAATTTCTCGCATGGCTTTTTTCAATTTTACAAGCAATTAATCTAATTAACAAGAAAAGATTAAAATCTTTCTAAATCAAAGTTCTTAGTAATAACAAGTATTATAGAGAGAAATTGTAAAGCTTTGTAAATTATCTCATGTTAATAAGTTAATTTATTACCTTCATGAGATTTATATCATTGGTCAGTGAAAGAGAAAAAAGCATGTGTGAAAGTAAAAATACTAAATATGCAAAATCCTTCAAATCATACAGGAAACTCATTTGGAAACCTTGTCCTGATGATGGGATGGAACAAGCAAAAGGTACTTTTATAGATACCATCTATTACAATCAAAAACTGGCTCTAGAATGTAATTCCGGAAGAATGGCCAAAATAGTCAAAGATATTTTGAAGGATGAATTTTCTTCAAAAATAGAAAAATCAACCTTGTATGAACTACTCATATATGTTTTAACAAATCGCCTTTGTACTATGCAATCCATCAAAAATGTTTTATCATATAAGAAGGAAAGAAACATTCTTGAAATAAAAGAAGTTAAATTTAAAAGCGGAGAGGTCGAACTCAAATGTTTAATCTAAAAAATCTAAAAATTGTAAAAGAACTATCTAACATCAAGCCGAAACTCAAATGGCTTATGTTCTCACAAGTTCAAGATTATAAAATCAATTCTAATTATTTTGATATGATCTGTAGTGATCAGGAAAAAGATATTAATTCAGATAACTTGAAACTTGAAGCAATGGTCAAGGAGATGCTGATAAAAGAATTCAGCCCTGACATAAAAAATATGAAATCATATGACCTTCTTGTTGATGCTGTTGTACATAACATAAAGAAAAAACAAGTAGGGACAATCGAAGAAGAATAATCTTTTATTAAACAATTAACCCATTATCAAATAATACTTACAGGCAATGTAAGTATTATTTTTTTTGTAAAAAATAAGAACGTAAAAGTATGTTTGATAGTAGGTTTTAACAGGAGGCAATATGAAATATTTAATAAAAAGGCCGGATACATTTTTGAATTCGATAAACGAGGATATAAACTCGCTGCTGCATAGAAGTTTTGACAGTTTATTCCCGGAATATTTATTTAATCAAGAAATAAAAGGCATGAGTATGCCCGTAGATATAAAAGAATTTGACGATTCTTTTAAAGTGAAAGTCGAGCTGCCGGGAATTAAGAAAGAAGATATTTTAATTGACATAAACAAATCTTCTTTAAAAATTGAAGCCCATAAAGAAACCGAGAAAGAAGAAGAAAACAAAAGAAAAAAATATCATAAATCCGAATTCCGATATGGGCAATATTCCAGAACTCTTTATTTCCCGCAGGAAATAGATGTAAAGGCAAGTCAGGCGGATTTAAAACATGGCGTCTTACACATCAACTTACCAAAAGTTCTTAAAGAAGAAGATAAAACATCAAAACTTGAAATACACGAAGAATAAAGTATAATAAAATACAAACATCACAAAGCTCTAAGCTAAGCAAAAAGGAGAAAAGAGACGTATGGTAACCATTATCGGAATTAAAATGAATCACAGAGTTGAAAATGCTGTAGAATTTCAGTCAATCCTGACAAAACACGGCTGCTCTATCAAAACAAGAATAGGTTTACATAATGCTGAGCCTAAAAGTTGCGCTCCTTATGGGATAATTATACTTGAGATAGTTGACCACGCAAAAGCTTTAGAAATTGAAAAAGAACTATTAGAAATCAGCGACATTGAACTTCAAAGAATGATTTTTGATTAAGACCTTTTTCAAAAACCACATTGCAGCCAATCGGACCGGATAGGGGCATAAAAAGAATTTCGGCTCGTTTTGCCCTGATTTGCAATAATCTCCGTTCGTTCGCTTTGTTGCTCACCTTTTTAAAGGTGATTTTAAACTTTCGCGTTAGCGAAAAATCTCGACATTATTAAATAGAAGAAGGCATTATGAACAGAAAAATTGTGATTATAGGAGGCGGTGCTGCAGGACCCAAGGCAGCTGCTAAGTTGAGACGAGAAAACCCGGATTATATTATTGACTTATACACCCAGGAGAATGTAGTTTCTTATTCGGCTTGCGGTCTTCCTTATTATATTGAAGGCATTATAGATGATTATAACAAGCTGATAGTAAGACGTCCGGCTCAATTTGCAGAAAAGAATATAAATATCCATTTAGAACAAAAAGGTATAAAAATACTGCCTGATACAAAAGAGGTAGTGCTTCAGGACGTTAACTCAGGAGTAATATATAACGTATCTTATGATACTTTGATAATAGCTACTGGTGCAAAACCTTATATTCCACAAATTGAAAATCTGGATCTCGGGAATGTTTTCTCCTTGAGAACAATACCTGACAGCATTAAAATAAGAGAAGCTATGCTGAAATCAAAAAAAGCTGTTATAGTCGGAGGCGGCTATATCGCTATAGAACTTCTCGAAGCTTTTGTCCACAATATGATTCATACTACCATTGTAGATGTAAGCAAATATATAATGGGCATTTTTGACGAAGACATGTCTGAATTAATCCAAAAACATGTGCTTTGCAGAGATTCCAAATATGTAGACATAATAAATTCAGACACCGTCGTTAAACTTGAAGGCGAAGACGGATATGTGAAAAAGGTAATAACTGCAAACGGCAAAGAGATTGAAGCAGATTTTGTTGTTATAGCTGCAGGGGTTGTGCCGAATACAGAAATAATCGACGGCTTAGATATCAAAAAAGGTTACAAAGGAACAATTTGGGTAGACAGCCATTTTTCAACATCTAATCCTGCAATTTATGCGGTGGGAGATTGTGTTGAAAAAAGGCATGGCGTAACCCATAAACCTTGTTGGGTACCGCTGGGCTCTACTGCCAATAAAGAAGGAAGATGTGCTGCTCTCAATATTTCAGGGTCAAACTGTGACTTTGAAGGGGTACTGGGATCTGCAGTAACCAGATATTTTGGCTTCACGATGTCAACAACCGGAATAACAGAAAGAGAAGCGAAAGCAGCATGCTATCAGGTTGAAACGGCTCTGGTGACTAAAAAAGACAAAGCCGGTTATATGCCGGAAGTAGAGAATATAACAATAAAACTCATAGTTGATAAGAATTCCAGAGAGATTTTGGGAGCTCAAGCTATAGGCTGTGGTGACGCTGATAAGAGAATAAATGCTGTATCGTCAGCTATTCTTATGAATACGAAAATCGATGATTTTCTTAATTTAGATCTTCCATATGCGCCGCCGTATTCGCCGGCTATTGACCCGCTATTGAACGCTGCCCAGATAATATATGATAAATTAGAGAAATCATAAACAATTTGTTAAATACACATAAAAGGCTGATTTTATAAAATCAGCCTTTTAAATATCTGGTTGGTATCTCAATTATCTATAACTTTTGGTACCTGTTGCTATCATTTTTAGAAGCATGTCTTCTGCTTTTAGAAGTTGAGTATCATGTTTTGTTTTGATGTCATCGTCAGAAAGTTCGACAGTAACATCAGGCGCTATACCTTTTTTGTTTATGTCTGTGCCGTTAGGGGTTAAATATTTTTGTATAGTGATGTTTACACCGCTTCCTCCCGGCAATTTGTTTATTTCTTGAACCAATCCTTTTCCGAATGAATTTTCGCCGACCAATAAAGCTCTACGGTTGTCTTTCATAGCTCCTGAGAAAATCTCGCTGGCAGAGGCGCTTCCTTTATTTATAAGAATTACAATCGGTTTGTCGCAAACAAATTTTCTTGTAGCTTTTGTTGTGTCTTTGTACCCGTCTCTATCGACAGTGCTAACAATGATTCCGCCATTTAAGAACATATTAGCCATAATGATAGCATTGCTCAGCAAGCCGCCCGGGTTTGATCTTAAATCAATTATATAACCTTTTTTACGCGCATTTGTCTGAAGAGCCGAAGAAAATTCTGTTGCGGCGTTTTTGCTTATGAAAGAACTAAGTCTTATGTAGCCGACAGAATCGTTTAATTTAACATTTTCCGGCAATTTTTGAGATACTGATTTTATCTCAATCTCAGCCCTTGTTATCTTATAATTTTTGTTAGGCTGATTTTTTCTTTTTATCAAAAGATCGACTTGCGTGCCTTCTTCGCCCCTGATTTTATCAGCAGCTTTATCTACGGTGATGCCTTTTGTGGATTCACCATTTATTTCAAGAATTTCATCTTCTGCTTTGAGACCGGCTCTTTCTCCCGGGGTGTCTTCAATCGGAGCAATGATTAGTAATTTTCCGTCTCTTACCCCTATCTGAACGCCGATTCCTTTCAAAGAACCTTTTATGGAACTTGTTTCTTCAGCAAATTCTTTTGGGTTGAGGAATTTTGTATAAGGGTCATTTAAGCTGGCGAGCATCGTGTCTATCGCAACATATGCATCTTCATCGGTTTGAATGTGTTTATCGTATTTTCCTCGCCATTTACACCAGTCTTGTTGATTATTTGTCTGATCGACATATTTAGAATTTATAAGTTTCCAAACCTGGTCATAAAGCTGAGCGGGTTCAAAAGCTGAAACAGAATTGCCGATAAAGCCTGTTATTATTAAAGCCGCTGACACCAATGTTATAGTCCCGTATCTCTTTAGAATTTTTTTCACGCACGTTCTCCTCTTTCCAATATTATAATATAAAACGAGACAAATAAATAAATCCTCTTGTCGTATATAAAACAGTAGAAGTTAATTATTTTTTAAATTTTTACTTTATACTTGATAAAATGCCTTTCAATTTGCTAATATAGTTTTGGAACCAGGTGAAAGATTTTGCATAAGTATTATTTTAAAATTAGAAAAAACAATACGGAAATAGAATTCTCTACCGATAACCTTGAAGATTTCGACAAAAAGGTTATAGAGTGGGTTGATGGTATTTGCAGTGAAAAACAGCCGGAAAATGCAAATTCAGAACCAAAAAGAATGGATTTTATTGAAATCAGAGATTTGGTTAAGATAAACAAGATTGCCAAAGCAAAAGAAGAACCCAAAGAGATTCCTGATGTCGATTTCGAGCAAATTTTAGAAGAAACAATAATAAATCCCAGAATCGACTTAGACAAACCAAATACGGACGAAAACGAATTAAATAACCTGTTTATTGAAAAACAACCCAAGCATGATGTGGATTATCTTGTCATTACTGCATTCTATATGCTTCATTATGAAAATATAATGAGATTTTCAATTAAACAAGTAAACAGCAGGATAGTGCCGTTAAATCATGCTCCTGTTACACACAATACAATACAAGAATCAATAAACCATGGATTGATTGAAATTGTTCCTGATTTAACAGGTTTAGGCGATATAACTGAATATGCATTAACTCAAAGAGGAGAGGAATACTACCACAATGAACTCTAAAGCAAAGGTAGCTGTGGCGTTAAGCGGAGGAGTAGACAGCTCGACTGTAGCTCATATATTGCAGCATCAAGGGTATGAAGTCGTCGGTATAACGGCAAAAATGATTGATGATGAACATTTTGAGCAGGTTGTGAAAAATGCAAAGTCAGTGGCTGATAAACTTGGAATAGAGCATTTCGTTTTGGATTTAAGTCAAAAATTCAAAGAAAATGTCATCGATTATTTCGAGCATTCTTATAAGTGCGGATACACCCCCAATCCTTGTATTGTCTGCAATAAATTAATCAAATGGGGCGAAATACTAAAGTTTGCTCTTGAAGAAATTAAGGTAGATTATATAGCTACAGGTCATTATGCAAAAATGAGGCACGATGATGACAGATACCTGCTTTATCCTTCTACCGATACGAAAAAAGACCAATTATATTATTTGTTCGATTTATCTCAAGAGCAATTGTCAAAAACATTGTTCCCGATAGGGAATTTGACTAAAGAGCAAGTAAAAACGATAGCTTTCGAGCACGATTTACCTTCTAAATCGGCAAAAGAAAGCCAGGATATTTGTTTTATAACCAAACCCATGACAACAAAACAATACATTATGGAAAAGCTTGGGACTGAAGAAGGTGACCTGATATTGGAAGCAACCGGCGAAAATATGGGGACACACAGTGGTTCTTACCAATATACAATAGGTCAAAGAAAAGGCATCGGCGTCTCTTATTCTGAACCTTTATATGTGACAAAAATAGATCCCGAAACAAACACCGTATATCTTGGAAAAGAAGAAGATGTAATGAGAAAACATGTCGTTGCGGAAAAAATAAACTGGCATGATGACAGATACCAGCTGCCTTCTGAGGCAATGGTCAAGATAAGATATAATATGGAAGCCAAAAAAGCGCTTCTTACTCAAGTAGATGACAAATTGCATATTACATTCTATGAGCCGGTTTTGGCTCCAGCAAGAGGTCAAGCTGCCGTGTTTTATGACTTTAGAGACGGGCATCTTTTGGGTGGCGGCTGGATAATGTAACAATCAATTTTATTTCTTTTTAAAATCGATATAGTTGATAAATTTGTTTGTGTCATAAAACCAATCTAGTCTGGAAGGTAGAGTATAGTTAGTTTTAGCTTTTTCAGCAGGAACAAAAACCGCAAAATCTTTATCTTCAAATACTAATTTCCAATTTTTATCTTCTTTAAGTTTGTCAAAGACCGGATAGCTCTTCTCCAAAATGATTACATCTGTATTGTAATTGGTTATTAATTCATTCCATTTCTTCCCTTTAAGCCTGTGAAAATTGCTCATTTTGACAATCAGTGATGGGTCGTAAACTTCTTCATATCTTCCATCCATAACTATTTTATTGTTAGGGAACAGTTTATATGCTGCATAGCTTCCATAGGTAAAATTAATAAATAAATTACCTTTTATCTTATTTAACCTTACAAATTCAACTGCATATATCGGGTATTTTTTTTGAGATATTTTTATCACCCCGTCGGATTGAATAAGATACCCCAACGTCGCTAAAAGAATTACCCCGTAAACAACCGTCTCTTTTATTTTCACAAACTTTGAGATAAACGCATCCGATTTTATGTTAAACATATCTCTTATCCTTGAAACGAATGAATTGAAGAGAGAATAGAAGTCATCATATAAGAATGCCGCTGCTGAAATAATAAAAAACGGCTGATGTTTTATATGCATTATTGACAAGTAAGCGGTGCAAGCCAGTAATATATATTTTGTTTTATCTAGTTTTTCGTAATTTAGTTTCTCTTTTATAGCGCTTGCGATGGCAACAAAACTACCGGTAATCAAGAATATTTTATAAACCATGTATTTGTATAAATAAACAGTGTGGAATGAACTTCTCCACTCGGTTATTAGAGGTCTTTTCATAGTTGTGGCTTTCAAGAGGAAAAGAACATAACTTGGTCCGTAAGGGTTAATGAACGTGGCAAGACAACTTAGGCAAAAAGATACGACATAATCTTTTACCGGCTTTTTGTTTAAAAATTCACCTACTATATAAATAAATAAAAGTCCTATTCCGCTTACGCACCCCCCATGGAGATTGTTCCAGACAATCATCATCAAGGGGAAATAAAATAGCCATTTTCTCTCGCCAAGCCTTACCTTCTCAAGGAGGTAAATCCACAGTGAAAAGAAGGCAAAGGTGAACATGTGACATCTTATTGTTCCCGCAAATATAGGATAGAGAGCCAAAAATGTAAAAATATAGTAAAGAATATTATAAGAATTTGTTGTTTTGACTTCTTTTAGTTTAATTGTTTTATAAATGAAAAATAGCGGTAAAAAAGCAAGGAAGGCTTTTAGAAGAGTAAGTCCGGAATCTCCAAGAGCTTTTAGAACCGCATAAAAAATTACACTTGAGCCCCATTCATGGTCATACCAAAAATGAGTGGGAGTATAAGAAAAAGGATCGTGTTTCATTAATGAAAAGGTCTCAAAAAAATGTTGTCCAACAAGCAACCTTGCCCAAAGATCATAGTCGGGAATGTTGATTGCAAAAGACATTGCTATACAAAATAAAAAAAGTACTCCAAAAAACAGGTAATGTTTGTTATTCTCTTTCTTCATATCGTCCCTATCTCATGTTATTATTGTATGCATCTAATTGTACAATAATTTTAAAACTAGGAGTAGTATGAAACTTATATCAGAGAATCTTCATATAATTTCAAAAGAAATAAAAGAAGCAATACTAATTAGAGATGAAAAATTCATAAGAAATATTCTTCAAAAGCAGATAGCAACTGCACCAGACTGGATTGATTTAAATATAGGACCGGCTAAGAAAAATTTCGCAGGAACGATGAAATGGCTTATGGATATAGTTAACTCTATGACAGATATTCCTGTTTCGTTTGACTCCAGTAACCATCTAGAGATAGAAGATGGCTTGAAACTTGCTAAAAATCCTCAAAATTGTTTGATTAACAGTGCAAGTGCGGATCCTGAGAAACTTGAAATTTTTACAAATATTGCAAAAGAATATAATGCGAACTTAATCGCTCTGACTCTCAATAACGAAATAGGGATACCCAAATCGGCAGATGGAAGGATAGAACTGGCTTTTTCAATAATTGATAAAACAACCGAAAAAGGCATAGACAATTCTAAAATATTTTTTGACCCGTTGATTTTGCCGATAGGAGTCGAGCAATCGCAGTCTTTAGAAGCCTTGAATACAATCAGGATGTTTAAAGAAAGCTTTGACCCCCCTGTGAATACAACCATCGGTCTATCCAACGTTTCAAACGGATGCCCTAAGGAGCTAAGACCTCTTATAAATCAGACTTTCTTTATCTTGGCGGCAGGATGCGGCTTAGACAGCGCTATAGTCGATTCTTTTGATTCAGAACTTTGTGAAATAAACAAAATTATTGAAACTCAAAACGCACAAAATTCTTATGAAAATCTTGTGATTGAGTTATTTATGATGATGCAGAATTTTTCCGACCTTGAAGAGATTAAATATGACAAATCTAACCCTCAAGAAGTAAGGCTCATAAAAACTGCAGAGATATTGTTAAATAAAAAAATCTATTCTCACAGTTATTTGGAGATTTAGTGAGAAAATTCCGTGTTAGCGAAATTTAGAGCTCTCATTGGAAAAGCAAGCAACAAAAAGGAAGCGATGAACTTTCGATTGATTAAGGCACCAGATTTAGCTAATTTTCTTGTTTTCTGAGCTCTTTGTCGAATTCAAGAGTTACTCGGTTGCGCTTCGTTTTTAATCCGGTGACTGTAGGTAAGTCAGAGTCTGCGTTGTAGCCGTATTTATCCATGTATCTTGTGTATTTTTCAATAGCATCATAAAATTGATCAAAATTTTCAGCTTCATTTATTATTGTAATGATGCTCGTATTTACTTCATATGGTATATCAAAAAGGTTTTCGTTTTTAGGTATTTTTAAACTTTCAGGAATCAACATCCCTATAGCCTGGGAACAACCGTCAATAATATCCTTGTCTGCCTGTTCGGGAGAAAGTTTTCTTTTAAGTGATCCAATTACCTTTGTTTTTAAAGTCATAAGTTTGACATATAAACTTGTGCTCTCATCAGAATCATCCATCATCTGATTGTATAGTTTAGTCATCTTTTTCATAGGAACCTGTTGGTGAATCAAAATAGAGAGCCTCTCATAGTTAAATTCACTTTTATCGAAAGAATCCTTGTCAAAAGATGAAGAAAACGAAACGGATTTGTTTTGTGCAACGTTTTTAAAGTTAGGATGCGTCTTAACCGATTTTATATTGTTTACGCCAATCGAATTTATCATATTTATCTCTCCATTGGTAGTTTAAAATACGATAAAAAATATTTTTGCTAAAAAAGGCAGTTAATAACTGCCTTTTTATATTTTTTTAAAATTATTATCGACTAGCAAGAAAAAGTCATTAAAGCTTTTACCGAACGGGCTGTTTCTTTTAATTCTTCTTCAGAATTCAATTCAATTGTGTCGTTCAATATTTTTATAGCTTCTTCTTTGTCTTTTAAAGATAAAAGTTCATTTATAGAACACATTGCTACTCTGGCGCTTAAATCATTGATTCCTTTGCCTTTTTCCATAAGCATGATTCTTAATGATTCATGGGTATTTCTTTTTATAAGTGCTTGAGCGGTTAATTCTCTGATTTCGTCATCCATAGAATTTGTGCCTATTTCTCCAAGAACTGCTACAGCAGAGGAGTCTTCGTGCTGACCTAAAGCTTCAATTATATTTTTTATTTTTTCATTTCTATTCATTATCTTCTCCTCTTATCCAACGATTTGTGCTTGTAGCATGTCTTTTAGGTCATCGACTTGCAGTTTAAGTAAGTTTTTAACTTTATACTGACTATCCGGGAAAAATTTATTTTTTATTGTATTTGAAAAAGCTTCAAAATCTAGTGAAATCTCTGTATTTGCCGCTTTGTCGAAAACTTCTATTACGTTAGTTTTTATCTTTTGCCCAAAAGATACGATTGCATTCATTCTTGATTTAAGAGAGCTATTGAAGTTATTTACATTTCCAACAATTGCACTTGCAAATAATTTTCCTTTTTCGGCTATTTTATTTGTGATTTTTGGAGTAGCTTTTTCAAAAACATCCGCCTGAAATACATTGCCTTTGAAACTTACGCCAAAAGGATTTGAAGAAAATGAACTTGCACTTTGTTCCGATTTTTTTGACGAGCTATTTCCTACTTTAAAATTAATTTTTGTTATTTCCATAATAGTCATTCCTCTTTGTTCAAGATTATTTATACCCTTTCAAGTTAACACAAGAGTTTGAATTGTATATCATCTTTTTAAAGTAAAAATTGGATAAAAAATACAACTTTAGTATAAAAATAAATATATGTTAAATGCTTGATAATCTTTACTGCGAGTACTAGAATGTAGGTGACAGATATAAGAGGAAGTTATGAAAGATTTGAGAATTAAAATTTCCGGGACTTCTGGGCAAGGGATAATAAGTTCTGGAGATATTTTATCATATGCAACAGCAAGGAAAGGTTATTACGTAACCACATATAGAGCGTTCCCTTCAGAAATCAGAGGCGACGGAAAATGCTATTACCATCTTAGAATCAGTGAGCACAAGGCAATGACTGTTTCTAATGCTACAGATATCCTTGTAAGCTTAGATGAAAAAACTGTTTTTGAATGTGCAAAAGATGTAGCAGAAAACGGAGTCATCATCTATGATTCAGAAACAATAAAAGAGCCAAAAGAATTCAGAGAAGACATAATCGTCTACCCGCTTCCTCTTACAAGCATCGCTAAAAAGGTCGCTACTGAGCGCTCTAAGAATATGGTTGCATTAGGAATCGCAGTCGGTCTTATTCCAAAATTGAACTTAAAAGAGCAAATAATTAAAGATATAGAAAATAGATACAAATTAAAACCTCAAGAAATCATAGACGCTAACATAAAGGCTTTTGAGGCGGGTTATGACTATACGTTGAAAGAACTCAATCGAAGAGATGGATTTGCTGACGTACAGATGCAAACTTCAGGTTCTAAACTTATTATGTCAGGTAATGAAGCTATAGGTCTTGCCGCAATAGCCGCAGGATGCAAGTTCTTTGCCGGTTATCCTATAACTCCCGCTACAGAAATAATGGAGTGGCTTGCAAAAGAATTGCCAAAATTCGGCGGGAAAATGCTTCAGTGTGAAGACGAAATAGCAGCAATAAATTACGCTATAGGTGCTTCATTCGGTGGGCAAAAGGCTATGACAGCCACAAGCGGCCCCGGGTTGTCTTTGATGCAAGAATCCATTGGTTTGACATCAATGGCAGAGTTGCCTCTTGTAATAGTAGATGTACAAAGAGGCGGTCCGAGCACGGGGATTCCTACAAAAACTGAACAAAGTGACTTGTATGCAGCAATGTTTGGAACACATGGTGATTGTCCTAAGATCGTTCTGGCACCGATGAATGTTGAAGATTGCTTTTATCAGACAATAAACGCATTTAACTTTGCTGAGCAGTATCAAGTTCCCGTAATCCTTCTCTCTGATGCAACTTTAGGTCCTAGAAGAGAATGCGTTGATTTGATTGATCTTGAGAAAGTAAAATTAATTGAGAGAGAAAAATTTGAACTCAATAGTGAAACAGAATACTTGAGATACGAAGATACAAAAAATGGTATTTCTCCTATTTCAGCACCGTCTGATAAAGGTGGAGCATATGTGGCTACCGGTTTAGAGCACAAAGAAGATTGTACTCCTTCTCCTGAAGCTCAAATACACAAGCAAATGACCGAAAAACGCTTCAGAAAACTCGAGACTGCAACCCATCAATTTTCAAAAGCAAAAAGATTTGGAAATGCAAACGCAAATATCGGATTAATCAGTTGGGGTTCTACTTGTGGAGCTGTTTTGGAAGCTATAGATATCGCTTCAGAAAAAGGATATGAGATTGAAGCTCTATATCCAAGAACACTGTATCCTTTCCCTACGGACTGGATAAAAGATTTCATTCAAAATAAAGAAGTAATTATTGTAATAGAAGCTAATTACAACGCTCAGTTTAAATCTACAATAGTAGAAAGATGCGTCAATTTAAATAAAGGTATAGATGTCATAGAGTACCTTAAATATGACGGAACACCGTTTACTTCTTTAGAAATATTTGAAGAAATTGATAGAGCAGTGAAAACGCAATCAATGAAAAAAAGCTTACATACAAATAAACCCATCCACTTTTAAAGGAATATAGAAATGAATAAATTTGAAGCAAAAGATTATAGAGGAAAAAGAAAACCAAGCTGGTGTCCGGGATGTGGCGACTATTCGGTTCTTAATGCACTGACAAAAGCTATGGCAGCAATGAACTACAATCCTGAAGAAACAAGTATAGTTTCAGGTATCGGATGTTCCAGCAGATTCCCGTTTTTTATGTCAACTTATGGCTTTCATACGATTCACGGAAGAGCGTTGCCTGTCGCTATAGGATTAAAACAAGCCAGAACAGATATTAACGTTATAACTGTTGGCGGAGACGGAGATGGGCTCAGTATCGGAGGGAACCATTTTATCCATGCGGCAAGAAAAAACCCTGATATAACATATATAATGATGGACAATGAAATCTATGCACTTACCAAAGGGCAATGTTCACCGACTTCAAGGACGGGCACAGTGACAAAATGTAATCCATATGCCTGGACAGCAGACAGAATCAATCCTGTTTTGATGGCACTTTCTTTTAACGCATCTTATGTCGCAAGGGGCTATTCAGGAGATATGAAACAACTGGAAGAATTAATTTTGGGCGGATTGCAGCACAAAGGTTTTTCTTTTATCCATGTTATGTCTCCGTGTGTTCAATACAATAAAGTCAGTTCTTTTGAGAAAATAAAAGAAATTATTAAACACATACCCGAAGACCACTCCACTGAAGACAGACTGAATGCCATGAAATTTGCGTTTAGCGAAGAAGGCCTTTATACAGGATTGTTCTATAAAATAGACAAACCCACATATGAAGAAAGATATGAAGATGTTATCCAAAAGTCGAAAGAAGGCCTTTCTGAAGATTTTTCTGTTAAAGATGTAATGAAACAGTTTGTATAAGGTAATTATGGAAAAAACAAAAAAAATATCAATAATAGTTCTTGCACTTATTGGACTAATTACAGCAATAAAACTTACTGTAATATATGTAAATGTGAATTTTAATCCATATTCGCTTCCCAGTTTCTGCTCGGTTAACGATTATGTTGATTGTGATGGTGTTGCAAAAACACAGTTTTCTCAGTTTTTAGGGATTCCCCTTTCGGTATGGGGACTGTGTTTATATCTGTTTATATTGTTTTTGTGTTTTGTAGATTATCTGAAACAGTTTAAATTCCTCAAATTTCTGGAAGTTTTTAAAAATCCGAGCTCTTATATTTATTCAATAACAATGCTCTCATTCTTGATTTCGCTATTGCTTGCTTCGTTATCAATATTTGAGATAAAGAAAATCTGTATTCTGTGCTTTGTTACTTATTTCCTGGATTTAGCTATAGCGCTTGTTGCAAGGGCTTGGGGAGAAGATCTGCTTTATGATTTCAGGGTGAGCATCTTAGATTTTGTAGAGGCTGTTAAGGTTAAAAAATATGCAATATCACTTGCAATAATCGTAGTTATTGCCGGATTATTCCTTGCTTTTACTTCTGTAAGCTATATATTTACACCGCAGGTTAAAAAATTTAAATCAATAGAGTTTTTTAAAAATCTTAAATCTAATCCATATAAAGTCGAAGGAAATACTTTAGGTGACGAACCTGCCAAAATAATTGTTCATGAATACATCGATTATAATTGCCCGTCCTGCTATATCTCAAACATTATGCTTCACAGGGTTGTGGCGGAGCTTTCAGGAATAAAAATTGTCCAGCATAATCTGCCTCTTGATAAAGCCTGTAACCCATATGTTCCGACTCAAATCCATGAGAATTCCTGCTTGGCCGCAAGATATGCCATAGCGGCAAAAAACCAAGGCAAATTTTGGGATATGAACGAAATGCTGTTTGAAAATACCCCAAAAACAGAAGATGAAATTTTAAAATTATCAAAAACACTCCATTTAGATATTCCGCAGCTTTACGAAGATGCCAATAGCGAAAGCGTTAAAAAAGAGCTTCTGGAAGAAATCGAGCAATCTCAAAGAGAACAAATTATAGGGACACCCACTCTTATAATAAATATGGAAAAACACATAGGGGTTATGCCTTATTATGATCTTAAAACTAAATTGTTGAAAATGGGCGCCACTGAAAGAAAATAAGATGGAAAAAGTATTACTTCATGCTTGCTGCGCAACTTGCGCCGGATATTGTATTCAAAAATTGCTGGAACTTGAATATGAGCCTGTTCTGTATTTTTATAATCCAAATATCTTTCCGCCCGATGAATTTATGAAAAGATATTTGGAATTAAAAAAATACTGCGAGAAAAAAAATATAGAACTTTTGATAGATAAACAAAACGCAAACTCCTGGTATTACTATATAGAAGGGTTGGAAGAGGAGCCTGAAAAAGGCAAAAGATGCGACAGATGTTTTGAGCTGAGATTGTTTCAAACAGCGGCAAAAGCAATAAAATTAGATATAAATAATTTTACGACAACACTTACCGTGAGCCCTCATAAGAATTCAGAAAAGATAATTGGGATTGGTAAACAACTCGCAAATAAATTTGAATTGAATTTTTTAGATATCGATTTTAAAAAGCAGGACGGTTTTTTAAAAACCATGCAAATTTCAAAAGAAGAAAACTTCTACAGGCAAAGCTATTGCGGCTGTGAATTCAGTTTATATTAACCTTATAAAAAGAGAGATTTTTGAAGTGAAAATCTATTAAATCTATTTAATCTGGGCAAAGCGTTCTGATAGAGATAGCAAAGCACCTTGATCTATCAATATTTCCTGAAGTTTTCTGAAATCTATTACCTGAACCGGTGTTAATCTTTGAGCTGCAACAGATGCGGCAACTCCGGCGGCCTGTCCTGTCGCCATGCAGCAAGGGATTTCTCTGAACATATCAATCAAATCGTGTTCAACCGAGATACATCTTCCTGCGAAAATAAGATTATCTATCTTTTCGCTGATTAAACATCTATAAGGAACCGAAACAGAGCCCCTGCCTGAGCCTGTGTAGTCAGGCGCTCTTGATATTTCGTCATTAAAATCTTTCAAGACATCATTTTTTGTAAAACGGTATATTCCCTTGATTCTTCGAGATTCTCTTCCACCGATTTGAGAAGCTGTGTCGATTAAATATGCATCTTCAAAACCCGGCAGGTTTTCTTTAAAAGCTTTCATTATCAATTGAATCTGTTTTCTGCCGATTATTTCCGCTCTTGTAAGTTCGTCTGAATCCGTTATGTCGATGTTTTCTATATGAGAAATGTTAAACCAGGCCTCATTATTGTTCAATGTAGGAAGCCAGCCTCCCATTTTTGTTGAGATATCCAGATCGTTCAATATTCTTTTATATAAATCAAAGTTTTCATTTATAAATTTTTGGACTTTTTCGGTATCGATTCCACCTGCCCTAAATCCTAGCGTCACGGGAAGAATGTCTGATTTTGATTCTATATCAAAAGGTACACCTGCGAATTTAGCCAAATCTGCATCACCTGTTGCATCTACAAAGACTTTCGCTTTTAGAATTCTTCTGCCTGATTTGCCGTCTATGACAACGCCCTTTATCTTATCTCCTTCTAAGACCACTTCAGAAGCAAAGCTATGATAAAAAGGAGTTACATTGTTTTCTTCCAGAAAGCAGTCAAATGCATATTTCATTGCTTCAGCGTCAAAAAGTATGTGTCTTCCAATGTTTTTGACCTTGCTTATTTCTTTGAGCCTGTTTATGGTTTCTTCGCAAAACCCTTTCACTATAGTGTTCGTCCCATCGGTTAAGCCGACAAGAAGTATAACAAGACCACCTGTGGCTTGACCTCCAAGATAGCCATAACGCTCAACAAACGCGACTTTAGACCCATTCCTAGCTGCAGACACGGCAGCACTTACACCGGCTGGTCCACCACCTAATACAACCACATCGTATTCATTCACCACCGGAATGTCAGATTCTAAAACAGTTATGTAGTCCATAAATACTTATCTCACTTGAAACCTGTATAATAATTATCTCATTTTTTTGCGAAAATGTTTATATATTCTAAAAAGTTAATACACGATTTTAATTTATGCGTTAGTCATAGTATAATTATCAAAGAAAGTATTTGGACAAAATATGAAGAACAATAATGGCGGTAAGCTAGTAGGTGTAAAGTTTTTAAACGAAGAATCGTTTGATAAAAATTGCTATTTGAATTTGCTCAAAAAAGAACTGGAAAAATCAAGCCTCAGCAGCGACATTAGAGTTCTGTTAAAAGAAGTGTTCAAAAGTATAGAAACTGATGAATTTATTTTAAATTCTCAAGAGAAAAATTTTATAAGCAGAAACCCAGAAAGCCTTGCGGATTATATTATTTATAGATATAAGTTCAGGATATACCCCGAAAAATCCATACTTACAGATTTTCCTGTGTATTTGTTGATAGAACCCACATCTATTTGTAATTTAAGATGCAAGATGTGTTTTCAGACAGATGAGTTTTTCTCTCAAAAAGAGAATATGGGATTTATAGACTTGGCTTTTTATAAAAGTCTTATAGATCAGGCGGTAGAAGGTAATGCCAAGGCGCTTACGATGGCGTCAAGAGGAGAGCCTCTTCTTCATAAGGACTTTGATAAAATGCTGGAATATGCAAAAGGTAAATTTTTTGAGCTCAAAGTGAATACAAATTGCATGCTATTGGATGAACAAAAGGCGCATATGCTTTTAAAGAGTGATGTCACTGACCTTGTTTTTTCAATTGATTCATCCGATAAAGAGCAATACGAGGGCTTGAGGGTTGGTGCAAGCTTCGATAAAGTGTTAAAGAACATACAAACATTCAACGCAATAAGAGAAAAAGATTACCCAGGTTCCAAAATAACGACAAGAATTTCAGGCGTGAAATGTTCTGATGAACAGGATATGAAAAAGTTTGTTGATTTCTGGTCAGAACACGTGGATGCTGTGGCTTACGTTGATTGTGTGAATAGAAAAGATTCATATAACAATGATGAATCTTTTGCTAATTATCGCTGCAAAACGCTTTGGAACAGGATGTATGTTTGGTGGAACGGTGTTTGTAACCCTTGTGACTTTGATTATAAGAGCAACCTTGAATTAGGAAATGCAAAAGAAAAGACTTTAAGAGAAATCTGGAACGGCTCTAAGATGCAAGAGCTTAGGAAAAACCATGTTAACGGAAAGAGGGCAGAGCATCACCCTTGTAATGTTTGTGAGTTATAAATGAAATTTGGACTTATAGGTTTTGGAAATCATGCTGTAAAACTTGTGGATATAATAGGTTCACAGATAAAAGGCGTTAAATATAAGCTTTATAACCACAGGACAGGTTATAATAAAAGTTTAGAAAACCTTGAAAACGTCTTTTCTCTGGAAGAACTTTTCGACTGCGATGCGATTTTCATAACATCACCTAATGACACTCATTTTAAATATCTTAAATCATTGATTGAAAATTATGACGGATACATATTCTGTGAAAAGCCACCCGTTACAAACGAAGCGGACCTGAAATACCTTTCTGAAATCAGCGATAAAGATAAAAAAAGAATATATTTCAATTTTAACTATAGGTTCAGCCCTTATTTTGAAAGCCTGAAAAAAGACTCTGAAAAGTATTCTCTGGGTAAATTAATCACAGCTTCAATCATTCAAGGCCACGGGCTTGCTTTCAAAGAATGTTACAAAGGCAGCTGGAGAAGCGATAAAACGCTGCATAAGATGGGTGTTTTTGAAAATTATTCTATACATTATTTTGATATGTTTATTTATTTGTTCGGATGCCCTGAGAAATATATAAATTTAACCTCGTCTCAATCGCCATATGGAGATTCCATCGACAACTCAACCTTCACATGCCAGTTCAAAAACAGCTCTACTTTGACTGTTTCAACAAGTTACACGACTCCAAAAGTAAACAAGCTTACTTTTGTTTTTGAAAACGGCATTATTGAATTTGATACAAACAAAAGAATTTACGCTCCTAGAGAGTACTTTGATGACAAGGGGCTTTTTGCTCTGCCTCCTCTCATAGCAGAAGAAGAATTGTCAGAATCTTTGCATGAAGACACCCTGATTGCATCTGTAAAGTATTTTATTCAGACAGTCAAAAACAATAAAGATTTTGAACTCAATGCATTTGATTCTAGCGTGTGCACAAACAATCTTTTGTTTTGATAAAATCTGTTTCAATTTCTTTTATTTTGTTGAAGGCAAATTCATTAAAAGGGGTCTTAATTCCAAGCTTTCTGCCGAGTTTTATGATTTCTCCTGAAAAGATATCGACTTCTGTTTGTCTTTTGTTTTCTATATCTTGAAACATCGATGACTTGAGCCCTGGAGGCATCTTGTCTATTACTTTGAATGTTTGTTCTATAAAGGATTCATAACCTTTTATACCGATTGCTTTTGCTATTTCAACAGCTTCACTCATAAGGTTTAGTGTCAGATCCCTCGCTTCTTTTGATTCTTGCATTTTTTTATAATCGGCATAAAAAACAGCGCTTGCCTGATTGATGCCTACATTGATAACAAACTTCTGCCACATCGAAGACAACATATCTTCAGGTATTAAATAATCTATTCCAGCTGAATCGAAAACTTCTTTTACTTTAGATACCTTGTCAGAGAGTTCTTTATTATTTTTTTCACCGAAAACAATTTTTCCTATACCGTCATGAGAAACCTTTCTGCCGTCTTTTACGCTGGCATGGCCTATAAAATAAGAGTACAAGACTTTGTCAGTACCGAATTCATCAATCAGGACTCTTTCTGAAGAAATGCCATTTAAAAGAGAAAGGATTACGGTATCTTCTTTGACAAACGGTCTTATCATTTTGACAGCATCAGAAAAGGTGTTATTTTTAGTCGCAATCAATATGATGTCGGCTTTTTTTTCGTTATCGGTTTCTAAAACATAATTAAAATCATATTTTTCTGCATTGAAAACAAGAGGATTATTTTTATATTTAAAGAGCCTGTCTTGATTTATCAAGATTCTGAGCGATTCAGGATCTTTCTTGTGAAACTTCGCTGCGTAGATAGAGCCTATAGCTCCTAATCCAATTATAAGAATATTTTTAGTTTGTTTCATTAAGACCTCTCGATTGCTAAATTATACCAAAATCAAGGCCAGAATTTCTCCTATTCTTAACAATAATATAGATTTTTTTAATCGTGGATGACATTTTGTTATGTTTTTATTATGATTTTAATTACCTGAAATAAAAATTGATTTAACAAGGAGATAAAAATGGAAGTCATTTTAAGAAAAGATGTTCAGAACATCGGTGAAGCTGGCGATATAGTTACAGTAAAAGACGGTTATGCCAGAAACTTTTTATTACCACAAAATTTAGCTGAAAAAGCAACTAAAGGTGCTATTCAAAATAGAGAACAAAATATTGCCAGAATCAAAGCTAAACAAGAAAAATTACATGCTGAAGCTTTAGAATTGGCCAAAAAGTTTGAAGAATTGGCTGTTATCGAACTTACTGCCAAAGCTGGAGAAAGCGGAAAACTATTCGGTACAGTAACAACTAAAAAATTAGCTGAAGAAATCAAAGAAAAATTAGGCGTTGAAATCGATAGAAAAAATATCTCTCTTGACGCTCCAATCAATAAAGTTGGTAAATTTACAATGATGATTAAATTAACTTCTAAAGTAAAAGCTAACTTGGATGTAAGCATTGTTGCTTCTGAAGTTATCAAAGAAGCGGTTGAAGTTGAAGAAGAAACAGCTTCTGAAGAATAATCAAATAGAATCTTCTAAGGGTATAAAGTAAGCCAAAGTTAAATCTGAGGCTTATTTTTTTTTGAAAACAAAATATTTATTTACCAGAAAACCTAAGATAAGGTATATTCCCATAGAAATTATTATGGCGATATTGTCGAGAACTTTTATTTCCGAGACAGAAAATGTCCGGGATAATTTTATAACGGCTTTGCTTAGTATTGGTATAAAAACCAAACCTTTTGAAACGGCCCACCCTAAAAAATATGAAAAGGCGTAACTTGGAAGCATCGTGATTAAAAACTTAAAAAACAAAATCCAGCAATTGGTATCCTCACAGTATTTAAAAGTAAAGATTTTATTTAAACAGAAAGAAACGCTGATACCTACTATATAAGCATATGCTGAAGAAGCCAAATAAGATTGAGAAAAAACATTCAAGGATATATAAGCAGTAGAAATCCCGGCCAAGGTATTTATGACCCCAACGAGGCAATATCTTATAAATTCTCCTGAAACTCTCATCCCAAAAGCATAATTGAAAATTTCTATATTGTAAATAAACAAATTTTGCTTTCAAAAATAAAGAAGTAATAATATAATGAACTTCTATGTTTAATAAATACGAAGAATACTTGCAATTTTTAGATTCATATCTGAAAACATATTTTGAGGCACAAAAACCTTATATAAACTGTAAGGCCGGATGCGCTTACTGCTGTAAGTTGGGCGAGTACCCTGTCTCGAATTTGGAATTCAGTTATATGATGTTTGGTTTTAGTTTCCTCAATAAAGAGATAAAGGATGAAATTTCATCAAACATAATGATTTTAAAAAACGAAGTAAAGAAGCCTGCTACTTTTTACAGATGCCCTTTTCTTATGGAAAACTCCTGCAGCATCTACAAATATAGGCCCATGATCTGTAGAAGCCACGGCTTATTGCAATTCAGGTATGATAATGACGACAATTGCCACTTTAACATTCCGGGCTGCGTTGAAGAAGGACTTAATTACAGCAACGTATACGACCCCGTAACCAAAAAAATTTCCAGTGAGAAATTTAGCAAATTGGATACTGATCTTGAACCTTGCGCATACAACGTCGGGCTTAAATATCTGTTGAAAAACGAATATACAGAAAAATTGAATTTGGAATTCGGCGACGCAAAAATACTTATAGAATGGCTTCGTTAAAAAGCTGGAAATTATCTGTGGTTTATGATTGAATTACAAAGAAACTGAATGAAAGAAATAGGATGAGAATAAGACCTTACCAAAAACGCTGTTTTTACACAAACTAGAAGACTTTAATGTAAATATTAATGCCGCTTTCCGGCATGTGATTTTTATATAGCCTTCTAATTTAAACAGTTAGAGGGCTTTATTTGTATCAAAATGTAATAAATATTAAAAAAATAGCAATTATTATCATTCACAAAATTTAAATAAACAACAGGAAGCAATTAACATGAAATATAACCTACAAAATATACAAATAAAGGCAAATGCCCCAATTGTTGAATTAATGAATCTAATTTGGGGTCTATAATACTCTGTTTGTATAGAAAAGGAAAATAAATGCCGATAACATCAATAGCGCCAAAAGCAATATCTATATTAGGAAACCCATCTTCTCTGGTACCAATAATGGTAAAAGATGGAGTCGCCTGTGTCAGCCTTACTAATTACGCTTACAATAATGGTGGAAAGGTTGAGGCACTAGATAGAGGAATTGATGAATTCGGAACAGCTGCTATTTGGATTGGCGGTATTCCTTTTTTCAAAAAATTGATTGATAAAACAGTCTATAAAATGTCGAATATTAACCCTGATATTGATATTAGAATCATAAGAGATAAACAATATTCCGATTGGGCAAAGAAGAATGCTCAAGGAATTATCAATGAAAAAACCGGGCAAACAGTACTTTCTGCAATAGAAGGTTCTTTAAATAAAGCATCAAAAGCAAAAGGCCTTTATCTTGGCAAGATAATTGCTTCTACTGCGTTAACTTTAGGCTCTTATTTTGCTCTTACAAAATTTAGACAAAAAACGACACAAAAAAGAGTAGAAAAAGAAATACTTGGCGCAAAACCTGCTCAAACAACCGACAAAAATCAACAAAAATCCGATAAGAAAACTTCAGTAGATTCTGAAGGTAAAAATGTAACTTTCAATTCAGTGTTCGCTCCTTTTGTGAACAAACAGCCATCTTTCAAAGGACTCGGCAGTAGTTTGGTGGATGGAATTTTATTTAACCCTGTTCACAATATGAAGCTCATCGATGCAGGCATATCAGGTCAAAGACTTGGTCAATCAAGAAATTCAACAGAATTAGCTGAATATGCAATAAAAGAAGGCGCATTGTTCTGCTTTATTTACTTCTTGGGTGATGCGATCCAAAAAGGTGTAAACAGTTTATCAGAAAAAGTATTCAAAAAACCAATAGATTTGGATATAAAAGTACTTATGTCCGAGGACATTAAAAATGGATTGAAAAACGGCAAGATAGCTGAAGAATTAAGTAAAATACCTGTAAAAGAATCAAACCTTACGGATGTCCTTGATTTTATCGTTAAAAACCCTGAAAATATAGTCGTGAAAGCAGCTAAGCAATCAGGAATTATTTCTACCCTTAAAAATGCTGAAGGTAAAGAAATTGTTGACGTTTCTAAATATATTTCCAAAGATGCATTCTATGGCATCGCTAACAATCTCAAAAAAATTGATTCGTATTTTTCAAAGTCAGGAATTAATATAGAAAGCTTTATGAAAAAAGCAAAAGGACTCAAAGTCGCATCTGTGTTCTGCAATGTTCTCTCAAGCTGTTTCGTGCTCGGCTATGTGGTTCCTGAATTAATGTATGGTTACAGAGAAAAGAAAAGAGGAAGCAAAAAATTCCATGTTGCTGAAGACATAAAGAATACTGAAGGTGTAAAGGCATAATTGCTAACAAAACCAAGAACTACTACAAGGTTAACATTTATTAATCCCTGTCCTTCTACCACTAGACTTTTTATTAAAGTTATGTTTAACTAAAATAGAAAGAAATGTGAAAGAAACATCATGACGATTAGAATATGCCAAAAACGCCGCCCATACAATGAATTGAAGGCTTTGCGATAACGCAATACCGTTTTTTGGTATTTACAAATTATAAAAAGCCTTCTACTTAAAAAAATAGAAGGCTTTTAGTTTATAGAAAATAAATGACAAACAGGAGAACATAATGAAAAATACACGACGTAATATACAAATAAAGGCAAATGCCCCAATTGTAGAATTAATGAACCTAATTTGGGGTTTGTAGTACAAACTTTGTATATGGAGAATAAGTAAATTTAATGAACATAACATCAATATTTTCAGCACTAGGAAACAATTCAACTTTATACCCTATTATTGTAAAAGATTCCATTGATAACACCGGAAGAGTCATGATGGCCTATAAAGAAGGTTCTAAAAATGGCAAAAACTATGGAATGTATGATGCAAGAGAAAGATTCATAGAAGAAAACGCAACATCGCTTGTCTGGCTTGGCGGAATACCCGCTTTAAAATTGTTATACGACAGACTTGTAACCAATAAGGTTTATAAATTCAAAAACATAGAAGCATTAGGCAGCGGCTTTGATAAACAAGGCAAAAGAGCTTTAGCTGATACTAATTTAAATCTTCTTGCAAATGACGGACTCCAAACCTTAAAAGGGAATGTAGACGGCATCAGAGAAGCCGCAAAAAGCAATGATGTGTTGAAAAAATTGGTTGAGCAAGCCGATAAAATCCTTGAAAACCCGGCTAAATTCAAAAAAGTTCAAGCACTTAAAATGGCTATAACTACTGTGGTACCACTTGTTACCGTAGGGTTTTTACTTCCAAGATTTATTCAGAAATTGACCAAAAAAATATATAGAAAAGACATAACCCTAGAAAACCAGCAGAAAAAAGCAAGTTCTATAGTGAGTTTTACTGAGCATCCAAAAGTTTTCTCTGAATTTACAAAACAGGGTAATTCCAAAAAGTCGGTAAGCTTTGGCGGCAAACTTTCAACTTCGCTTGTGAATATTTTCAACAATTCTGTGTATAATCAGGCCATTTTAGATGCGGGTATTTCAGGCGGAAGAATCTACACAGGAATAAATACAGCGGATAAAATTGAAAAAGGTATAAAAGAGGCTGGTGTAGTGTTCTTTATATATCTTGGCGGAAGAATAGTAGCTAACTTCTTGGAAAAAATAGGGGAAAAAATCGGTATGCCGATTTCTCTTGATTCTAAAATATTAGAAGATAAAAGTTTCCATAAGAAAATTATTGATCTGGCAAAAACGGTTAATCCTGAAGAAAAAGCGAAATTAAAAAAGGAATTTCTCCATTTTGTTGGAGATGATGAAAAATCTATACTTTCTTTTATCGATAACCAAGTTAAAAATGGAGTGGAAAACAATTCATTTAAAAATGCAACATTAAAAGCTGCTCAAAATTTAGGTGATTTGAGCCTGGTCGAAGGTGTTAAAAACCCTCTTAAATATGTTGATACCAAAAAAATCAAAAACCTAAATACATCTTTATCTGAATTTGTTGAAAAAGCATTAAGCAAAGGCTCTGTAGAAGAAGTAGAAAAATTTATTAAAAAAGCGCTTAATACAAAAAGAAGCAGTATTGTTCTAAATCTTGCATTATGCAGCATCGCAACTGCTTATGTATTGCCAAAAATCCAATATATGTTCAGAGAAAAATATACGAAGTCAACTAATTTACCATCTCTTCAAACATACGCTGAACAAATAGAGGAAGAAGAAAAAGCCGCTGCAAAAGCATCATAGATATCAATAAATCGGGATCCGAATCAATATGATTTGAATCCCGATTCTATTTATTGCTTATAAAATTCTTTGTTCAGTGGTTAAATCGATTTCTTTCGGGCTGTTTTTCAAGAAATCATTGAAGTATTCGCTTACTTTTTTGTCTGTATCCACAAAATCTCTTTGATATTTTTTTAAGCTTTCTTGTTCTGTTTTTGCAAATATTTTCTTTGGAAGAGCCACTACATATTTTTTGTCAGGGTCAATGTATTCATATTGTCCATCTGCATTTTTAATCTTTATGTAATTGCTGACTTCATTCATTTCAGGCTCTTGGTTTCTGGCAAAAGTTGAATAGTATTCTTTTAAGCCGCTTCTGTCAATCTGTATGCCGGAATACTGGTTTATTGCGTTTCTTGAAGGTGCTGCAAGATTGTCTATTATGTTTGAATTAACATATGAAAGCAAGTCGTTTCCTTGGATTTCACCTACCATAACACTTGATAGAGAACCTGAAATACCTTTGAATAAATCTATTAAATCTAGGTTTATTACATCTCTTGTTTTTGATGTAGGGATATTTTGTCTGAATGTTGTTGAGGCTAAAAAGAAAGCGCTTAGTTCAGGATATGAATTTTTTAGCTGAGAATATATGGAATCAGTACAGAAATTGGCTAAATCATTATTTGCATATCTTACATTGCTAATTGTTAGATATTCTCTCTTTTTAGGATCATTTATTTTGAAAAGAGGGTTTATGTCTTTTTTTAGAATGTTTTCATAAAGTCTTTGCAGCGGATTTTTTTTGTCTATTTTAGAAAAATCAGTATGAAAAGGTTTTGATTTCACAGAGAGGCAACCATCATCATCAAACTGAAGATTAACTGCTTCAAGTTTTTCCGAATTTTGAGAAAGTGAAATTATTTTTGTAGTGAAGCCGCTTTTATTGTTAACATAAGAAATTTTGTCCTGGTGATCATGGGCATTTAAAATCAAATCAATACAATCGATTCTTTTTGCGATTGCCTTTGCGGCAGGTTCTCCTGAGTGGTTCATCAACATTACTGCTGATTTCGGGTATTCATTTTTGAACTTATTAACTATTTCTGAAAGGCTATTAGAAACTTCTTCTGAATCAGCATCTATAAGGTCGGCTTCTTTTACGTTTTTAGCTCCTAAAATATTTAAGCTTGAGATGTCTTCTTTTACAAGATAGTTGATGTTTATAGGTAATATTCCAACAACCAAAACCTTATGTTTTAAATCAGGGTTCTTATCGTCTTGGACTTCAAGAACCTTGCATTCTTGTATTCTTTCCTTTTGTTCCGGAGTCAGGCCGTTTATCAGTTTAGAATTTTTCAAGTCAGCATTAGAAATGATCGTATCCATATTTATGTTTTTAATGTGGTTTATCAAGACTTTATCACCGCCATCCAGACAGTGATTTCCCGGTGTATAAAGCGTTTTTAATCCCGGGATATTATTTTTAACATTTCTGATGAACGATTTTAAGAATATTTCTTGATAATCGCCGCTGGTTTTATCTTTTAAAGTTTGGTAGCCCCCTTGCATAGGGTTCATGAACCAATCACCGACCACTGCCATAACATTTAAAGTAGATTTATCTTCTTTTTTTTGAAAGATGTCCTCTTTATTGTCGTAAAAGTTCTGATACAAAGCAGGGACAGTAGTGAGGTCACCGTGATTATCACTAAATGCCATTATGTTTACGTTAGCTTGTTTGAAGCTAATACTATTTAAATTGAGACCTGGATGGATTCTTATCATAACTGCAACTTAACCGTTATTATGTATTAATATAGTCTGTGAAGCTGAATAATTGCTATTTTTAAAGGTTAAGATAACAAATATTTACGTTAGGTAAGCTTTACAAGATCATTATATTCTTAAATGGACAAAAATGTAATCTATTGTTAACTTATGGCTAATAAAAATGTCAGATGATATAATCAGAGCAAAACTTTAAGGAGTAAAAATGAAAAAAATTATTTTGAGTCTGGCGTTATTGTTATTGCTGAATTCGCCAGGTTATAGCGCTCTTACTACCATCGAAACCCAGGTTTATTACAATACTGAAAATGAAGACAGTTATACTATGGATACCATCTGGGCAAAAAATGGCAAATACGAGGAAAAAGTTATTGCCGTAGGCTCCAAGCTCTTAAACGAAAACCAAATAAATAAAAGAGTTCCTTTTATTGTGGAAAGAAACAAGACCGTCAATGCAACTTCTCACTCTTTTAGCAAAACGGTTACAATACATCAGGGATTATTTCCTTATATAGACAACGACGACGAGCTTGCATACATCCTTGCGCACGAAATATCACATTCTCTTGATGCTTACGGCGGATTACCGGCATGGATTGCAAATAAATTCAACTCTAAACACTATGAATACAAATCAGATCTTATGGCAATAGATATGATGGTAAAAGCAGGATATAACCCCATAGCTGCAATAACATGCGGCAATAAATGGTTTTCAGAAAACCAATGGGACTTTGGTTTTTGGATGACTCACCCTAAATCTTCAAAAAGACTTATGGAACAGTATAAGTACATAAGTGTAAAATACCCTTGGGCATTGAATTCCCCAATGGTCTCAAATGTTCATTATGTCGGCTTTAAAAGAGTTATGAATAGAGACATCAAGGAATTTGAGCAGAAAAGAATAGAAAAAGAATCGCAAAGGCAGCAAAAATTAAATGCAAAAGAAAAAATATAGCATAATTCTCGCAATTTTATTTGTTATGATCGTTGCTTCACCATCGTTTTCGTATGTGGAAGTCAAAATTAAACCTGCTGAAAAAATATCAACGTCTAACCCTGATGTGCAGGAAGGAAATTTTGCGAACTTTATCGTTGCTGAGAATGTCTTTTATAAAAACAAGCTAACGATAAAAAAGGGGACTCCTGTACAGGGCTTGATAACTTATGTTGAACATAACGGTTTTGGCGGACAAAATGCGAAAATTACCATAGAACAATTTGAAGTTGTTGATGTTTCAGATAGAAAACTTAAACTGACAGGTTCTGTTTTTAAGTCAGGAGCCGCACATGAGGGTTTTCTGGAATTTTTGCCTTTAGAATGGGCCAGGGGCGGTGAGGTCCAAATAAAACCTTCTAAGGACAGTTTCAAACTATTTTTAAAGGAAAATTTATGATAAATAAAATTGTTTTTGTATTAGTTTTATTATTTTTTACCTCCAGCATCGCTTTTGCAGCTGAAAAGACTCCTATATCAATAACTCCTTTGCAAGTTATATCTACAACCCATGATGAGGTTGAAGTAGGTGATCCGATAGATTTTAAAGTGGTAAAAGATGTTTATAAAGAAGACAAATTGATTATCAAAAAAGGTTCTCCGGTAGAAGCAGAAGTTGACTATGTAAGTTCAAACGGCTGGGCTGCTGATGCTGCTTATATCCAGTTTAGAAATTTTAAAATCTTAACCGCGCAAAATAAATGGATAACAGTTCCTTATACATTAAAAATCAAAGGTTCAGACTGTCTTAAATCAACTAACGCATTTTATAAAGGTTGTTTTCTAGTAAAATCTATTATTAGAGGTTCTGAAATTTCTCTTAAACCGAATCAAAGAAATTTCAATATTTTTCTTATAGATTAAATTTATGAATGCATCGCTTAAACACATAGACAACTACATTTTTGATCTTGACGGGACCATTTTGAATTCTTCTGCCAAAGTCCTGAAATGCTTGAAGTTGGCTTACATAGAGACCAATACCCCATATGAAGAATCCAGAATCAATATGGATGTTATAGGCCCGCCTCTTAGGGGAATTCTCAAGATTATTTCTCCTGAGATTAAAGATGAAAAATTGATTGATAAATTGGTAGATGCTTATTTTAAGCATTATTACGGTGAAAGTAACTCTATAACCATATACAACGGGATGTACGAACTTTTATCTTCGTTAAAAGCAAAAGGGAAAAGGTTGTTTATAGCAACAAACAACCCTAAAGCCTCAACGTTAAAGCTGTTAAAAATGTTTGACCTGAACTTTTTTCAAGATGTTTATAGCGTGGATAAATTTGATAACATTGAAATGTTAAAAAAAAGAATGGTATCAGAAATAATTGAAACCTATGGGCTTGATAAGAATAAAACAGCGATGGTAGGGGATTCTATGCATGATTGTTTCGCTGCAAAAAAAAATTCAATCTTTATTGTAGGAGTCCTTTGGGGGTATGAAAAAAACAAAGAAGAGTTCATAAAATCGGTTGACCTGGCGGTAAAGTCGGCAGAAGAGTTATTGGTTTTACTATAGGACTAGTATTAGGATTTATTGATTTATATCAAAAATTAGGTTACGATAAAGCTTATATTTCTACATTTAGGTACATAGTATAGTGAGTTAAAGGCGAATAAATGTTCGTAACAGATTACATTTTAAAATCTATTGAAACAAAGCAAAAGTTGCTTGCAAACGAAAAAATAATTGAAAACATCAAAAAAGTATCAGCAGCTATGGTAAACGCTTATATTGACGGAAAGAAAATTATTTTTGCAGGTAACGGCGGCTCAGCAGCCGATTCTCAGCACCTTGCCTGCGAGCTGGTTTCTAAGTTCTACTTGGAAAGAAAAGCGCTAAATGCAATAACTCTGACTACTAATACCTCTGTTTTAACAGCGATAGGAAATGATTACAGTTTTGATCAGGTTTTTGCAAGACAAATAGAAGCTTATGGAAACAGCGGCGATATTTTTGTTGCGTTGTCAACATCAGGAAATTCAAAAAACATTATCTGGGCACTTGAGCAGGCAAAAAAACAAAACATTGTTTGCGTAGGTTTAACGGGAGAAAAATCCAACAAAATGGATGAACTCTGTGACATCATGATAAAAGTTCCGTCCGATGAAACCCCGATTGTACAAGAATCGCACATTATGATAGGACATATAATTTGTGCTCTTGTTGAAGGAAACATGCAGCCTAAATAGATTTTTTATTTTTTCATTGCGTAACTTGTCCAATGCAATCCTATAGTTGGGATTAATAAAAAGTTGAATGTTATTACTTCGAGCCAAGACAGATAATGCCCGCACAATATGTGGGTGTCTGTCGGATAAAGTCTGTAGTAGTGGCTTACAATGTTTTCAAGCCAATCTATATTTGCAACGTAAAAAACAGATACAAAGACATAATAAATGAAACTTACAACAAAACACCTAAAAAATATATCCCTAATTAATTGAACAGTTTCTAACATGATTATTCTTTCGACTTATAGAATATATAGCATTCTAAAAAATAATCTTCATCCCCATTTTGGCTATTTGGCGTGTTCTATAAAATCAAAAACCCTTGAATAAATAATGTCCCCTGTTCAGTTAAATGTTTAATTCAATTATCTAAATGTTAAAACTAAATAGGATCTTCGGGAGGTTCTTCCACAAAATAATCCAATGATACAGCTTTATTGTAGGAGCGTTCATCATTAAAGATTGATGCTCTCTGGTTTTGAGGCTTCGGTACAATTGTATTTATATCTTCCGGTTTATTGCTTGGCTTCGATAAACTTTCAGAAACAAGCTTTTTAAATAATTCTGGCCACATAGGCGTTCCTTTTACATTTCCTGTTTAAAGCAAAAAAGACATGATTGCTTATTAATATATCGGTATAATTTTTAATTAGTTTAGTAAAAACCATAAATAATTACAATTTATTAATCATAATAAAGAAAAATCGTAGTATTCCAGGTGTCCATATAGTCTCTTATGCTTGCCTCCGTTGCCTTTTTGTTGTACTTAGCAAAAATTATACCGGTTATGCCGGGACTTTGCGTTGAATCTTAGTTTGAAAAAACTTTCAAATTTTAAAAAAATAAACTATTTAGCACAGAATAAGTTTCGATTTAAGTTGTATAATAACTATCAGAAACTATTACGAGAACTTATGGATAAGAAAAAAATCTGGTTTTTACATATTTTGAGAGGTATGTCTTGCCTTATCATTATGTATTTCCATATATTTGAATTATTTTGGAAAATCTATCCTCATGTAAGGCGCATGTGGCAAGGTGAGGCAATGGATGTAAATGTCTCACACGTTTTATTCAGTAAATTCAATGATTTGTTAACGGCGATAAATCTTAACGGAAATCTTGCTGTCTGTATGTTTTTCCTTTTAAGCGGATTTGTAATTCCTTTAACCTTGGAAAGATCAAAAGGTATTCCTTTTTTAATACAGCGTTCTGCAAGGATTTTTCCTCCATATCTGGTCGGCTTGTCAGTATCTTGTTGCAGCTTGTTGCTTTACTGTTTATATACAAATCAACATTGGCAATATGACTTTAAGGTTTTTCTTATAAACTCCAGCCTGGTATTAAGAGAATGGACTCAGACAAGGTCTATAGACGGAATAAATTGGACTTTAGAAATAGAGATAAAATTCTACCTTCTGATAGCAATCTTAGCGCAATTTTTTGATTTAAAAAAAGCAAGAGTCGTTATAGGACTGGCAGGATTTTTCGCACTTTTGTATTTTTCAACATTTTTTATGTCAGGAGCTTCTTGGGAAACTATAAAAATTGTTATTCAAAGCAACGTTCCCTTTTTAGCATTTACTCTTGTCGGAACAGGTTTTTATAATTTTTATAAAAAGAATTTCACTTTACCTAAATTTTTATTTTTTACGACGGCTGTAATATCCGTAGCTTATATGTGTACATTGAATAATTCAGCTCTGGAAGTGAGCCCTACTAATTATTATTTCAATGCCTGTTATGCTTTAATTGTGTTCTTAATCTTTTACATCGCTAACGATAGAATCCCTTACAACAAGGTCTTAGATTTCTTCGGAAACATAAGTTATCCTTTATATACGGTTCATAGCATAACTTCTTATGTTGTTATGACTGTTTTATACAAATATACCCAAAATTATTACATATGCGTATTTACAGCGGCCTCTGTTGCAATAACCATCGCTTACATTATGCATAAAACGGTAGAAAAAATGTCTATACAAATGGGCAAAAAATGGTCAAGCGCTTATATTGAATTTATTAATAAAAACAAAAAAGCTAAAGTTACGGTGCAACCTGTAGCAGAAACACTTGAAGCCGAAACCAGGATTTAATTATATTTTGTCTTGATTGAAATCCATTTTTAAAGCTAAGCAGTATAAAAATATTGTTAGAGGAAGAAGGTGAAATACGAGTCTATCCAAGGAGTTCACAAGCAGCCATTCCAGGTTGTGAGGAGTTATTACATAAACGAAAAGATACCCAAACGACATAAGTATAAGCGTCAAACCCGACAAATAAAAAGGGGTTTTGATTTCATTATTCAAGTGGAAACCTTCCAAAAGCAATAAAAAATATAGTAAAAGCCAGCTGAAATTTTCTATTAGTGTTTTGACAAAAACAGAAAATACCATCTTATATCTTTCAAAATCTAATAAATATCTATATGTTTGTTCTTCAATAATTCCTGAATATAAATCATTTCCACTTTGGTTAATAAACTTATATAAAAGCAATAACAGAAGCGGTAAAGCGCTCGATAATATTGCTGTCTTGAGCATTTTGGTTTTTCTTGAGCCAATGAGGCAGGCCAAAATCAGCAGAAAATATATTGCAAAAAACAACAATCCTTCATTTTTTATCCAACAGCTTGCTCCTGCCAAAAAGATTCCCAAGAAAATATAATGGGATTCATCTTTATCAAAATAAAAAAACAAGCAGGCAATAGCTGCAAAAAGGAAATAAGCTAAAGGAATGTCCGCGCATTGAGAGGCACCATTATATAAAAAAGTAGGAGAAAGCAAAAAAATCGAACTGACTAAATATGCCAATTTAGAAGATTTAAATTTATCTATCATATAGTACAAAAACCATCCAAGACCAAAGGTGAACAGCAATCCTATCATAAAATTGGCGTATATGGAGTCATTCGCGCTATACTGCCATAGCCTTGCCGTAGAACAAGGCAAGAACAATGGGTAATCATTGTGCATAAAATAATGTGGAAGCAGAAAAATATTTTTCCAAGATGAAACATCTTGATACAAGAATTCAGCTTTTATGTTCCAAATCCTCAACCCGTCCCACGAACCAAACGGGCTTTGAATAAAATACTTTAAAAATATTGAGAGGGCATAAATATTAACTATAACGTACCAAAATGAGATTTTGGGGAATTTGAAACTTTTTAACTCAAAATGATTGCGTTTAAAATAAATTATTGCTAAAGATAACAAGAGCAAAACTTCAAACAGCTTGTAATAACTTAAATTAGTTATATTTAAAAGCAAAAATACAAAATAAAAAATAGATGTTAAAAAGAAACCTATAGGTAAAGACAAAAATGCTTTTATGCCCGTTTCAATCTTTTTATCAATTAAAGAGATTATAAAATAGCCGATTAAAAAAGAAATAAGAAAAGCTAAAATCACTTTGCAGCCCTCCTTAAAACCCAAATATTTTCGCTTAACTTTTTATCCACCTTGTACCCCGATGGGATTTGTATTGGCTTATAAAAGACTGCTATAAGCTTGTTTTGTTTAGTATCTGTTTGCAAAATTGCCGGGGAAATACAGTATTGGACCAAATAAAAATTTACGATCGACTGCGGATTCCTGAATATCTTGTCTTCAGGAATGTCAGATAAAAAACCTATATTTTTTTCGTTTTCAAAAAGGTTTCTATTATCGCTTATAACTTTAATTGTCGGGTAAAAAATATTGCTTGATTTAAAATCGACAAATTTCAATGTATAAATTATTTGGGCCGGCAATAATATATTTTTAAGATTAAACGTTGCGAGCAAAATACAAAGCAATATAAAAATAAATTTATCTGAAACTCTCATTTTACTGTAATTCTTGTCCCTTTATTTAAAATTTATAAAGCTATCTGTTGACAATTCCTCTGATTTTATTTTGGATGCTTTCAATCAAAGAAACCGGTTTTAGGTTTACAAAATAATCTAACCCCTGAATTACGGTATCTTTGGCATTTTTTATCTCAGGAGAAGTCATTTCTTTTATAAAATCATTATATTCAGGATGCGTGCTGTCAGAGATATTAATCTCTTTATACACTTTGTCCAAACCTTTTGCACAATCCAAACCTAAAAATCTTATTTTTGCGTCGATTCTTTTTGCAAATTTTATTAAATCTTTCATTTCTTTATAGTTCAAACTAGTAACAGTAAAATGGAGTTCAAATCTTTCAATTTTCCCCTGTTTTTTCAAATCAGCATAGTATGCTATATTTTCCATAACTTTTTTGAAATTACCACCTTTAACGATTTTGTTATAGGTTTTTTCTGTCATTGCATGGAGAGAAACCGTCATCATAGAGATTCTATCTGTCATATTAAGCTTTTCAAGATTGTGTTTGGTTGCCAGTATTCCATTTGTGATGATTTCAAATTTAATGTCTGGAAACGAATCCGCTATGTCTTTTAATAAATCCTTGGAGGCTTTACTTGCAAAAATTTCTCCGACCGCATTGGTTTTAACATATTTAGCTTTTTCAAACCAGGGTTTTAATATTTCAAATAGCTCTGAAGCTTTGTCTTGCGGTATTAGTGATTCAGGTACATAATTTTGGTCTCTGCAAAAAATACATTTAACATCGCAAAAATCGTCAAGCCCCAATAGAATTCTTTCAGGAGGTTCAGATAAAAGCTTTGGTTCTTCTGAATTTATTTCTTGTAAAATCTCCAGATTTTGACACCCCGGACAAAAAGAAAAATCATTATAATATAACTTTTTTCTGAATTCCTGTGCTTTTTCTCCGTTCCATATTTCGTCAAAACTTTGCTCAAAGATATTTCCGAAAGAATAATTTTTAATCCATGCGCAACTACAAGGGTATACATTGCCATAAGGCATTATCTCCGCGAGGATGTATGGGTTAGGACAGTATATATGTTTGTTCTTGTTCATTCTTTATACCGATTTATAAGAGTTTTTCTGTTAACGGTCCAAGTTCATTTTGGTTTACAGCGCTGTTAGATTTCATTTTGTTATAATACTTTCTTACTCGCTCTTTTGCTTCACTGTTTTGGAATGAATCAATATAAGTTATAAAATCATTTATAGCCGCGGAATAATTTTTATCTTTATAATAAGCTATACCTCTTGAGCAATATATTCTGTTGATATTATCGAAGCTTTTAAATTCTAGTGTTTTAGAATAATCACCTATTGCATCTTTGTGTTTTGACAGCTTCATTTTAGCTTCAGCCCTTACGTGATATGCTGCTGTCGTCGGTACAATTTTTTCAGCCTTATCTATATCGTTAATTGCTCCTTGATAATCTTTTAAAAGTAATTTTAATTTTGCTGTATCGTTGTAATAAGTTGTTTCTTTTCTTTCATTGTAATATGGGAAAATTGAGATCATTTTTTCATAATAATCCAATGCTTTACGGTAATCTTTTATTTTTGTAGCTACGCCCGCAGCCTCTCTATAAACTGAAAAAGAATAAGGAGAATCATTTAGAACAATATCATAGTCTTTTAAAGCTTTATGGTAATCTTGAGATTTTTTATAAGCAGTAGCTCTTTGGAAATAATACGTGTCATAATTTGGATTAATCTTTATTGCTTTTGTATAGTATTCAATGGCTTTGTTGTAATCTTCAATGTCCGCAAATAACCTTGCTTCTGTTGCGTAAGTCCAATGATTTACCTCTTTTTCTTCTACTAATCGCTCTATTTCATCTTCATCAATCTCTTTTTTGTCGTTTCTATATATATTTGTGAATTTGAGCTTTTTCATTTCATCCAACTCAAAACGACCGCCATGTTTTTTGTATTCTTGCAGTGCTTTATTGTCTTTAATGAAAATAAGATTTTCAGGAATAATTCCATACGTATTGTATAGGTATGCCAAGTAATCATTACTATTTGCAATACTTCCTCTATCAATGTCAAAGCTGAAGATTCTGCTCTTTTCTCTTTGATATTCTTTTGCAACCAAATCTTGCATAGCAGATCTTATTTGATAATCTGCATCATAACAGGTAGGTCTCATTAAAAGTTTATCTTTACTGTATTTTTTATAATAACTGATTGGCAAGATTATTGTTCCATCAAGCCTGTTATATAACATTGCCATTTTATCTGCTTTGTATAATTTTTTTCTTAATTCACCCGATGAATGGATGTTTCCAATGTATTGATTGAAAAAGTTTCTGGAGTGTATTGTTAAAAATGATACGTAAACTGATAATATTGCAAACGTCTGAATGATATAGATAGCGGTTTCATTCTCTTTTAGAAACTTGCAGCTACTTATTAAATATCCATATAAGAAAAGTATTATTGCGCACAAGATTTTAAAATATAAGAACTTAAAAGGAGTATGTTCTGTCCAGAAAGAATAAAAATACTCATTTACGTTACCTCCGATAATGGTTGTAGCGAAAAATAGGAAGACTCCTGCTATCAAAGCTATCGCAATAGTTACAATTTTTTTGTTTAGTTTTTTATCAGGACAGTATTTAATTATTAATGTACACAATAACGTTATAAATAAAATTGGTACAATATTTTCGACAAGTACAACCTTATATAGTGTTTTTAAAAATGGGATGAAGATGCTATGAATTATAGGAATTTGTTCTTGAAGATAAATATTGTATCCAAGAACTTTACCTTGTCCGTAATTTGAAGCAGAAAACTGAAAAATACTGCCAAGTAAAAGAGAGGCAAAAAATATACCCAAATATATTAGAATATTTCTGTTTTCGATAGTTTTTTCTTTAAAGTACTCTTTTGCTGAATAGATGAGTAAAATAATCATACTAGCTGTTGATGCGTAGCATAACATTTCATATGAAATGCCAAGTAAAAATGCTGTAAGCATAATCAGCACAATAGCTTCTTTTTTAATGTTGGTGTATTTGCCGACGAATATTTTTATTGCAAAATACCAAAATATAATGTAAAAAATCAAATTAAATATGTGGTCATAAAATGTTACTGTCTCATCTAAGCCTGAAAAAGTAAACATAGAAGTAAAAGACTCTAGAGGCATCGCTAAAACCATAACAAATATGGCAGGAAATAAAAATACAAATGATGTTCTAAATAGTATAAATTTCGTAGTCTTTGAAAAAAGGTAATATAATTTTATAAAGAAAACGGAGATAATCGTTATTATTGCTGCATTACAGAAAGGAACAAGCGTGTTGGAAAGATCATTAGGATGTATATGCAGAAGTTTTGGTAAGAATACATAATAAAGAGCAACAATAAACCTTGAAACAAAACGCCCTGTTGAGAATAAACTTCCACCTTGTACATATTCATAGGGAAAAAAGTAGTCGTGTATTGTCAGTACATCGTGACATAGATATGACATCACCAGTCCAAAGCAAAGTGCAATTATTCCCAAATTCGCAAGTAAAATAAACAGATTTTTTGTATTCTTTTTCATATTGCGTGAACCTTATTTCTCTACGTTTCAATATATTTTATTGGCTCTGTATAACCCAAAGCGGTTAGGATCTCTCTATAAGCTAAATTAAGTTTATGTTTATGAACAAACTCGATTACCATCTCAATCATTTCTTTTATATGCTCTGGTAGATATTTGTTTTTTTCATACCATTTGTGTTCCAGTTCGATCTGAATGTTGACGAGTCCTAAATCTTCGATTAGCTTGAGCCATTTTTCGACTTCTTCTTTTGTATCGTTATAGCCTGGTATAAATACATACTTAAACCCTAAATGTCTCAATTGGGCTGGTTTTAATCCTTTTTTGTATTTTTTTATATTATCTATAACTTTATTGAATTTATCTATGTTTTTAACTTTTTTATAAACTTCTCTGCTTCCAGAATCAAGCGAGATTGTGGCTGTACTTCTGCCTAATTCTATAGCTTTTTTAATATGTTTTGAATATTCAACTCCAGAGGTATTTAACATTACAAAGATATTTGTTTTTGTCAGGAAAAAGTCCATCAAATCAGGAAATTCCTTCAAACATGTAGGTTCTCCTCCTGATATGTTGACGTTTCCATTGTAGCTTAACATCCCTTTTGCAAGGGCATCTTTTAATACAGGAAGAATTTTCCATTGTTTCAATGAGTTAAAGAATTTTTTATCTTCGTGCGTATGGCAATATACGCAGTCAGCGTGGCAGGTTTCCCAATGGTTAATTAAAATATATTTCAGTTCCATTGTTCCAGGCCAATCAGCAACTTTTAAGCTGGGACAACCTTGACAAATTTCGGGAATATCACCACTTGCAAATCGTTCCCTGTATTGTTGTTTGATTTTTTTTACTTCTTCCCAATCAAAAAGTTCACCTTTATAGTCTTCAATAATCCTTATCGCCTCATACTTCATACAAAGAGAAAAACTGCATAATACAGCTGCATCTCTGATAAAACACATTCCGTTTTCAACAAATTCACATGATAAATATGACAAACCTAAATCCTTATCTCACCGTGCTACTATATTGTATATAGTAGCACATATAAGCCTTAAAGAAAAAATACTTTAAAAATGTTCATCATCTTGTGTTATTTTAGCGTTAATCTGGTACTTAATTATTAATTAAGATATCAATTTATCGTGTTTTTTTGTTCATCTTTTTTTGAGTGAAAAAAATTAAAATTTTATCTATAAAGTTAGACTTTGTTTGTTCTTTCTTTCTTATGGTTTGTAGTTGATGAGAAAGTGAACAATGTACTGAATCGAAAATTGGATCTGAAAGTATTTTTACAAACTTATTGTATTCTTTATTCTCGGGCTCCCATACCGCCATATCTTTGTAGTGCTTAGCCATTTCGCTTCCTGTTGGACGGTATTCAAAAAATACTCCTTCAAGGTCTAATTCCTTACACTTTTTCAAAAACTTAGCCATTTCTTTGTAGTTATACTTGCTCAACGTAAAAACTAAGCCCACAAATTTAATTCTATTTTCCCTCTTTAAAGAAGCAAGCCATTCAATATTTTTCCAAACACGCTTATAGTCACCGCCAACAGCGATTTGGTTATATGTCTTTTCGGTAACAGCATGAACGGAAATCGTAACTTCTTCTAGTTTATCTAAAATATCTAGTTCTTTACAATTAGCTTCATCAAAAAGAACCCCATTTGATCCAATAACGAATTTTATTTCCGGATAGGTGGTTGCTATTGCTTTAGCAAGATTTCTTGAATGTTTGCTTGCGAAAAGTTCCCCAGAGCATAATATCCTGATTTTTTGCGCATCTTTTAATAAAGGTAAAAAATGAGACGGTATTAAAGAATCAAATTCTTCTACTTGCTCCTCCGTATTGGTCATATGGTGATCTCTACAAATAATGCATTTGAGATTACAATGAGGATCATGCCCAAAGTTAAACAATTCACAAAACTTACTTACTCTTCCTTCCTCGTCACAAATCGATTTTAGTTTTTCTTCTTCTATAGGATGTGCGCCAACACAAATATCTGCTTTACAGCCGGTGTATGTTTTGTTTAAAATGCTTCTTCTGAACTCTTTTGCTTTTTCAGAGTTTATGATTGAATCGACGTCATCGTGAAAAATATTTCCAAAAACTATGTCTTCAGTCCAAGATGAACAACAAGGTCTTATTTCACCAGCTGAATTTAATTCTAATTCAGTAAAACCTCTTTCACAAACAAAATCAAATCCAACCTTATTTTTCATAAATATATAATCTCCTAATAAGAATACTATTATATTATATGATGTATAGCAAGTATTAAAAACAGGAAATGTTTCTTAAAATTGCTTTCAGGGTTTAAAACCAAGTTTTTCAATAAACCAATAATGAGTTTCGCCGCAAAAAGTAAAATCAAATTCATCTAAACTTTTAAAAAACTCGGCGCAAGTTTTAATGCCTTCAGGAACCAGTTCGTCTTTGTGTTCGTTGAACCAGTGATGTTCAATGTCTAGTTGAATATTTTTGCAACCTGTTTGTTTGCATTTTTTTACAAATTCGTGAAGCTCTGTAATATTGTCATTAATACCCGGGATTATTATATATTTGATTACGACTCTAGCTTGCGGATTTTTTCGGGCAGAATCTACATATTTTTTAATATGTTTATAAACCCTATCAAAAGCTTTGACTCTTTTGATCTTTTCATAGGTCGCTTTTGTGCCGGCATCTGGTGAAATTATAATTTCTGCCTTACCAGATTTAAGCATCTTGCTTATCGCATCAGAATATGTAATCCCAGAACTAAGTAGTAATATCTTGCAATTTGTACTTTTGGTAAAATTTAATATCCATTCTAAGTCTTTGCGAGGAAATTCAGCGCATTCACCTCCGCCAACAATTATTTCACAGTTTTCTTTTATTAGATTTTTCTCTTTTAAATCTGTTAGAATTGGCTTTATATCATAATGTTTTCTGGTGTTATAATACTTTTTTTTCTCCGGGTCATTATATGTATAAACACAATAAATGCAATTACAACTGCATTTTGAAATGTGAGCTATAATTATTCTCTCAAAATAAAGGTTTTCATCCCAAGCTTTTTCCTCTATCATTGGGCATCCTGTACAACAGTCAGGAATCCTTCCCGATTTAAATAGTTGAAGATAAGAATCTCTTTTTTTAGAGTATTCTTGAGGAGATATCAACTGCCCGTCATACTGCTCTATAAATTTAGTCCCATTGCCACTTATGGTCTCTGAGCAACACGGTTTTGTATCGTCCTGATCAAATACTATTTGATGCAACATATATTCACAGCATTTATACACTTTTTTATAATTTTTTCTGAACCAATATTCAACTTGAGGCTCAAATCGCAATTCAAAATTTTCGTTGCTGTTTTCATTTATTTCAACAAAATATCTGATAACATCAGACATATCCTTTGAAACAGGGTTATCTTTATTGTTTTTTAACCACTCATATTCAATTGTGACTAAAACTATTTTGCATCCAATAGATTTGCTCTTCTCTATGAATGCTTTTGCCTCCTCTATATTATCATTTATTCCGGGGAGTATTATGTATTTTAGTTCAACGAACCCTTCCGGGTTATTTTTTGTAGCAGTGATATATTTTTCAATATTTTGCCAAACTATGTCATATGCATTCACTCGTTTTATTTTTTCATAAGTTTCTTTTATGGCAGTGTCTGGAGAAATCCTTAGCCTTGTTGACGCTGTTCTTAGCGCGTTTTCTAAATCTTCAGAATATTTGATTCCTGAAGAAAGTATTTCAAGTTTGCATTCTGAATTCTTTGCAAAATCCAAAAGCCATTCTAACTCATTATCCGGGTATTCTGTACACTCGCCTCCAGCAATCATGAAATTGCATCCTGGTTTTATAAGGTTTTTGTTTTTCATATCCGTCAAAATAGGCTTTACATCGTATGGGACTCTGGTATTCAACTCTTGTTTTTTGACAGGGTTATTTTCCAGAAGTGAACAATATATGCAATTACAGCTGCAATATGTTCTGTTTGTTACTATGATATTTGAAAAAGAAATCTCTTCATTCCACTCTTTTTCTTCAATCAAAGGGCAACCCTGGCAACATTCGGGTTCTTTTCCCTGTTTAAATATATCAATATAATGATTTCTTTGTTTTGCATATTCATCGATATCAAATTGGTCACCATTATATTCATTAAAAAACTTGGTATCATATCTTTGTACAGGTGAACAGCAACAAGGAATTACCGTCGATTGGGCAAAAACAAGGTGGTTAAGTAGCATTTGACAACATCTAAATCTCATTTCCAAAAGCCTTTTTTCTTTGTAATGGTTTTTAAATTTTCTTTAATCAAGTGAGTTGTAGGATCATTTAAAAAACTATATTTCTGCCAAAAATCCCAATCCTGTTCACTCATCATGTGGCTCGATCTGTCATATAGCAAAAATTCCAACCCCAAATCCTTTGCCTGCTGAAGCGCATAATGAAATAAATTCATAATGTTTTCGGGAATCGCGGATCGGTTTTTATTGTAGTAATTTGATTCTATCTCCAGAAGAACAATATTGATCCCTATTTCTTTAGACTTTTTCAGCCACAATAAAATTTCATTTTCAGAATCATTAAGGTCTGGTACTACAATAAACTTGGACTTGACTAAAATGGGTAATTTTTGTGCTTTTGCGTACTTTTTTAAGTTATTCCAAACTTTGTCGAAGTGTGATGTGCCTTTTATTTTAGAAAATGTTTCTTTTGTCCCTGAATCGACAGAAACAAGAATTTCCATATTTCCATTTTTCAGTGCTTTTTCTATTGTCCTGCTGTAATGAATTCCTGATGTACATACTTTCATAGCATAATCGTATGGCATAAAAAAGTTTATAAGATCATCGAATTCATCATGTAAAGTCACTTCACCACCGCCAAAGCTAATAAAGCCATTTGGTTCAATCAGGTTTTTCTTCTTCATATCTTTTAAAAAAGGGTAAACTTTATAATTTTTACAAGTATTGTAGTGTTTTTTATCTGAAAGAGTATAGCAGTAAATGCAGTTTGAATCGCATCTTGTAAAATAATGAAAATTAAAATAAGAAAAGGCTTTGTTATTGTCTGGCCAGTTATCTTCTCTTAAGGCTACACAGCCTTCACATATTTTATCGATATTTTCTGAAGAATTAAGTTCTCTTATCCTTTGTTTCTCTTCAAAAAATTTGTCCCAATCAACTGTTTGGCCTGTTGTCACATTCTCTAAGAACGGGAATAAAACATATCCTCCACCTATATTTGAAGAATGACAGCAAACACATATTTTGTTTTCGGTATTAAAATGAATACCTTTTTCGATAAACTCGCAACTTCTATAAAACATTACTCTTAATCAACTCTTAATTAGTTAGCTTACTGTAATTATAGTTTAAATGTTGCCTTTTTACAAATCAAGGAGATGTAATCTTTATCTGTATAGGCAGGAAATGTTTGGACCTATTTTATAATCGAATTGATGTTTTTCCATTTTCTCTATAAATAAATCACTTAACTCTACTAGCTTGGTTGAAAGATTTTCGCTGATAGTTGAGTTTTCATGTACTCGATTATCGGCATTCAATATGAAATTAGTTACGCCAATATCCCTTGCTTTTGTTAACCATTCTTCTATTTCGCGAATAGAGTCATTAATTCCAGGAACCACAACAAATTTACAGACAACATTTTTGTTGAAGCGTGAACCGGCAGCTTTTACATATCGTTCGAGATTTCCCCAAACTTTATCGTAGGACTTTACGCCTTTTATATTTTCGTGGGTCTCTTTTGTTCCGGCATCAATTGATACTGTGAGTTCTATTACTCCCGATGCAATACCTTTCTCGATTTCTTGGCTATATTCAATTATGTTAGAATATACCTCCATCCTTTTGGTGCCATATTTTAAAAGAAAATTGACGGCATCTTGAAACTCGAAATACAATGTCGGCTCACCTCCGGCGAAATTTACCGAAGTGTCTTTATTGATTAATCCAATTTTAATCATGTTTTTTATTATTGGAAGAATCGGATAGGTATCTGGATTTCGGTCCTTTGTTACATATTGACCATTCTCTAAGACTGTATTATGCCAAGAGTTGCAGTATACACACTTGCTGTTACAAAGTCCCCAATCCGAAAATTGCACCAGCTTAAAAGGAGTTGTTTCTTTTTCCCAGTTGTCTAGCCTTAACCTCTGGCAATTTTTGCATGAGTCAAGAATCTGACCTTTTCTAAATTCTTCTTTTACATTGGCTATTTTTTTCAGTAATTTTTTATAATTAAGTTTTTGTCCTGCGAAGTTATCTACTAAAACAGGATATAACCTGTTATTTGAGGTGTTTCCGATAGAACAATATGTTATTTGTTTGTTAAAAAAATGCAACCTGTCATTTATTTCATCACAAAAAAAATAGGGTTCATTGTCTTTGATTTTATTTGAAAAAAATTTTTTAATATCCCAAAACACTATTATTTCCAATCATCACAATCTCAGATGCTTAATAATCTCTAGATTTTGTAGTGCATTTATTTACCTAATAGTATAACATATATAATAAAGGAACAAGAAAGGTAGAAGATTAATTGATGAAATATTATTGTCAGAAGCTGAACGATGAATTATCTTGCTTTCATAATAGAATAATGTCTTGCTGTAGCGGTCAAATTGGTCCTATATATTATGAAAACTATTCTAATGAGGATATAGATTATGAAAGATTTTATAATATAAAAAAAGAAGCTTTCTCAATGCTAAATGAACAAGATATTGATAAGTCTCCTTGCAAAGACTGCTTTTATTTGCGCCCGATGAAAGAAGGTGACACAATAGATGCTACCTATAGAATGTTACATCTGAGCCATTGGACACATTGCAATTGCGGCTGCATTTATTGTGCAAGAATGCAAGATTCAAAAGGTGAAATTGCATCAAAAGCTTCTAAAAGTTCATATTACAGTATGCTGCCAATAATAAAAAAACTTTATAAAAATAAGCTTTTGGATAAAGAAAACTTGGTTGTTGTTTTTCAAGGTGGAGATATCTCTGTATTAAAAGAATTTAAAGATTTAGTAAAAGTATGTCTTAAAAATGGCTTGAAAGAAGCATATATAGTTACAAATAATACTATTTACCAGCCAATGGTAAAAGAACTGCTCAAAAAGAAAAAAGGACAGTTGATTACTTCACTGGATGCAGGAACTCCGGAAACATACCTGAAGATTAAAAGAATTGATAAGTTCCATTCAAGTGTATCGAACCTTAAAAAATATGCTTCAGTGACCAATGGTGAAAAAATAGTTGTTAAATACATTATAGTCGAAAATTATAATGACAATATTGAAGAAATTTATAAGTTTCTTGATTTAATGTCTTCTATTGGTATAAAAAATACTGAATTCCAGATAGAGAATAAATATGCTTTGTTTGCTGATTTAGATAAAGATCCTTTACCTCAACACTATGCTGATTTATATCTTTCTTTTATAAAAAAATGTTCAGAGCTTAACCTTAATTTTCTTATTGAAGAAAGAACAAAATATGTTATGGAAAAATATGCTTTAAAAAAATCCGAAGCATAAAAAGTGAATAATCCAACGTTTTTTTGTTTAAATGGGTAACAGAACTAATTAACTTTTCGCTTTTAGATATGAATTTCTCAGATTATTTATACGTGTCGTGTTTTAAAGGAATTGCCACTTTCTTTGAATTTAGTAAGCATCCAAGACCTTCCCACACCTTCTAATCTGAATCTCAGGTTATTGTTTATTGCAGCATCTTCAAAATACTTAAATAGATTTATCATGTCATCCGAGAGAGTTTTTTCAAAGTTATTATACATCCAATAATGCTCTATTTCAGCCCTCACATATTTGCAATTAATTGATACACATTTGTCGACAAAAGCCTGTATTTCTTCACATGAATCATTAATCCCAGGGATAATAATATACTTTGCTTCGACCTCTGCATTTTGGTTTTGAGAGGCTGCTTTTGAATATTTTTTTAAGTTATCCCAAACTTTATTGAATGTTTTGACTCTTTTAATTTTTTCGTATGTTTTTTTTGTCCCTGAATCGACAGAGATGGTAATTCTGGCCGTGCCGGATTGCAGAATATCTTCAATCTGTTTGGAATATCTGATTCCTGAGCTTAGTAAAAGAGCAGAACCTTCTAGCTCTTGGACAAGATTTAATATGTATTCAAGTTCTTTTTTGGGGTATTCAGCACATTCTCCGCCGCTTATTATGAATTCACATCCTTTAGATATTAAGGATTTTTCTTTTAGTTTTTTTAGAATAGGTACAATATCATAAGTTTTTAGACGGTTTAATTGAGATCTTACTTTGCTCACACCACCCTGTGAATGTTCACAATATATGCAATTGCAATTGCATTTTGTTCTGTTTGAAATTGTTATATGGTTGAGCTGGATAGGTTCATTCTGAATCGTTTCGGATTTGTCATACAGGCCGCAGTTTTCATAACAGAACGGTTTCTCACCTTTATTAAATATTTCAATATTAGACTTTCTAACCTCTAAAAATTCTTCAATACATTGGTCTGTTAAAGAGTTAAAAGTCCTTTTTAATGGAGTGTGAATGATTGTCCTTGAACAACAAGGTCCTATTGCATTATGAAAAAATACAAGCTGGTGTAGCAAAAATTTACAACAATCATTCGTCATATTATAATTTTATATAATATTAATTTAGTTGTCAAAATTAAAAAGAGCAGGATTATAGCATCTGAATAATATTAGGGGGCTTTTTGGCAGGTTTTATACTAAGAATATTCAAGAAAAGTATTAATAATGCCCGATATAACAGCTTAAAAATTATTTTAATCGCTTTTAAGGAATACGCTTTTAATTTTTCTTTTTATAGATTGAATAAAAGGTAAGGGTTTTAATTTAAGCATAGAGTCATTTATCGTACACTCTGAAGATTGGAAAATTGGATTTTTAAGAACTCTTACAAAATCATTATATTTTGGATGATTTTTGTCGGAAATATTTAATTCTTCATAAATATTTTCATTTGTCTCTAGCTTCAATAGCTCCAAAAAGCCAACACTTGCTCCATATTTGTTTGCCATTTTTACATAATCGGCCATTTCTTTGTAATTATATGTATTCACGACAAAATTAAAAATAAATTTATCAAGCTTACCTGATTTTTTTAAATTGCTTAAAAATTCAAGATTTTTTATTACTTTTTCAAAATCGCCGCCAATAACAAGCTTATCGTATGTGGCTTTTTTGGTTGCGTGTAAGGATATTGTGATCGATAGAAGTTTATCAAGAATTCCAATTTCTTTCAGATTTTTTTCATCGCATAAGATGCCATTAGAAATCAAAGAAAATTTGATGTTAGGGAATAATTCAGAAATTCTTTTAATAAGTTTTCTTGAATGCGGGCTTACAAGACATTCTCCCACGCCAGAAAGGCATACGTTTTCAGTATTTTCGAGCATTGAGGTTAACATTTCATCCATATGTTCATCAAAATACGATAAATCCTGTTTTTGATGACAAGAACGGCAGAATATACATTTTACATTGCAAGCCGAGTCATAACAAAAGATAAATGTCTTTGGTTTTGGCGCTGTTTCTGTTGGAACAATCTTTGAAGAACAGTCTTTTACACATAAGTCAAGATTGCAGTATTTGTAATCGTTTTCGATGAATTGTCTTCTGAATTCTCTGGCTCTTTCACCGTTCCATATCTCATCAAAATGTTCTTCGTAAATATTGCCCAAAGAATATGAATTACTCCAGGGAGGACAGCAGATAAATACATCCCCGCTCATTGAAATCTGGGCAGCGTTGAAAGGGAATGTGCATATTGCGTAATTATCAGACATAAATTCTCCTAATAAAAATATATATAAAATTTTTAATTTAGTCCATTATGATATAATATTTATAAAATGGCCAAGGAAGTTTTATGAAATATAAATGTTGTGAGCATATTTTAGGTAGCATCGATTTAGGTTACGATGGGTTTAAATATTGCAATGAAGTATGGGAAGGACCTGAGTATATTTCTTATACTGAAGAAAACGCATTTATAAAAAATGAAGAACGACGACTTGAAATACTAAAAAATATGCAAAACGGCATTATTCCTGATAAATGTCAGATGTGTTCCTGGCTAAAGGAAGATGAGTGGAAAGAATTTGACAACAAAATTTTCAAAGTAACAATATTCAATTGGAAGCACTGCAACGCAGCTTGTTTTTATTGTTCTGTTCAATCTACCTTCTCAGAAAAAGTTCAAAAAAGCGAGTATTATGATTCACTGCCTATTGTGAAAAAGTTAATCGATGAAGGAAGGATAACCTCAGATAGTTTTATCGCTTTTATGGGTGGTGAACCTACTACATTAGAAGAATTTCCAGAAATTGCAAAACTGCTTATAGAAAAAGGCTGCAAGATAGAAGTATTAACAAACGGAATCAAATATGAGCCGGTTATAAGTGACCTTTTGAAAACCGGAAAGGGAAATATAGTAATTTCTGTAGACTGCGGTTCTAAAGAAACATATAAAAAAATAAAAAGAGTTGATAAATACAAAGAAGTAAAAGAAAACATAAAAAGATATATAGAAGAAGCCGGTGAAAACAGTAAAAAAATAAGAATAAAATATATTATTATGCCAAGAGTTAATGATAACAAGAAAGAAATCGATGACTGGTTTAACTTTTGCAAAGAAACCGGGGTTAGGACAATCTCAAGAGCTGTAAATCACTCTGACAGTAAAATGAATACGAAAAATAAAATGATAGAATTTTCTGTAATTAATTCTTATAACTATATCGGTGAAAAAGCGAAGAAGCTTGGATTGAATATTGATATGGAACCTTGGGCTGACGATATAGTTAAGAATAAGGTTTATAACTGTAGAAAAGTTTCAATGTATTCGAGAATTTTATCCGCTTTAAAATTTGTTTTAGGAATTAAATAAGAAGATTATCACTAATCCAGTGTCACAATCTATCGTAAACTCGTCGTTTCCGCTATATTGTTTACTTTTTATAAAATCGTCCTCAATTTTCGCTATCGCAAAAAACATTCGGACGTTTTATATTTATTTATAAATTTTTCTTTTTCTGATTCGCTAAAATTGTTGTCAAATTCAAAGCCTACATTAATTTTTCCAAGAGCGTATTTTGTCTTGTATAAGTGTATAAATTTATTTCTTTTAAATATGTTAAAAACAGGGACTATTCCAAATATTTTTTTTACTTTTAAGCTAAAAGTTACCGTAGAATAACTTGTTTTTATTATTTCATCTATCGGTTCTGAATATTTGATGCTTCCGGTTTTTAATTCTATATTAAAGCCTAATCTCAATAAATAATAAGCTATATCTTTAAATTCTTGAATTTTAGTTATTTCATTAGATGAAATTAAATAAGCTGTTCTTTTAACGGCGAAATTTTCATTTTCAAATAACTGCTCAAGAGTGTTTTTTAGGTATCTGTAGTTGATGCCGTCAAGATCAATGTATATGTCAGCGTACTTCTGGTTAATATCTATAGCTGTATTATGATTAGTTAGTCGTAAATCAATAAATTCACTTCTGTGATTTAAGAAATATTCAGCCTGTGTTCTGTGCATTTGTTTTGTTCTGTTCATAAATGCAAGGTATGAAGTGACTTTTAATCCATACTTCTTCGCTAAAAGTTCCGTGTATTTGAGCATATTCAATGTACGGTTTACAAACTTTTTGTTTTCGCAGTGTTCTGATGAAGCAACAGTATGTTCTGCATCAAATTGGACTTCTGTATGGCCTGTTTTTTTAGATATTTGAAGCCAGTTATCGATTTCTTTGGATGTATCATTATATTCGGTTAAAAGAATAAACTTGGGGATTATAAATTTACTTTCTTTTGCGTGTTTCAAGTAGGTTTTTAGGTTGTTTAAAACAACATTGTAAAATTTGGTACCTTTAACTTTTTCAAAAGTCTCTTTGGATCCTGAATCCACGCTCACCACAATTGCAGCATCGTTAACTTTTTCAAGAGCCTTGCAAAGACTTTTAGAAAGTCTTATTCCTGATGTCGGCACATAAATTTCAGGTACATTATGCTCTGAAAATAAATCCACAAGCCAGTCGAATTCTTTCATTAAGGTGGGTTCACCGCCAACAAAGCGAAGTGAGCCGTTGAATCTTAATAAATTTTTATTTAAAAGTTCTGTAATAACAGGTCTGATGTCAACATCTTGTTCTCTTGAGTGGCATTCACTTTCTCTGCCCGTATAACAATAAATACATCTTGAGTTACACTTCATTATGTGCCCTGCAGTAAGATGAGAAATGTAGTTTTCATCATCCCAATTTCTATCATGTAACTCAAAACAACCTTCACATTGCTTTGGAAGTGTCCCTTTTTCAGCGTTCTCTCTGAGTTTTTGTTTTTCGTGAAATATATAATCCCAATCAAGGGTTTCGTTTTTTAAATCAAAATATAAGTATAGCCTATCTTCCAGATTATAATTATCAGTATTACAACAGTGTCCTACGCATAATTGTTTGCTTCCTGGGTCTAAGTAAAAATATATACCGTGCTCTAATAACCTACAACTTTTATAAATCATTAACAAACATATTCCTTTATATGGAAAATGTTAGCATACAATGCTGCTATAAACAAATCGTGATATATATTAAAGTACTTTAAACATTTGACAAGATTTAAGCTACATGTGTTATGATAAAAACATGGATAATAAATTAATCATTAAAAACATTATAAAAAGCATTGTAGTAATACTAGCAGTGATAACTGTTGTAGAAGTTATTTCTTTTATGATGTTGAAATCAAATGATAAAAATTTTCACTATAGTTTTGGTGGACGTTCTTTTGATAGCAGCTATAAATCAGGAGAATTCTATAAAAATTTTAGACCCGTTGAGAATATCACAGATAAAAGAGGAAGTATTATTCTGTTTGGATCTGACATGGCTTGTGGAGTTGGTGTTAAAGACGATCAAACGATGTCTCACATACTAGCAAAATTGTCAGGCAGAACTATTTACAACAGGGCAATACCTGTTTGGGGATTGCAGCATATGTATTATCAGTTAACAAATGATAGTTTCCCTTCTAAAATAAACGTAGATCCTGAATATATTATTTATACAGTTGCACCAGACAATTATAACCGTTTATTTTTCGACAGCAGCACCAATGATCCTTATTATCTTACTTATAGTGTAAAGGATGGTAAATTAGTTAAAAACAAAGACTCGGTTTTTAACAGGTTCTTAGCTGTATGTTTGTCAAAACAAATGCAGGCCAAGAATAATTATGATGAAAATTTAATTGATTTTTATATTCTAGAATCACAAAAAGCGGCTAAAAAATTATATCCTAATGTGAAATTTGTTGTGTTGAGTTTTTCTAACATTGATGGGCTGAATAATGATGATATACTCACTGACAATGGGATACAGGTTATAGATGTACCTGAAACTTCAGGGACGCAGCCAATCTATAAACTCAAAGAATATTGGGCTGATGATAGTGCTCATCCTTCAGAAAAATATTGGTATTTGGTTCTACCTAGCGTTATTAAAAAATTAAAATAGGATAGCTTTAAATGGATGCTAACGAAGCTAAAGACATATGCATAGCTCCTTGGAATATGTTTAGAATTCAAGAGCATGGTGATTGCTATATTTGCACAACTGCATTTAAAAAAAATTATGAATCATTAGGAAATATCTTTACGCAGAGTTTTGACGAGATTTGGAATGGCGAAATGGCCCAAAAAATCAGGCAAGACATTGTAGATGAAAAATACACTTATTGTAGAACCGAGCTGTGTAACTCAGGATTCCACTCTAATTGTGTTGAAAAAATGCAATTTAAATACCCTGATTTACAGAACCCTGGCCATGCAGACTATCCTAATACAATCTTTTTTGCTTTTGATTATTCCTGCAAACAAAAATGCGTTTTTTGCCGAGATGCAGTGAGTATGCTTTCAGAGGAAGAGAGCAAAAAATGGAGCGATGTATTTGAAGAAAAATTATTTCCTGTAATAAAAAATGTAAAAACAATTACATTGAACTGCATCGGTGAATTTTTAGATGGCCCTTATTCCAAAGAATTAATAAGAAAGATTATAAATATAAATCCTGATATAAAATTTGAAATCATTACGAATGCCATAAGCTTTACCAAACAAAATATCGAAGAATTAGATTTGTCAGACAAAATCAATGCTGTCAGAATTTCTTTGCACTGCACATCAAAAAGCACATATAAAAAAATCTTCAGAAAAGATAATTTTGATACAGTAATGAAGAATTTGGAGTTTATAAAAAGTTTAAAGGATAGCAATAAAATCCAAGAACTTGAATTGATGTTTGTGATTTGTTCTTTAAATTACAAAGAAATGAAAGACTTTGTCAAACTTGCGAACAAGCTTAATGCAAGAGCTTCTTTTTCATTGGTCAACAAAACCGGCGCACGATATTTAGACAATGAAGAAGAGTTTGCTGTTTTCCAACCGAATCATCATCTCTATAATGATTTTGTCAGAAAAATAAAAGACCCGATATTCGGCAAATACCCGATAGGTATGCCAAATTACGTCAAAGAGCTCGGGCCTGTAAGCCCTTTCAGGATTATAAAAAATTATATTAATTACATAAAGATGAAAATGAAGAAAAAGTAGTATCCGAAAGGGAGATTTACTTATCCGTTATGGAGTCCAACGCTTATATCTTTGTTTTTTAGAGTTCTATATTGGTTTGCCACTGCATAGAAATCTAAATCCAGGCCGTTTGACTTTGTTGTTTCTTCAATATACATAAATAAATCATCGATATGTGGTGGAATATTGCTATTGTTATCAGTGAGCCATGAGGATTCAAAGTCTATGATAACCTGTTGAATTCCTGTTTTTAAAGTTTCTTGTATCCACAAATCGACGTCGTGTCTCGAGTCATTTACGCCAGGGATTATTATATATTTGGAGCGAACCATTTTTTTGTTTGCCCCTTGAGCTTTTACATATTTTTTTAGGGTATCTTGAACCCTGTCATATGCATCAACTTGCTTTATTTGCTTAAATTTTGCACGATCTCCACAGTCAACAGAAACCGTAACAGACATAGTATCGGTTCTTAAACCCCTAATAACAGACTTTACGGGCTTGATTGCATTGGTGTGAACCATAATCAATCTCTCGCCTTTTTTAATGAAAAAATTGGTTATGTCATCAAATTCTCTTAAAGAAGCAGGTTCTCCGCCAGAATATGCAAGTTCACCGCTATAGTCGATAAGTCCCATTTTATCTAATTCTTTTATGATTGGCATTATTTTGTAACGTCTTTTCGGCGCCTCAAAGTCGTTTTGCACCCTGTAGCAATACGTGCAATTACAATTACAATCTGCCCAGTGTGCTATTTGCATCCATTTAAATTTTGTATTGTCGTCCCAATCCTGCTTTTGCATGCCGATGCAGCCTGTGCAGTGAGGGTCGATTATGCCATTTTTTTGATCTTCACGGATTTTTACTATGGTTTGCAGAAGTTCTTTCCAATTCAATTTTTCCCCGTAAAAATCCCTTTTTATATATAAAGGCTCAGAAGCGTTCGGCCCTACCAGACAGCATAGCTTAATAGAATTGTATTCAAACCTTATTCCATTTTGAATATTCGAGCAGCTGTAGTATTCCAAACTAATACCTCCTATAATATAAAATCCTAGCATAGAATGCTGCGGAAAGCTAATTTAATGATTTATATTATAGAGTCCTGTTTTATTTTTTGCAATGAGACGAATATTATAATAAAATCATAGTATGGCACATATTTGTAAACATCCTTTTAATAGTATCCAGATTCAAAATACAGGTGAAGTTTATTGCTGTTGTTGTTTTTGGACCGATTTTTATTCTTTCGGGAATATTTTTGAGCAAAGTTTTGAAGAAATATGGAACGGAGAAAAAGCTCAGGAATTCAGAAAACAATTTATCGAAAACAATTACAAATATTGTAAGCTTCAGGAATGTTCACCTTATTTTGGAGAGATTGAACCTCAACTGATAAGTGAGTATCCGAAACAAATAGAATTTAGTTATGACAGAATCTGTAATGTAAGGTGTGTGTTCTGTAGGCCTGAAAAAGACAATCAGGAAGAACTTCAGAACAGGCAAAAAGAACAACGAATAGAAGAAAATTTTGATAGAATTTTTACCCCAGTGCTGCAAAAAGCAGAAATTGTAGAGCTTAATTCGGCGGGAGAGTTATTTGCAAGCAAGCATTCAATGACTCTTGTAGAAAAAATAATAAAGATAAATCCTGATATAAAATTTAAAATAATATCAAACGGCATTTTGTTTACAAAAGAGAATGTTGAAAAGCTTGGACTAAAAGACAAAATGCGTGCTGTAACAATATCAATGCACAGCATTAAGGAAAATACATACAATAAAATAGTAGAAGGCGGAAATTTTAAGGCTCTGATTAAAAATATCAAATACCTGTCAGAACTTAAAAAAGAAGGTCTTTTGCAAACTCTGCAATTAAATTTTGTCGTAACAGGAATAAATTATAAAGAAATGAAGAAATTTGTTGAATTCGCAAAATCGATGAATGCAAAAGCTTTCTTTATTCAATACCACGAACAAATCCCTTCAAAAGAGCTCACGGACTTATTTGATATCTCAAAACCTACGCATCCAAAATACAATGAGTTGATAAAAATTTTAAAAGATCCTATTTTTAAAGATGAATCTTGCGAAGTAAGCAGCCAGCTTTTAGAGCTTAAACCTATAGCTGAAAAAAGCGGCAATTTTTTCCAAAAATTATTCAGTAAGTAAGCTTTAAAACTACTTGAAAAATGCGCCTTGAGCCAATATTTTTTCTACATATTCCCAAATATTTGATTCAATGCCATATTCTTTGCATTTTGACTTATATAAATCAAACAATTCATAATAATGATGCGGAATTTCAAAGTCTTTTCCTTCTACAAAACCACTATCGCATTGATCAATCATAAGCTCTGAATTTTTGATTCCGATTTCATTCATAAGCTCGATATATTTTGTTAATTCATAAACGTTATCGTTAACCCCTCTAACCAGGATATATTTTAATCTTAAAAGTATCGGAAGCTTTTGATACTTTTTTAAATTTGACACTAATTCGTCGAATTTATCAACGGTTTTGATTTTTTTATAGGTTTCTCTTGTTCCGCAATCAATAGAGATATTGACGTCTACAAATGTTTTGTTGCAAATTTTTTCGATAATCGGGAGGTATTTTATGCCGTTAGTTGCGATTTCCACTCTTTTTACGCCGTTTTTATAGAACAGATTGGCTAAATCTTCAAACTCCTCAAGAACAGAGACGTTACCGCCCTGAAAATGAACGTCCAGTTTTTCTTTATCAATCAAATCTTTTTCGTATAATTTCTGAATAATGGGTAAAAGGTCATAGTAATCGCTTTTTTTCGATTTCAATACTATTTTTCTCTCTGAAATATACTGTTCACAGCAATATATGCAGCTACAGTCACACTGTTTAAAGTGTTTAACTATTATAAGAGAAGCTTTAGGCGGCTTTTTAAAACTTTTGAATAAATCGAATTTCTCGGGCGCTTTTTCCTCTAAGTCAAAGCATCCTTCGCACTCTTTAGGCACCTTCCCTTTATTTAACATATCTATTAATGCTTTTTTCTTATTGAATATTTCATTAATATTGTCAGGATTCGGTACATCTATAGAAGGCCCTGTTCTTGTTGCACAGCAGTAAAATATCTTCAGTGCATCAAAATTAAGAGTTTCATTTAAACGTTTACAATAATAAGATTTCCTCATGATAGTACTATTATAGCAAAATTTTTGCTAATATAATATTAAGCGTGAGAGTTTTTTAGTCTTTACGAAAATACGGAGCCAATTTTAAATAGGCAAAGCGTTATGAACATACTAGATTTATTTAAAAAAAACAAAAAATCATATATGTGCCCATTGATGAACACTAACTTGCACTTCACCTCAAGGGACACGTTAGAACCTTGTTGCAGCGCAAATATAGGTCCTGTTTTCGTTTCAAATCTTTCTCAAAAAAAATCAATAAAAGATTTTGTAGAAACCAAAAAACGCTACATAAAAATGTTGAAAGACGGAGTCATTCCTAATGAATGCAAAAACTGCGTCCATCTTGAAAAATACAAAGATACGAATGATTTTGCAATCAATAAAATAACCTTAAATCACTACACTCAATGCAACTGCGCCTGTGTTTACTGCACTCAGGGCAACAGAACACTTGAAAAAATAAAAGAAGATGAAAACAAACCTGTCTTATATAATGTTCTAGAATTCATAAAAGAATTATATGACAACAATCTGGTTGATAGAAAAAAATTGTATATTGATTTTCAAGGCGGTAACATTTCGTGTTTAAAAAATCACGAAAGCATAATAAATGCTTTCCTTGAAAACGGAGTCGGAACCATTTATATTCCGACAAACAATATTACATACATGCCTGTCATAGAAAAGCTCTTAAAAATGGGTAAAGGAGAGTTTTCTACAGCTTTAGACAGCGGGACAAGAGAGACTTATCAAAGAATTAAGCAGGTAGATAAGTTCAATTCTTCTGTAGATAACCTTAAACGTTATATTTCAGAAGCAGGATCATCATCTATCATTGTTAAATATATCATCACAAACGGGTATAACGATAATTTGCAAGAATTTGAAAGCTTTATGAATATAATGACGGATTTAAATGTCAAAACGATTGTTTTGGATATAGATTACAGAAACATCATTGATACAGCATTCACAATCCCCAAACACTATTATGAGATTGTTGCTATGGCAAAAGATATCTGCAAAAAACATAACATAAATTTGGGTATCCCCCCCTACACACAAAGCGTTTTGGATAGAGGATATTCCATAAAATAAATAATCAGATAAAGAATAAATGATGGATATAAACATGAATTTTTTAAAGAACTTATTTTCTCAAAAACAGCTTCCCGAAATCGCTTCTGTATACGCATTAAATGGCGAGACGGACAGGCTGCAAGGCAAATTGAAATCAGCATTGCAGCACTTTGATAAAGCCATAGAACTAGAACCGCAAAATGATATGTATTATGCATCTCGCAGTCTTGTTAAAAAAGATCTGAAAGACTATGCGGGTGCGATTAAAGATATAGAAGCTGCAATATCTATGCAGGAATCAATAAATTCTTACAAAAAAATAAAAGAAGAAATTTCTCTTTCGATAAAATAACTAAATTACCTTTATTATATTAATAATCCACCTTAGAGGTTAAGCTGGACATCGATTTTATTATCTTTTATAAATGCGGATAATAAGTATTTTTTAATAGTTAATAAATACCGTTTTCCATCATTGCTAAGGAGGTTTCGTTTTTATACAATATCAAATCAAGTTCTTTGCAGCGTTTTTCAACATAGTCGAATAATCTGTAATTATAATCTTCTATTTTTTGACCTTTTTTAAGCGTTTGTCCCCAGCAAAATTCCGTGCTGATTTCAACTTTTTTAAGGTTTATTTTTTTTGCTGTCAGTAACCATTTTTCAATTTCTTCTTCATTGTTGTTTAATTTATCTAAAATAATATATTTAGAAATTACTCTTGCATTAGCTTTGTCAAATTTTGCATATTTTTTTAAATTTTCAATTACCTGATTATACTTATCTCTTCTTTTGATTTTGTAATATGTTTCAGGAGAGCCCGCACTTACAGCTACTGTTATGCTGCCTTTTCTTTGCTTTAGAATTTTTTCAATGGTTGGTGAATATTTTATACCGGAACTTTCAGAAGAGATAAATCCTACATTGTTTTTCAAGAATAAATCAATCATCTTGGGGTATTCTTCTAACATGGTAATTTCGCCGCCGCCCCATATTACCAATAGAGATTCTTTATCTATTTTATCTTGTGCATATAGTTCTTTAATTATTTTATAAATAACGGGTTTGCCGGGTTTAACTTTGTCGCTGAACTCGCCTTTAGTCACGTCTCTATATGAACAATAGACGCATCCGCAATTGCAATGATACCAATAGAACAAATCGATCCTTGATATTTTGTTTGAAACCACAGGAGTTTTATCTGCATAAATACAGTCTTTGCAGCCTTGATAAATCAGATCGTTTTTTAAGTCATTGTTATATTTGTCTCTTAATGCGACGATTTTTTCAATTAATTCTTTGTCGGATTCTTTGTATTCAGAGAGAATCGGCCCCAATTTCAACGTAGTACAAAATCTTATGTTTTCCTGATGAAAACTTAAACATGAACCAATATTCTTGCAATAGTCTTTGTTTGTCATAGAAACCTTTTAAATTTATGCTCTATAGCACAATTAGCTCCAACCGTACTTTTTATAAAAATTTATTTTATTTTTAATAATTTTCATAAAAGAAAGCGGACGTAAATTCTTAAACGAATCATTCATAAGGAACTCATCGTTATTTTTTATTATGGGGTTATTCATTATTTTAACGAATTCATTGTATTCAGGATGTTCTGTGCTTGTAACCAAATATTTATCTATTTGGTTTAAGAATTTGGTATTTTGTCCCATATCTTTTACTATCATAGCGTTCAGACACGAGCCTAGCTTTTTTGCATATTTAGCTAAATCAACTAAATCTTTGTAGTTAAGTGAATGAATAACGCAGTTAATGTGAAATACTTTAATGAGTCCCTGCTTTTTTAGAGATGAAATGTATTCCAGATTTTTCATCACTTTATGAAAGTCCCCGTTTCTTACAACCTTGTTGTAGGTTTCTTCTTTGCAAGAAGGAATAGAAACTCTTATATCAACTATCTTATCAGCAATACCCAAATCTTTAAGATTTTCTTCGCTGCACATAATTCCGTTTGTTATAATTGCAAATTTAATATTAGGATAAACTTCTGCAATTCTTTTAACAAGCTTTTTTGAATGCTCGCTTATAAATATTTCTCCTGAAACATTTACTGTTACTAATTTTGCTTTTTGGAGCATTGGTATAAACACAGGTTCAATTAATGCATCCCATTTTTCCTGCTCCTCTTTTGACATAACTTGAGGGGTATCTCTGCAATAGATACATTGTTGCACGCAGGTGTTGTCATAGCATAAGCTCACTTCTTCAGGAAAATCCGCGATAGGAGATGTTATTTCCTTGCCGCGAGGCATTATGCAAACGTTAGTGTCGCAGAATTTATAATTTTTATCAATGATAGATTGACGTATGGCTTGAGCTTTTTCTCCGTTCCATACATTATCGAAGCCTTCCTCAAGAATATTTCCCAGACAGTAGCTGTCGTTCCATAATCTGGAACAACAATAGCAGTCTCCGTATGAGCCTATTTCAAAGAATTGGTATGGTTTTATGCAAAATTGATTCTTAACGTCCATAAAAGGTTCCTATTAACAATATATTCCACATTTAAATAGTACTTCACATTTTCTAAAAGGACAAGATAGTAACCAGGATTTAAGCTGTTTTGTTTGGTTTTGACAATTAAAATAAAATACGTTTTAATACTGTTAGAGGAAAAAAATTTAGTTTAGGTTGGATTGAATTATGAAATATAAATGCTGTAAATACATTCAAAGTGGCATATCGTTTAGACATGATGCGGTTTCTATATGTAATAAAGTCTGGGGATCTAAACGTTATGAAGATTTTAACATCCCTTATGAAGGAGATTTCTATAATAAATTTTTAGCGGTAAGAGAAAATGCAATTGAAAATTGTAAAAATGGAAATTTGCCCCACGAAGGCTGTCAATCCTGTATATACGTTGAAGATAAAGAGTGGGATGATAACGCTAAATTCAAAGAGATAGAACTTACTCACTGGGTTCACTGTAACTGTGCGTGTTGCTATTGTGCGATGAAACCTGTCACGAATGGTAAAATCTCAGGTAAACAACACAGCCCTTATGTGAGAGTTTTGCCTATTATTAAATCGATGTTGAAATCAAATAAAATTGACCCTAATGCCTTCTTTTCCATCACTGGCGGCGAAGCGACTATGCTGAAGGAATTTCCTGATATATTGAAGCTTTTATTGAAACAAAAAGATTCAAGTTATGGTTTTTGCTTACAAACCAACGGAATAGAGTATGAAAAATTATTTGCAAAAGCTCTTAAAAAAGACAGACGCTCGTCGATCGTTATTTCAACAGATTGCGCCAGCCGCGAGCTATTTAAGAAAATGAAAAGGGTTGATAAATTTGATAAAGTTGTAAAAAATATAAAAAGATACATCAAAGATTCTTCCCCAAACGGCCATAATGTAGTAGTCAAGTATATTATTATGCCCAATGTTAATGACAATAAAGAAGAAATCGACAAATGGATAAAATTATGCAGGGATATGGGAGTTAAAACTCTTCAGCCGGCAATAGAGTTCTGCTCTCAGGTAGTAGAGCCGGGAATGTTTACACCGAAATTATCTGAACTGTACAACTATATGAAAGAACAAATAGAGAAAAATAATTTCAAAATGGTTACTTATGATTTTCTTGAGAAAATAGTTGAAAATCAAAGTTATGACATCACTATAAAATAACTCATATTATTTTTAGTCAAAATTTTTGTGCTGCCTGAATTTCTCTGCTATTTCAAAATATTTTGGCAAATTGATATTATGTTCTTTTGCAAGAGTTTCTACGATAAATAGGAAAAAATCGATCTCTGGTTTTTGTCCTCTCTTGATGTCTGTAAGTATTGATGAAACAACGTTTGCATCGTCTCTTTTTTTGTATTCATCAAAGTTTTTTATGTATTCATCAACAAAATCATTTCTAAGATTGATTTTCATAGCTTTTGCGAGAAGGACTAATTCATCACATAGAGCTCTAAAAAGAACTGCTTTTTCATCAACTATTTCATTTGCTGTAATGTCGTATAAAAGGCAGCAGCTTTCAAATGGTGAGCGAGTGATAAGTCTTTCAAACAGAAGCGTTTTCATCTCTGATAAACTGATAAAACCACCGCTCATTCCGACTTCTAATATATCTTTTTCAAACTGCTTTAATATTTTTTCATCGATAGGGTTGCTTCCGCTCACAGCTAGTTTCAGTTCGCAGTACTCTCTCTGGTGAAGATAAGTAGGAGTTTCTCTTTCAAACCAGCGGCTCATTCCGACAAATGACGATTCAATAACATTAACTTCAGGAAGTTTCTTTTGCAATTCATCCGCTATGCCAAAACCGTTTGAAATTGACATTACGATAGTATTTTTATGAGCTAACTTTCTTATGAGAGGGAAAGTGCTTTTTATGTCAGGAGTTCTTACGCATAAGAAAATCACATCTGACTTTCGTTTGCCTATGTTATTTTCATCGACAACATTAACGTTGTATATTTTGTCGCCTTTTACTGTTGATATAAGCCTTACACCTTTTTGTTTCTTGGCGGCTTCAACAAGGTGAGGATATTTTGTTATAAGCCTAACATCTTTGTTTCCTGATTTTAAAAATGCAGAAATAGTTCCTCCGACGCTTCCTGCACCGATTACATCATATTTTAGTTTTTTATTACAAAATAAATCAAACGGAAACATATATTCTCTTAACTAACTAATGTAGATTTTGTTTTAACCATTTTTTGATGTTGGAATTTATGTTGGATGAAAAGACGACATATTTATCCGCATACTTGCTGAAATACTCCAGTGTTTGCTTTAATTCCTTTGATATTGGCTTGTCGTGGTTCTCACTCATCCAGAAAAATTCCATATTTACTTCAATAGTTTTGCATCCAATCTCTAGGCATTTTTTGACAAATGTTTTTACATCCTTTAAATTGTCATTTACTCCGGGGATTATCACGTATTTTATAACGACATTCGCTTGGGGATTGTCTTTTGCTGCTTTAATATACTTTTGCAGATTTTTCCAGACTCTGTCGTATCCCTTAACGCGCTTAATTTTTTCATAAGTTTCTTTGGTTCCAGCATCAACAGAAACTTTTAGTTGTGAATGGCCTGCTGCTAATACTTTTTCTATAGCGTCAGAATATACAATACCGGCGCTCAATAGTTCAATAAATCCGTTTGTAACAAGAGAAAAATAAATTAGCCACTCAAGTTCTCCCGCTGGATATTCCGCACATTCTCCACCTCCTATTATGAAGTGGCAGTTTGGTTTAATCATATTTTTTTTTCTTAAATCATTTAAGACCGGTTTTACGTCCCAAACAGCTCTTGAATTAAGTTCTGCTTTGATATCAGCTTTTCCGCCTCCTGAAATGATACAGTATGTGCAATTACAGCTGCATTTTGTTCTGTTAGATACAGAAATATTTACAAACCCCGGGGATTCATCCCATTCACGTTCTTCAAGAGTCGGACATTCCACGCAAGCTTCAGGGAACTCACCTTTTTTGCACATTTCAATATAATTTGATCTACGCTGAAGATAATCATCAACATCAATCAGGTGTCCGTTATATTCTTCTAAGTAAGTAAGTTTTTTATCAAAAGAAGAACAGCAGTAGTTTATATCCCTTGAATTAATTACCAGATGAGAAAGCGCCCATTCACAACTTTTAAACTTCATAAAATCACCTAATCTATTTTTAGTATTTGGGCTCTGTCAAAAAAGAAGAAATCAAGACCTTTTTCCAGCGTCTTATCTTTTATGTATTTGCATAGGTCGACAAGCTCCTGGGGGATGTTGTCTCTATGAGCTATAAACCATTCTTCTTCAATATCGGCGCTTAAAGATTCGACACCTAATTTGTTGACGCAAATATCAAACCATCTGTCTATTTCTTCTTTAGTGTCATTGACTCCAGGAATTATAATGTATTTTACCTGGAAGTCTCTCGGTGTAGCTTTTTTTGCTGCTTTCATGTACTCTTTGATGTTATCACAGACTTTATTGAAGCAATCGACATTTTTAACTTTTTTATAAACTTCTCTGGAACCTGAATCCAAAGATACAACAACTCTCATTTCTATATCAGGGTTTGCAAGCAGTTTCGCAATTATTTTGCTGAACTTAATTCCATTTGTGTACACGGCAAATTTTTCCAACCCGTGTTTTGCGAATAATTCTATTATCTGCTCGAAATTATTTAATATTGTTGGTTCTCCCAGCCCAAAGGAAATATGGGCGTCAGGATCTTTAGCTCTATAGATGCCTTTTTTGAGTATTTCTTCAAGAACAGGATAAATATTATATCCTTTAGTGGTTGTCTTGTTTTTTATGTTTTCATAGTCGCAGCAGTATGTGCAATTGCAGTTGCAGTGATTGAAATGGCAAATCCATATCATATTTAAGTATTCATCATAATCTGATTTATACTGTTCTTCGTCTTCAAATTCTTCTATCCAGGAGCAGCCTTTACAAAAAGGAGGGAAGTTACCTTCTCTCAAGTTAGAAACAAGTTCTTTTTTTGTGGAATAAATTTTTTCCCAGTCTATTTTGTCTTTTGGACCGGTATAATTTACTATTCTATTTAATCTTTTTGCTTCCGGTGCGTGTACGCTTAGGTGGCAATGACGCAAGTGATCGTATTCAAAAAACAATCCATGGCTTATAAATTTACATCTGTATTTTTTGCTCATACATATTCCCAATGAACTACTTTCTTAAAGTATAGCACATCTGGTGTTGATGAGACCAAACTGTAATGTTGAGTAAATGTGAGTGACATGTTACAATTTTTTTGAGAGGTTTTAATGAACGAATTAGCTTGCGATTCAATAAATAATGGAATATGTTTCAACAATTGTAAGACAACAAGTATTACATATTGTACGTTAACAAACGATGCGAATGGTCTTGGCTGGCCGAATGTTATCGAAAATTATGACGGCAGCCCGATAGATTGGGACAAATTTTTTGAGTCAAGGGAGAGAGAAAAAAAATTGATTGCAGAAGGCACTCCTCGAAAAGAATGTGCAGGATGCAGCCAAATCAGCTTAAAACCCAAAACAGATCATAGAAAAATACACTATATCCTGCTTTCAACCTGGCAGGTTTGTAATTCTGATTGTGTATATTGTTTAGGACACGCGCCTGTTGTTCCTGTGGATTCTCCGAACTACCAAAAGCATCATGACCGCTGGATTGAGCCTTATGATGTGTTTGCTATTGTAAAAGACATGGTCGAAAAAGATATTTTGGATAAAGATGCAATCATTGATTTTGCAGGTGGAGAACCTACTTTGTATCCAAGGTTCAATGAACTTTTGAAATTCTTTGTGGATAACGGTTATAAAAATATCATTATCCATACAAATGCTATACAGTATGCGCCGGCTATAGAATACGGCATAAAAAATGATGCGGTAAGTTTACTTATATCAATTGATGCAGGTACAAAAGGAATGCATGAAAAGGTAAAAAGAGTAAAATCTTATGATGCTGTGTGGAAAAATTTTAAAAAATACAGTTCAGCAAGAAAAAAAGATTTCTCCTGTAATCTGGGTACAAAATATGTGGTTATTCCCGGCATGAATGACAGCAAGCGAGAAGTCGAAATATGGCTGAAAGAATCCAAAAAGAACGGCGCGACAAAAGCTGTATTGAACGTGTATAACCAGCTTTTAAACGAATTGAATTATAAAGAAGACTTATTGAAAAAGCTTATAGAATTAGCCGAATTTGCGAAAGAAAAAGCGCAAAAACTAAATATATATTTGCAGCTATATCCCAATTATACCGCAGTTTATGCTGCCGCAAAAAGAGTCTGCTCAGATTCTAATCAATAACTAAATTCCCTTTAAAGCATATTTTTTGAGGGTGTCTTCGGTTTTTGGCCAAACCTGGAGTCTTATGTTTCTTTTTTGGCATTCAGCCTTAAATAGCAAGAATAATTCCCCATAATGTTCAGGAAGCGGATTTTTGTCCAGATCTGTAAATAACCCGTATTTGTTATCAATTTGGAATTCGACCGTAGTTATGCCAATATCAGACATCAGGTCCATAAATGTAATTATTTCTTCTCTGTTGTCGTTGAAGTGTTCAACAAGAATATATTTCACTATAATAGGAGGGTTTGGTTTGGATTTTGAATATTTTCTTAAATTTTTAACGCATTCTTCAAACTTGTCGACTCTTTTCAGTTTTTTGTAGGTCTCTCTATTTCCTGTATCCAAAGATGTGTACAAAATAGCTTTGTTTTTATCTATTAATTTTTTTATTATCGGATGATAAATAATGTTGTTGGTTAATATTTCAAATCTATTAACTCCGCTTTTGAGGCATTCTTTTACAAGGGGTTCAAATTCTTTTAAGACGGAAATGTCTCCCCCTTGAAATACCACGGTTAAATTCTGTCTGTCTAAAAGGTCATTTTTGTATAACCCCTTTAAAACAGGAAGCATGTCATAGCTTTTGCTTTTTTGTTTTTTCGTTGTTATTTCGCCTTTAGAATCATCCATTCTGGCGCAATAAATGCAGCCGCAGTTGCATTGTGTCCAGTGGCTTAAGTTAAGAAGGTTGAATTTGTCGGATACAACGTCTTTTTCGGTTCTTTGGCGCAAGAAAAAACACCCTTCGCATGGTAATTTAGAGATATTTTCTTTGTTCATAAGAGCGAAGGCATTATGTTTTACGGCCTTAAAAGCTTCCCAATCTATTTTTTCGCCTTTGTAATTATCAAGATAAACAGGGCCAATTATCCCTGAACAACAGGACATTATTTTATCGTGAAAACAGGTTAAAACGTTATTTAATTCAGAACAAAACAACTCTAAAAATCCTTCCTTACTATATTTAAATTATATTCTATAAAGCTTATGTATGCAAATTGAAGCATAAGATAGCTTACAGAAGTCCATCTGTCTTTTATAAGTGCAACATGTTTTTGATGTTTGAATATATATAAGCGAGTGCAAGAAGTATTAAAAGCGCTGTTGCAGTTGTGTTGAAGATAAGGCTGGAAATATTTCTATATTCTTTGCTTTTGCCTGTTGGCTTGTGGGTTGTTTTTTGTGTTTTTTTAATTGAATTGTTGGAAGAGTTTGCTCTTGAATTTTTCAATTCCTCTGAATATTTTTCTTTTAAAGATTTTTTTGAAGCCTCTTTGCCTGTCATTAAAATCTCTTCGCTGAATATTGATTTATCAAGCTTTTTGCTATACCCGTATTTAACGTTAAAATAAAATACGGAAATCTCAAAAGCCCTTTCTAAACATTCAAGTGCAATTTTGCCGTCTTTACAGGCTATTGAAGAGTGAACGGAACTATTCCCATGTTTTTTTAAAAAATATAAGTCATCTGAAAATTCTTTCAGGCGCATCTGTCCGAATGATTTGTCTTTTATTCTGTTAATCATTGAGTCAAAAGTTTCATCCGGAGATACCTTGCCCTCCAACAAATCTCTGCATATGTTCTCAGCGAATCTTCTTGTCTGAATTACGGCTTGTTCAAAATATTCATCACGAAAAAGCTTCTCAGCTTCAGAAATTATGTTAAATAGATTCTCATTGTTTTTTTTAAGGAATAAAAAATTGCTCATAAATTCAACTATAACAAACAAAAATAAAAAAGAATCAAACATTCAATTTAAATTTAGCTAAAGACTTCTATTTTAAGCCAAAAGACAGGCTAAAAATATTTTCGCTCTGTCTCTTGAAGATGTTAAATAATATTTGCTTTAATCTTCCACCTCTTCAGCAGATAAAGGAATAAAACTTATATGTACAGGCGCCAGACCTAATTCATTTCTTAGAGCTGCCCAATGCATGGTTTCATCACCTATAATGCTGGCGGCAGCCTGAGCAATTTCGGGATTTTCAATTTTAGGGATAAAGTTCAGATATGCAATAGCTGCCTGCTTTTCAAGGATTAAAGCATAATGAATTATTGATTTTTCATCAATAAGTTCTGTAGGTACTTTCTTTACATACTCATTTTGAGGCAGAGCTTTTATTGGTGTTCCGCCAAGGTTTTTTATTGTTTTATGAAGCTTATGAGCATGTTGGCCGTGGTGAGCCTGAAAAGTTTTTGCCACTTGAATCACACGCTCACTTAACAGCCCTGAACACACCGCCAGTTCATATGCTGCCACCGCAAATCTTTCTGTATCGAGACCCTTGTTGAGTATTTCTATATCTTTATGTGATTTCCCGAACATATTCATCTCCTTTTATTAAATGTTTTGTGACCATTTGAATTTCGTTTTTTTATCCGGTCTTATAAATTTGAAGCTAATGCTTTGGAAAAAGTCTTTCATACCTTTCCTCGGATAAAAACTCGTATTTGTCTTTACCTGAAGCGCAAACAGGGCAAGTCCATTCATCAGGAACTTGCTCAAAAGGAGTCCCGGGTGATACCCCATCTTCAGGATCACCTATCTCTGGGATGTATATGTTGGCACAAACTCTACAGATATATTTATCCATAAAAAGCCTCCTCTCTGCCAGACTTTTTGTCTGACAGTACAATTTATCATTAAAAGAAGATATTTACGTGCCCCATTCTAATTAATACAAATAGCCTTGCTCAAGAAAATACTTATACCTTATCAATAGGTATAAATAAAGCGAGAAAAAGTTAAATCAAATGAATTAAATATATGTTTTACCGTCTTTTATGACGCGGCTTACATAAAACAGTTCGCAAGAACCATCTCCGCTGTCTTCTCTAGAACGGCTGGAGTTCCATCCTACATTGTAATTTCCATCTTTGCCTGCAATATCAACCAGATAGCCGTCTAAAGTAATGACTTGACCCACTTTTACTGAAGCTAAGACTTTCAAGATAGTATCATTTGAAGGAATAATGTGATTATTAGATGAATGTGAAATTATATATCCTTTATCCAGGGGAAATTTATCGGTGAAGCGGTAATAATACCATCTGTTGCTTTGCCAGTAACTTACTGTTGACAAACAGTCAGGATCCATAAGTCTTCCCCAGGCCAAAGCTAAATCATAAGGAGAAATTTTAGAATTCCATCCTGAGCTGTAATTGGCTTTGCTCACCACTTTGGCGGTTACATAATATCTTTCCATACCTGAAATGTTTAATTTGGTATGATTGTCAGAGTAAAAATTGTATTTTTCCCCCTTGTCAGAAGCACCAACAGGCACTTGTACTCTTCCATTAACAGTAGATGGAAGATGGTTCTGTTGATAAAAAAAATAAATTCCAATAATTATGAGGAATATAATAAAGTCTTTTTTTTGCATCCTGAATTCAACTATAAACTACTAGATAATTATCGACCGAATAAATAATAGCTTTAGTTGAAGTCATCGATATTTCTTTATTGATGGCAAGTTATTTTATGTGCTTTTTTATATATAATAAGATCTCAATTAATGAAGATTAATAAATGAAAATTGGTTCTAATAGTTTAGTTAAAATTCAACCCAATGAAAAATCCAAATGCGATATGCCTTTAGGCTGTAAATCTGTACGCTTAAACGCAGATAATGTTTCATTTTCGGGAAATATTATCAAAGCAATAAATGAAACTAAAACTAAAGCGGTAGCCACGGAATCTTTAAAAAATTGCATTGATGATTTTAAATGCAGATTGTTATCTTGTGTAAAAATACACAGGGAAAATGATCTTTGCGCAGGAGTTAATTTAAGGTTCAGATACCTTTCAAAAGCAGAAAAAGAAGGAAATCTTGCCAAGGTGTTGGAAGAAAATCCTGCTTGGTCAAAAGTTATAGAAATGATGAACAAAGCAGATGAAGAATTCAAAAAACTTCCAAAGTCTATATTTAAACAAACTTTTTACAGAGGAATGATATCAACTCCTGATAATGTTGAAGATGGCGTAAAAACAATTAGAAATGCAAAAATTGGGGATATAATAAATCCTGACTTTGGGTATGCCTATGTCAGCGCTAAAAAATCAGTAGCTGAAGACTATGCATTCTTTGACAGACCAGAATGGCAGGGCAATAAAGTGTTTATGAAAATTATTGCTCCAAAAGGTTCTCAACTGTCGAGAAAGCCGACCCACCTTAATGAGGCTGTATTCCCAAGAAACTCACAATATAAAGTTATAGACAAGAATGAAGAAAACGGCATCGTAAGGGTCGTCTTGAAATATATTCTGCCAGTGAAGCAACATTAAAATTTATATATTATAATATGGTTAATTATGGAAAAATTGAATCGCTGCGCTTGGGTGCCAAAGAATAACATAGAATATCAAAAATACCATGACGAAGAATGGGGAGTGCCTGTGCATGACGATGTAAAACATTTTGAAATGCTGGTTTTAGAGGGCGCACAAGCAGGACTGAGCTGGGAAACAGTTTTGAAAAAACGAGAAGGTTATCGAAATGCATTTAATCAGTTCGATATAAAAAAATGCGCTCAAATGACAGATAAAGATCTCGAAAAACTAATGCAGGATTCAAGTATAATAAGAAACAGGCTAAAAATATTTTCTGTAAGGAAAAATGCCGCAGCGTTTCTTCAAATACAAGAAGAATTTGACAGTTTTGATAATTACATCTGGAAATATGTAGGTGAACACCCGATAATAAACAACTTGTCTTGCGTTTCAGAAATTCCTTCCAAAACGCAAATCAGCGATATAATTTCCAAAGACTTAAAAAAACGAGGAATGTCTTTTGTCGGTTCTACCATAATCTACGCATATATGCAGGCAGTCGGGCTTGTTAACGATCATACAATAGACTGTTTCCGGTTTTCAAAGTGTACTGGTATTTAGCTGAGAGATTGGCTTTTTGCCTATAGAATGCTTATTCCTTTTCTCCCATCAACTTTTCGATTTTAGGGAATAAAACCATATTCTCCAGATGTACATGTTCATGAAGATCATCTTCTAGAGCTTCTAAAGATTCATAGAGCGATTCAAAACTGGCACATGCATCTGTAGGCAGGACATAATTGGAGGTTATGTTCCTCATTTTCGCTAGGGCTTCTCCGGCGTCTTCGTGTTCAGTATATAAAATTTCTACTATTTCTTTGTAATCGCTTCCTGTATTTTTAGACTTATCAGCCTCATTTGCTCCCGCTTCAAGCTCTTTTGCAAAAGGAAAAAGAATCATTTCTTCGTCGTTAAGATGTTCTTCCAAGGCCTCTTTGAGAAGTTTATAAGTAGCACTTAAAGAATTAAGGAAATCCCCGTGTTTTGGCCCGTGAACCTGAACAATTTTGTTTAAAAGCGTATCTATACGCGGTAATTCACTGCGCATATATGTGTGGTGTTTTGAGACAATGTGGTTGATTATATTTTTTATGGATTCGTCTTTCCAAATTTTTATTTCTTCTGAATCTTCTTCTATTCCTTTGTTTATCGTCTCTTCTAATTCTTCAAGAAGAGCGTTAATGTCAACATTTTTAGCTTCTGCTGCTTTTTTTAGGTCTTGTTTTCCGCCGCAGCAGTAATCCAGGCCAAAATTTTCAAAAACTTTTCTGGTTTTTGGATAAGAGGCAACAAAATCACCTAGAGTTGTATCAAAATTTATATTTTTTTCCATATATTGCTCCAAGTCTAAAGTTAAATTTTTTCAATTACATTTTTGAGGACTATTGCATGGTTTATCTTAGGGTCTTTAGCTGCATAAATTAAACTAACGGGGGATTTGTCTGAAAAAGACTTTATTTTTTTTAATAGTTCTGTTTGAGATTTAAGCTCCTCAGAGTATAACCTGGAGAATTCTGCAAAATTCTCTTCTTTGTGGCCAAACCATTTGCGTAGTTCATTGCTGGGTGTAATTTCTTTGTACCAATAATCTATCGCTGCTCTTTCCTTGGTTATTCCTCTTGGCCAGAGGCGATCTACTAAAATTCTCAGTCCATCACTTTTTAAGGGCAATTCATAAACTCTTTTAATTTTTATTGGATATTTCAATCTGTTTTTCCCACGGTATCGTTAAACTTTTTACTTTTTTAAGATTTTATACTTTAACATATCCAAACTGTATTTTCGTTCTCCTTTCTGGTTAATTCGATTTATGATTAGGTTATAATTGACGATTCTTTATTGATTTGTTTATCTTTTACTCAGAAGCTAAATCCAAAAGTTTTTTTGCACTCTGATTTATTTTGTCTATATAACTAATGAAGCTTTCATAGCATTTAGAGTCTGTTTCTTTCATAATTTCTGATAGCGCATTTACAGCATCCAACATTTCATATATCTCGGCAGACAAATTTTTAACGAACATTTCTTTGAATTTTACTGCATTCTGCGCATGAACAAATAATTCGGAGTTATAAAGAGCTATCCCGGCATGGGTGCATAGGCTTCTTATTCTGATGATATCTTCATCACTTAAATGTACGCAATCAGAGTCTGTAAATTCAATGCAAAAAAATCCTTTAAGTTTGCCTTCATACACAACAGGGAAACTATAGCTTGATTTTACATTTGAATCTTTAAAGTGGTATAAAAAGCTGTCTTGCTTTATTTTTTCATGAGGATATTCTTTTATGCAGAACATTTTGAACTCTCTTTTTTCCAACAAAGGGTTTATATAGTCTTTTACGGAAGAGCTGGACCAATCGAATCCTGCGAAACTTTTTTTGGAAGGATCCGATAAATATTCAGAGTTTTTTTCATACGGAATATATCTTTTTTTGTTTTCGTCATATTCAACAAAGAAAACTCTGTCCGCATTAAAATATTGGCCGATATTTCTGACAAAAAGATGTATTATCGTATCTTTATCAAGAGTATTTCTCAGGATTTCTAATATCCTTCTGTTGAATTTTTCTGTTTCAGCAGTTTCCTGCTCCTGTTTATACAATTCTGATTGGTGTATTGCAAGATAAATCTGGTCAGAAAGAGTTAACAGCAGGCTCTTTTCTTCTTCACTCCATCGTCTGTTTTTGTAATATTCAGTCAAGACCAGACTTCCCCACATTTTTTCTTCATTTTTAATTGCAACCGCTATAACTGCTTTTGCGCCTATTGATATATATGCTTTATTGAATTCGTCAGAAGCATTTGAATCGTAGAAATCATCAATACCAACTATTGAATTAGCAGAAAGAGACCTCCACCAGTATTCTGATGCTTTTGAAAAATTAGGTACATTTGATAGCCCTTTTATTTCGGGTGATATTTTATATTCTTGTTTTACGGTAAATATAGTCAAGTCATCGCTAGTTGGTAATGTAACAATAGTAACTCTTTGAACGTTGAAAATTTTTGCAATTTCTTCGCATATGTATCGAAGCGTATCTTCATAGTCGAGTGAGCTTCTTATTTTTGCTATTATCTCTCTTATTATCTTTTCTCTTTCTGAAGTCTTTTTTTCTTTTTCATAAAGTTCAGCCTGATTAATTGCTATATAGACCTGATCGGCAATTGTTTTAAGCAATTCTTTATCTTCATGGCTCCAATGTTTTGTTTTGTTATACTCGGACAAAACCAAGATACCCCAAAGAACATCACCTTTTTGTATTGGTATGCCAATAATTGATTTGACCCCTATTTCTTTGTATATCTCTTTGAAATATTCAGGGGCATCTGATTCTTCGATATTGTCTATTGCAAGAACCTCTTTATCCGTTGAAAGTTTTGTTTTCCAGTAATTGGAAACCTCGATTGATTTTGGATTTTCGGTAAAGCTTACTATCATCGGTGAGGATTTATATTCCCTACGATGAAAATAAGTCTCAGAACCTTCTGATTGAGAAAAGCTTCCTATAGAAGCACGTTGGACATTAAACAGTTGTGCTGTCTCTTCACAAATGAAATACAAAATGTCTTCAACGTCCAATGAACTTCTGATTTTATCTATGATGTTTCTTAAAACAATTTCTCTTTTTGCAGTTTTTCTCTCTTTTTCAAAAAGTGATACAAATTTATTAACAATCTTATATAAATTCCCAAGTTCTGTGTTGCTCTCAGATGTCGGCAATGTTACATCCAGGTCATATTCTGCTAGTTTATGACTTGTCTTTGCCAGTTCATTAATGGGTTTTACCATTGATTTAAATATGATTATATTCAGTATGCTAATCATAACGATCAAGGCACATGAAAGAGGAATCAGTCCTTTTAGTAATGCCCTAATTACTGTTAAATTTATGTCATTTATATAAACCCCTGTACCGACTATCCAATTCCAATTTTTGAAACCTTTGACATAAGAAATTTTGCGAAATTCTAACCTTCTATTTGCACTGAGCTTAACCCATTTATAGTTTACATAACCTTCATTGTACCTGTCGACTATTTCTCTGATTTTATTATCAACATAATCTTTTTTAGAATAATCAGGCATCGGATGATAGATAGATTTGCCGTTATATTCGTCAATCCAAATATAATCTTTATTTCTCAGATTCATGCTTTTGACGATGTCTATGGCATCGCTTTGAGCTTCTTTCAGTGTTTTTTGTTTGCTTTTGACTAAAGAGTCTTGGTATTTTAGTACATTTATAACTAAATCATCTATGTATCTTAGTTTTATAACTCTTTCTTGATAAATAGTGTTATAAATTGTCTTGTAACTGAATAAAGCAAATATAATTACGCTTAAACTTATCAGGATAAGAAACAAAGCTATAAGAAATCTTCTTATACTAATTCTTTCCAATAATGTTTCAAGATTTCTGTTAATTTTAGCGACTATGTCAAACATCAAGTATATTTTCTCCGAAGAAACCATTAATACATGTTTTGATAGTTTAAATGAATTCAAGAAAAAATATAAAACCCCAACAGGCTATTTCTAAAAAACAGAATTAATAATAATAATTGGTTATTTAGCTTAGTTTAAAAAATGCTTGGCAAACAGAATGAAAAAAGATAAAGCTTATTTAAGAAAAGGCGCAAAAACTTTATCATCTTTTAAAATATGAGAATGCATCGTGTAAAATTTGTCATAATTATTTTTCGGGGAAGGCTGTTTTTCAAAATATTTATTTTTAATCCAAGAAGCGATAGGAGTTGCCGCCATAGGAACTATGACTCTTTCTCCGATTACTCCGGATCCGATTAATGTCGTTGCTGCTATGAATCCTTTTTTAGTTATATCAAATAAGTCATTAGACTTGCTTTGAAGATGCCCGAAAAGTTTATTACACACTTTCTTTTGTATTTTTCTGTTGCTTATAGCAAATCCTAAAAGCAGTTGAACTACGCTTGTCGTTAGACCGCTCGATAAATCCATGGCCGCAACAAAGTTTCTTTTATCTTTAGGAATTTCTTCATTTTTTCTGCTTTTATCAAACCTGAAACCGTAAACAACCGCGTCTTTAAGCACGTTTGAGCATACAAGCAACCTTGCTGCCAAAACGTCATCATTAATAACTTTTTCAGCGTGATTCTTCATAAATTTAGAATTTGATAAATTATAAAATGCTTTTGATACTATCATTTTCGGTAACTTGCCTCGACATTATCATTTTTTTTAGGCATAATTTTTTTCATAATTTTAGGATATGCCCAATTGGTGATTGATGTAACCACCGGTATTGCCGCAAGAGCAACCCCAATTCCAACCCTGTCTTTGAAAACACCCAACCTCTTGCTGATAAGGTCCAATTCGGGGCCATTTGGAACATCTTTCAGATTAAAGTTTTTAGCGAGTTTTCCTTGCATAGAAAGATTATCTATGTACTTTCCAACTTTGTTTAGCGCTAATATTTGAATTGCAATTGTAAGCACAGCTTCAATAGGATGCTTACATGCCGAATATACTTTTGTTTCCTTTTCTTCTTTAGAAAATGGATTCAATGCGATTATCAGAGGAGCTATTGCCATTTTTCCCCCTGCATTAACCATGTTTGCAACTTTTTCTCCGCCGGCTTTTGCGAATTTATAGGAGAATTTTGCAATCCAAGACTCTCCTGCCAAATTGTCTATTATATCGGCTTTTCCTTTGCAAGAAACTCTTTTCAGAGAACTGTTTTCTTTATTCTTCACTATACTGTTGGTATAGCTGTTATTAATAATCATCAGAGATGAACCTTTAACGTTGTCTTTTGTTTTTTATGTAAAATCACAAAAAAAATTAAATTTGCTATTTTTTATTGCTTTACTTTTATCGACAAAAATAACAGATTGGATTTAACACTCCAGTTATCAAAAAGTTATTTAAAAGATTCGTTTAATTTGTTTTTATGTTGAGCAATTTTTCTGTTGTTTTCTAATATATTGTTCATTGCAATTGAGAATCCATTTTCGTCAATGTGCTCAGTTTCATATTCTGCTATGTTTTTAACCGAGTTTAAGGCATTACCCATACAAATAGATAATCCACCCCCCTGTCTTACGGTTTTTAACATGTCTAAATCATTTTCTGAATCACCTATTGATGCTGAATTAGCGATATCTATGTTCATCAGTTCCAACACTACTTTTACGGCATTTCCTTTTGTGGCTTCAGGATTTGTTATTTCGCTGTAATGCTTTGCCGTATGACCTAGCGTGTATGTGTCAGGAAGCTTCTTTCCCATAAAATCAATCATCTGGTAAATCTTTTTGCTGTTGTCTTTGTCGCCTTCAGGTTCATACAGAAGAATTTTTGTAGGGGGCTTGCCTCTGTCTAAAAGTTCCTGAAAAGATTCTACCAGCGTTATTTCTTCCCAATTGTGAGGCAGTTTAAACTTGTTTACTGCATAAGGTTTTCCGTCCACATAAAGAACTATTTGTGCCGCCTTGTTGTTTGTTTTTAGTTTATATTCTTCAAAAGAATCAACAATATTTCTTGCTGCATCAATATCTATGTGTTTTTGATATATGATGTTTCCGTATTTATCGATGATTTCGGCACCTTGTTGAGTAATCATGTAATTGGGCTTTATTCCGAGCTGTTTATACAGATCTTTTCCTTCAGTGTATGTTCTGCCGGTGGAAATCACAATGTTAATATTGTTGTCTTCGACATCGTTTAAAGCAACTCTTGCGCTTTCGGGAATTTTTCCGTTGAAATCCTTGATCGTGCCGTCTATGTCGGGGAATAATGCATTAATTTCGTTATCAAATTGATTTAATAATCTGTTTATAGGTGTTGTGCTTCCGAGATTCTTTTGAGAACCAAAAGATACAAAAACATCTTTATCAAGCCCAAGTTTGTTTATACCTGGCGTATGATAGGCTGGCTGTGGCTTTATATTTTTATAGGTGTTTTGGTTATTCACGAAATCTATTCTAAGCATTTTCTAATCCTAAATTATATCATGAGATAGAAATTTACAGAATTCTCTGTTCTTTTATTTTATCTGTAATTTTTATGTAGTAATCAAAGAATTCTAAATTTTGTCTGAACATTTCATCATATGTTTTTCCGATAGGTTCAAAATTATCTCTAATTTTTTTAGGGAACTCAATATCGTCTTTGATGAGGTACTTTTCAGCAATTGCAATTTTATAAATCTTATCGGGCTTAATCTTTTCAAATTCTTTAGTCTCCTTATTCCTTATTTTAATTGCATCGTATAAGTTGCAGTCAGGATTTTTTTCAATCATACTCCTGTTAATCTGGATATCTGACCAATGAATTATCGTATTTGTTTTTGGAGCAATAAGGTTTGTTTTAACATTTTCTCCAATTAGGCCGACAAGGTTTTCTCCGGAAACCGGGCCTGAATAAACCCCTGAAAGGTCTTCGCTTACACCGTCAAAGACTTTCATTAAATCGACATTTGTAGAACCGTTTTTGATGCCTCCTCTTATAATAGAGGATTGTATTCCGACAGCTGAAATAGCAGGGTCTTCTTGTTTTAAGACTTTCATTACTGAACTGGTCAAATAGTTCGCAAGATAGCTGTTTTTGTATCTTATTTCACTTGAAAAGCCAAGCTCATTTTCGATTTCAGGGCAGTGAAGCGTGATTAAAGGTTGAATGTCTTTCTTCAAGCTGTAATCGAAATGGTCTTCCATCGGGTTTGGCTCTTTGCCTGAGATAGGGTGTGTATTTGTATAGTAAGTACTTGTTTCTCTAAGGTCAAGATTTCCATCGTCATCGAAATTTAGCCTTATTGATTTAAACATTTCATTGTTTTGGCCGAGAGAACTGATGTGAGTTATGCCTCTTGTAGATGAAGAATTAAGATGATCATGCCCGTTTAAAATCTCGTTTATTCCGGGGACGTGATCTCTGATTTTTGAAGAAATATCGGTTCCGGTATGTGACATAACGATTACGGCACCTTTTGGATATTCTTGTTTAAATCTTGTTACTTTTTTGTTTAAAATTTCAAAAGTTTCCTTTAAGTCTGAATCTTTAAAATCGGAATATTTTTTATTGCAGTTGTTAACAAAGTTAACTCCTTTTAGAAGGCCTGGATTATAAAAATCCATACTTGGTATTGTAACGCCCAAGATCATTACATGGTTTTTTAAGTTTGGATTCTTGTCATCAGGTATTTCATAGACTTTTGAATTAACTATGTTGTTTTTTTCAAGAGTTTTAAGGACTTTTGATTGCTTATGGTCGACATTGGTCATTACTGTAGTCATATCAACAGTTTTCAATAAGTTAAATAAAGTCTTGTCTCCGCCGTCAAAATCATGGTTTCCCGGAGTAAAAACAGTATCAAAAGTAGCTTTATTTCCCAATAATTTCTTGATTGAGGCAATAGAAGTGTTTAAAAAGCTTGCCTGTATCTCTCCGTTGGTGGCTTTTGGATGTGTTATGAATCCTTTTTTGGATGGATTCATAAATATATCGCCCGGCAAAAGCATAAGATTCAGAGTGCTTGGATCGTCTGCGTTTTGGAAGATGTCTGATTTATTACGCTTTACCGTATCGTAAAATTGTCCTGATTTTGATATATAGCCGTGTTCATCAGCTTTTGCCAGAATATTAACTTTTGAAGCTTTAAAACTCAAATTTGATTTCTTTTGTGGACAATTTACACTAGAAACTAACATTGTTATCTCCTAATAACTAAAACTCGTATTTTCTTTATGAATGCAGATAAAGGAAAAATCCTTTTTACAAGTTATTTAAAAATCATAAAATATAGTTTTGCTATCTTGGTTAGTAAAGAATTGTAAAGGCCAAAAGAGTTGAAATCTTTTTCAAATTCTAGACTGTATAAAAAGTGATCGGGAGCTAATGCAAACTTAAAGTCCCTAAGTTCTTTTATTGTATACTTTTCGGATTTAACAGAATCAATTATATTTAAATAAAAATCTTTTTTAATTTTTTCATTGACTATTGCTCCGAAGTGAGAATTTAATACAACTAATTTAAATTCAAGGTACTGTCTCTCGAGTTCCCCAAACTTGTCGTGTTTAAGAAGCATCTTTTTCATCTCATCAGCAACAACAAAAAAATCAAATATCTTTCTGCTTTTGTAATGCGTGTTTGTGACAGAAGAAGGATTCTGAATCCTATAAGAATATAGATTCTCATTTATGAATGAAATATTTTTTGCTAAAATCATCGCTTCTAAATGAAAAGGGCTGTCTTGAAAAAACGTATTTATAAATTTAATTTTATTTTTATTTATAAAATCTCTTTTATAAATTTTATTCCAAATATTCCAAGAAACTCTTAATATATTTTCCTTTATGTCCCTGTAGTTGAAATTTTCGCTGACTTCATTATTTTTGAAATAAGATGCTACGTTAAAATATTTTTTAACGTCAGGATGAAGTTCTGTACCGTCTTCTAACAGGCATTCAAAATTAAAAATGACGATGTCATTGCCGCTTTCTTTTGCTTTATCATAAGCCTTTTCATAGGTCGTAGGAAAAACATAATCGTCAGAATCAACAAAAGCAATATATTCCCCTTTTGATAATGAAATTCCAAGATTTCTTGAATACCCTATTCCTTTGTTGGATTGGTTTATTACTTTTATTCGGTTATCTAAGGCGGAATATTTTTGTAGAATAGCTAAAGAATTATCTGTAGAGCCATCATTTATGCAGATAATTTCGATGTCTTTTAAGGTTTGGTTTAATAAACTGTTTAAAGCCTGTTCCAAATAATCAGCAGTATTATAAACAGTTAGTATTATTGAAACTTTAGTCATCATTGCCTTTTTTATATAGCATATAACATATGTTATTGAATCGGCAATTTAACGTAAATTGAAATTTTACAAACCCGAAATACTTAGTCATTCATATAAAATCTCATAATTCCTTAAAATAAACAAACAAAAGAAATGATGGAATTTTCCAATTTGTCTATTCTTCAAATCAGAATATAAAAAATACCTTAACCTAAAGGCTGCTTAAAACTTAACCCAATAACAAGACCAGGTTGTATCCATAAAATCTTCGAGCCCATCATCATTGTTCGCAGAACCGTTTGAAGCTATGTTAGAGTTCGTCGGGTCAGACGGCGAGTTTTTTCCAAATGTAAATGAACTTAAAAAAGATTTGATATCATCGAACCACGCCATATAATTGCACCTCGAATGTTAGATAATATCTATTTATTATAACAAAATTCAGGCATTTAATCAAGATAGCTGAATACCGGCATGATTTTTCCTTTGTTATAAATATTTAGATATATCAATCAATTATGTTGAAAGCTCTGGCTCGTTAAAACTTAACCCATCTGCAGGACCAAGTTGTATCTATAAAATCTTCTAATCCGTCATCTAAATTTGATGCACTATGTGAAGCCATATCTGTATTTGTTGAAGGATTGGAAGAGTTATTACCTGAAGCCAAATTGCTCAAGAAATTCTTAATACTGTCAAATAGCGACATAAATTTTTCCTCAAGTTGACCTACATTATAATTATAGCAAAAGTTGAATTATTCTTCAACACTAGTGAGTACGGTGTTAAATCTTCTTAATGCATTACAACCCTTGACTCACACACCTTCAAGGATGCTTAAAAGTAGGAATAAAGCCGTTGATAGCCTTATTTATGTTACGTATAACTAAAATTTAAGAAAGGCGCTAGACCAAGTTGTATCTATAAAATCTTCCAATCCATCTCCAGAATTAGCCGCTGAATGTGGAGGTATGTTTCCACTTATTGATTGATCAGACGAATTATTATCAGGAATTAATGAACTAAAAATATTTTTAATCCCATCATACCATGCCATTATTTTATACCTCAAATTTTCTATATTAACACTACACTATAAGTATATTATAACAGCTTTAATATTTCTATAATCTAATATGTTAAGAGTATTTATTATAGATTTGTAAATTTTCAAATAGGCTGTCATTCTTTAAAAAAATATGTAAATCAGCAAATCATGTTAAAATTAAAAATGTAAGCATTGGATAAGTTTAATTATATTTTTATGTTTCAAAAATTTTTAAATATTTTCAAAAAAAAAGAAATTTATGATGAAGAGTTCTTCAGAAATTTACCTGTTAAAGATTATCCCAAATATATAAAGGAAATTTATAAAGAAAGAACCGGCAAGAATCTGAATCTGGAGAATCCCAGAACGATAGCAGAAAAAATTCAATGGCTGAAACTATATGATAACTTGCCTATAAAAACGGTTCTAACAGATAAGCTTCTTGTAAAAGACTGGGTCGCAAAACAAACCGATAAACTCTTGATACCAAAAGTATATGGAGTTTGGGATTCATTTGATGAAATCGACTTTAAGTCTTTACCCAACCGTTTTATGCTGAAAACTAACCACGGATGCCAGATGAATATGGCTATTCACGATAACAGCTCATATAACGAGCAAGCAGCTGCATTGGCAAAAGCAACATTTGATAAATGGATGAAGACAAATTTTGCTTACAGTTATGGATTTGAGCTTCAATATAAAAACATAGTACCGAAAATTTTTGCAGAAGAGCTTCAGGAAGTAGAAAGTGAAAAAAACAGGCCATATCCGGAATACAAAATAATGTGCTTTAACGGAAAAGCAAAATTTATCGAACAGCTGATTTTTATATCTATAAGAGAGTTTAAGAGATCAACTCACAGTATAAACTGGGAAGTTGAAGAATTCAGCCATAACGACTTGCCGGTTTACGAAAAAGAACTCCCAAGGCCTAAAAACCTTGAATTGATGGTTGAAATAGCAGAAAAACTCGCTAAAGATTTTAAGTTCGTAAGAGTCGATATTCGGGAAGTAAACGGCGAACTTTACTTTGGGGAATTAACTTTCACTCCTTGCAGCGGGCATATGACTTATTTCCCCGACAAATACAATTTGATAATCGGGGATATGCTAGATTTGGATATTAAAAATAATCCCAAAATTATCCATTGTTAAAAGGGTCTATCCCAAATTGTTCCAGCTTCAGACCGACAAGTCTGCTTATGTTTTGAGATATACCTGTAGGCTCAAAAATATACCTGCTTAACGTATCTAAGAAGATATATGCGCCACTGTTTCTGCCTTTTAATTTAAAATTAGTAAACCCTAATTTTACTAATCTGTCTATATCTTCCCTGCTGAGTACATTTGTATTAAATACAGATTGAACATTTCTCATTTCTTTGTTGCAAAAATCAAAGTCAAAGTCTGTTCTTATGCCTTTTTCCTGATCTGAAGCCAAGTCATAATGTTTGCGAGACAATACGCATTTGCTTAGACAAGTCAGGTTTGCTAATATTTCTATTTTGTTTTTATATTTTAGTTTTTTTAGATATCTGTTGTCAAAGCAAAAATCGGGTCTTATTACAACTTTATCGTATCTTTTGCATAGTTCATTGTAATAATCCGGAGTCTCGTTATAATCATCAATTTCATATACCGGCCTTAATATTGAGGAAATAAGTTTGATGTTGGGATATTTATCTCTTATATAGTCGGTTAACAGATCAGAAGTTACAATTGCATAGTTCTGATAGCTTGAATTGCTAGCCATTTTTAAAAGGGCGTTTCCTGTTTTGTCTTCCAGTTCTTCTTTTGTTATTCTTGCAGCGCTGAATGTAAAGCAGCAAGATATATTTCTGTTGTTAAAATCGTTGATTATTTGTTCAGCTTTTTTTTCGTCTAATTCTTTGATTTTAGAAGCCCTTCCGCCTCCCCAAGAACACATTATTGATCCATATACCGATTGGATAGGCTTTCTTATGCCCAATTCTTCACAGACATCGTTCAGTATTAAGGCAGCTTCGTCATTGTTAAATAATGCCGGGACTTTCCATTGAACTTTCTCTCTGTTTTTTGGATAGATTAAATATTTTCTATTATTCATAGTTTGTTATAACTCCTTTGCTGTTGATGCAAAATGGGGGGCGCCATCGCCATGTAGAATCAGCTTGATCCTGTTTTTTATATTTTGATAAACCCCGGTAGGTTCAAATATATAGAGTCCTATTAATTCGATTACTTGTTCTTTGGTAAATTTTCGTCCTCTGAGTTTGAAATTTTTAAATCCCAGTTTCATAATCCTGTTTATGTCGTCATTAGAAAGCAAATTAGTGTTAAATACAGATTCACATTTTCTTTTTGCTACGTGACAAAAATCTTCACTTCTATCTTTTAGCCCGAGTTCAACTTGTGTGTGAAAATCGTAGTGTTTTCTGACGAGAGGGCAGTTTAATATGCAGTCTTGATTTACCAATATTTCAATTTTATTTTTATGTTTTAGTTTCTTTAAAAAGTTATTATCAAATGCAAATTCCGGTCTTATGACCACTCTATCGAACTTTTCGCATAATTTGTTGTAGTAATCCGGAGTATCTTTGCAATTATCGATTTCATACATCGGTTTTAATACAGAGGATATTAATTTTATGTTTGGGTATTTGCTTTTTATATAATCAGCAAGTAAGTCTGAAGATACTATTGCATAATTGACGTGAGAGCTTTGGTTTGCTATATCAAGAAGCAGGTTTGCTGTTTTATCGTCGAAATCAGCCTCCGTTACTCTGTAATTGCTGAAGGTAAAACTGCAAGAAACCTTGTTTCCATTGTGTTTGTGGATGATAGATTCTGCTGTTTCTCTGTCTATATCCAGCCAGCCAGAGGGTCTTCCTCCGCCCCATCTTGATTTTACGCATCCATAGACTGATTCAATGTTATGTTTTATGCCAAGTTCATTTAAAATTTCCAAAAGCAAAAAAACAATATCATCGTAGTGGAAGAGAGCAGGCACTTTCCAGTTTACATTTTCTCTATTTTTATAATAAACAGGAAGAGGCGTTCTTTTAATCATACATTGATTCTCACAAAATTAGTAAACTGATATATAGTTAAATATTAGCATAAAACTCGAATCTATCCAAAAAAAGATATCTTCATTTAAACTTATAATAACGATGATTGATTACCTCTCAAAAGTATGAGAAGATTGTTCTGTAGTGAAAGTTTTGGTAATAATATGTTGAAAAATCTGTTTGAAAAAATTTTTAAACCATCTGAGAAAAAGAGGCTGAATGTATTGTTATGGGGAAGTACTGCAAGAGACCACGCCATTGCTTGGAAACTTTCTCAATCTGAAATGTTAAATAAACTTTATCTCGTCGGTCCGAATGATGGTTATAAAAACCTTGGAGAATCAGTTAATGCAGACGGCTATGAGCTTTTAAAAATGGCTAGAGAAAAGCAGATAGATTTGATTGTTGTAGGAACTGAAGGTGCTCAAATAAAAGGAATCGCTGATGCTTTCAAAAAAATAGGAATTAAATGCATCGGGGTAACAAAAGCCTGGGCGCAGCTAGAAGCTTCAAAAAGTTTTGGCAAAGATTTTATGACGAGAAATTCCATACTAACTCCCAACTATAAACTGACGTATAGCTTCGCAGAATTTGAAAATGCTATTTCTAAGTGTTCTTTTCCTGTTGTTATAAAATCCGATTTTATAATATCAAATTCAGGAGAAGGGGTGCTAATCGCAAACAGTATTGAAGAAGCAATGCAAGCAGCAGAAAAGTTTTTTTCTAAACACCCAGTAGACATAAAAAATAGGGTCATTATAGAAGAATATATAAAAGGTGATGAGTTATCTTTAATATCATTCTGGGACGGAAAAACACTTGTGCCTTTGCTGCCGACAAAAGATTACAAAAAGCTTCTTGACTGGGACAAAGGCCCTAATACGGCAGGCCTTGGCGCTTATTGCCCTGTCAAAATTACAGAAAAAAAACAGAAACTGATTTCTCAGTATTTAAAAAAATTAAAAAAAGCATTGAAAAAAGAAGGTGCAGACTTCACCGGGATAATATATTCAGGCGCTATGTTTGATGAAAAGGATATGTATATCCTTGAATTCAATATAAGGCTTGGTGATCCCGAAGGACAGGTCTTGTTGAAGCATATGGATTCTGATCTTCTCGAGATATTCTATCTTATGTCAAAAAAACAACTCTCCAAGGTCAAGATAAAATGGAAAGAAGGAATATCCGCTTGTGTCGTGATTGCAGGAGGCGGCTACCCGAATTTGCAAAGCTCCGGATCTAAAATAACACTGCCAAAAGACGAGACTATTGATGTATTTTATTGCGGTGTAAAAGAAGAAGATAACGGCTTGGTCTCAAATGGCGGAAGAATAATGTCTGTTTGTAAGACAAGCATCAATCCTTACAATGACATATATAATTTCGTGGAAAAAATTGAGATGGATGATAAATATTACAGGAAAGATATAGGGAAATAATTTCTACACATATCTCGGTAAATCTTTTATTTCTTCATAGTATTGCGAAACACCAACTTCCTTCATTCTCTGGTTGGATTTAACCCATCTCTGTTTCAGGTTGTCATCGAATCCTGAATTGTCACACGGGAACTTATTACATTCAAAACAAAAGTCCACGTTTTTTTCTTTAAAGCAACTGGTCACATTGCAGGCTTTGTTTATGCAACCGCCTTTTCTGCATCCGTCACATCCACCTTGAGAAAAAACATCTAACATTTCTTTGAAAGCTGGATAATTTTCATAAACAGGATTGAAGCTCTCGAACCTTTTTGCGAAACTTTCAAAATTTCCCAAATGTTCTTTTAGTTCGGAACTGCATTTTTTTATTTCACCGTCATTGTATGCCAGACATTTTTTACAATTAAGCCCGCAAGGAGCTAAGATATTAAGCAGATCCACATAATTCATAATAAGTCCTGTTCCCTTTTCTAATAGGTATTTTTACCATGTATAAAATAATATATTTACTCTTAAATGTAAAATATTTTTCAAATAATTTTAAAAAAGACTTGCAAAATAATTTTATAATTGGTATACTGGTACCAGTTAGATAATTTAAGTAAGGAATTATGGCAAGCGTATTAAAAATATCAGATGCAGCAACATTGGCATTACACGCCTTGGCTATAATGGCTAAGAAAGAAGATGAATTGACATCCGTAAAAGAAATCGCGGATGATTTGGATGTTTCTTATAACCATTTGTCAAAAGTTTTGCAAAGGCTGGTAAAAGCAGGTCTTGTAAAATCCATCAAAGGCTGTGGCGGAGGGTTTAAACTTGCTAAAAAGGCACAGGATATAGCTTTTTTAGAAGTATATGAAGCTATAGACGGCAAATTTACCCCATCCAATTGCCTTTTGAACAAAGAAAAATGTTTGCATACTTGTATTATGGGCGGTTTCATCAGCTCAATGAACAAGCAAGTGGAAGATTTTTTAAGGCAAAGAAACATAACAGAATTTCTACAATAAAAAAAATTAACAATAAATAAGTATAACGATACCTATATACCAGTTTGGGAGTAACTATGAAAAGAAAAATTATTAAAATTAACGAAGACTTATGTAACGGCTGCGGCGTTTGTATTCCGGATTGTCCCGAGGGTGCATTGCAGGTAATCGACGGCAAAGCAAGATTGATAAGCGACTTGTTCTGTGATGGGCTTGGAGCCTGCATTAAAGCTTGTCCTCAAGGTGCAATGGAAACAGAAGTAAGAGAAGCTGAACCATATGATGAGTATAAAGTAATGGAAAATGTTGCAAGGGCAGGCGCCAATGTTATAAAGGCACACCTTCAGCATTTAAATGAGCACGGCGAAAACAAATTTTTGGGCCAAGCTATAGACTATTTAAGAAAAAACGGCATTGAAGTTCCCGATTATAAACAAAGAGAAATACCCTGCGGATGCCCCGGCATGATGCAAAAAGAGCTTAAAAAAGAAAGACCGGCTTCAAGTTCTCAGGCTGCCTCTAACTTACAATCAGAATTAAATAATTGGCCGATACAGCTTAAATTAATGAACCCTAATGCAGCTTATTTAAAAAATGCGGATTTGGTAATTGCGGCTGATTGCAGTGCGTTTTCTTACGCAAACTTCCACCAGAAGTTCTTGAAAGACAAAATCTTGATGTTGTTCTGTCCAAAATTAGACAGCGATCTCGATTCTTATGTGGAAAAACTTTCTAATATATTTGAAAACCAGGATATAAAATCGATAACGATAGTCCATATGGAAGTCCCTTGCTGTGGAGGGGTTGAGATGGTTGTTAGAGAAGCCCTCGAGAAAGCAAACAAAACAATAATTATAAAAGATTATACAATATCACTCAATGGCGAAATTATATAGATAGGAGGCAAAATGAGTGCAATATATAAACCAGAGCATGTAAAAAACGTAATAGATCTTAAATCTGACATTGGTTATCAGGAAAACTCCATTGTAAGCAAGGTTTACATAACAAGAGAAAATACTTCAATTACTCTTTTCGCATTTGGCGAAGGTCAGAAGATAGACGCGCATTCTGCTCCTGTGGATGCTTATGTGCAGGTATTAGAAGGTGAAGCTAAAATCACTATTTCAGGTGAAGACTTTATCGTAAAAGAAGGCAGCTTTATTATAATGCCGGCAGGTGAACCGCACGCGCTTTTGGCTTTGACAAAATTTAAAATGCTACTTTTCAAAATATAAATTTAAGTCTACCCAATTTAATAACAACGCTAATGTATACTGTAGAGAATCTGTTTCCCTTATAAGATTCTCTTTTTTATTTGAAAAGAACTGATTGCTCTCAACTATTAGAGCTAGTTGATTTTGCTAGGTTTAAACGGAGCTAATGTTAGTTTTGATTTGGTTTTGAGTTTTATAAACCTCATTGTTCTTCCAGCAGTTTTTCTTCAACAATATAAGTTGCTAAAATGTAACAATTTTCATAATATTTGCCTATTTTTGTGAAATGTAGTACTAATGATTTATGCTTGAAGAATTCATGTGCAATTTGGGGTTAAGCTTAATTGTGACAATTTGAATCTGTGCTTTAAATAGACTGAACTACAAATAAAATTTGTGTTAATGGTGAGGTCTAGTTGGGATATAAGACGTTGGGTATCATAAAGATTTATAAAAATATATTTTTACTAATTTGTATAATCGCCTTTTTCAGCGCAAAAGCTATGGCTGAAACTATTACCTACAGTAACACTTTAAATCAGGCGATTAACAACTCTTTTGACCTTAAAATATCCAAGCTGGACATCGATATAAGTAAAGCGGAATTAAAAGCAGCAAAGGCAGATTTATACCCTTTGTTAAATGTTCAGGTAAATACCGAGCACAACAACGACCTTGCGAACTCTGGCACAAGATCATATGCTTATGTCGGAAACACAGTTATAACGCCTTATACATTCTATAGAAATATGGCTTATGCCACAATCTCCTACAATTTGTTTGATTTTGGTGCTGTTGGGAAAAAAGTTTTTATCGCAAAGAAAAATCTAGCACAAAAAGAAGTAGTAAATGATTTGCAGCTGAAAAATCTGAAATTACAAATACTTGATCTTTATACAAAAATACTTCAGTCAAATGAAGAAATAAAAACCAAAACAGAAATATTAAAAGTCTATGAAGAGATTTTTAAAGCAAAGGAAAGACTTTTTAAAGCCGGCACAACCGACAAAATATCTTTAATGGATGAGGCGATTAATATCGCAAGAACCCAAGATGATATTGAACAATCGCGATTAAAACTGCAAACGTCGCTTGAGGATTTGGCCTTCTTTACAAAAAAGAAATACGACCATAAAAGTATTGAAGTACTTGATTTTGAAGAGCTTAATATCAAGCCTAATATAATCCCTGTGAGTAATATAACTCCTTTGGAAGCTAAAATAACAAACATAGATGAAAATATGCTGTTCATCCCTGAAAATACTCCCGAAGCCAAGTATTTCAACTTTGAGCTTGAAAAGAAAAAAGCGGAACTTGATATGTACAAAAGGCAAAGATACCCTTCTTTCAAATTGTATGCCAGTTATGCTATGTATGGGCAGGATCCCGATAAATACTTCACATCGATAGGTGACATTTCTCAAAGAAGTGTCACTGTAGGTATTTCTGGCTCCTTGGCAATATTCGATGGTTTTAGAAACAAGGCCAGTAGAGAAAAAGCTTCTATCGAGATGGAAAAAATCCAGCTGCAAAAAGAGAAAAAGCTCAATGAAATGGTGGCAGAATATGAGAAGACTCACGCAACATACGAGTCATATATAAAAGAACTGACTCTTAAAAGAAGCTTGTTGAGCAAAGTACAAACCAAGTTGGATTCTATAGACAGGATGTGTAAAAACGGTCTTATCGACAGAAATAATATGCTTAAAACAAAAGCTGATTTGTTAACACAAGAATATGACCTTGAGAAGAATATCATAAACATTTCAGCAAAAATTAAAGAGATACAAATACTTACCGGAAGGGATATTTAATGCAAACAGGATTAATATCATTTGAAATAATTTCTAAAATTAACGGCATCGATATCGATATAAGGTCGATTATGCGAGCTAACGGGATTGCGGAAGAAGAAATCTCAAAAGAAGAATTATTGAGGATTGCGAAAAATTCAGGATTCAAGGCTAAATCTAAGAATTTACCTTTGGAAAAATGTAAAAAATACCCTTTCCCTGCGATTTTCGTTATGAAAAACAATACTTTCGCTGTTGTTTTAAAATTGAACTTTGATCAAAAAGATGTTTTAAGGAATCTGTTGATTCTTATACCGGAAGAAAAGCAACCCAGAGAGGTGACTCCTGAGGAATTCTATGAAATGGCAACAGGAGAACTAATCTTCCTTAGCCACAATTTGATTGATTCAAAGGTCAAATTCGGTTTCAAATGGTTCTACATTGAAATTATGAAATACAAACAAATCATAGCTGAAGTGATGTTAGGTTCGTTTGTTATACAGCTTTTTGGGCTTATAACCCCGTTGTTTACTCAGGTAATTCTGGATAAAGTTATCGTGCACAGAAGTATGTCAACGCTTCATGTCCTTGGGATAGCGTTTGTTGCCGTAGCAATTTTTGAATTTTTGCTGAATATTTCCAGAAACTATATGTTTGTCCACACGGCAAATAAAATTGATGCAAAACTCGGCTCGAAGCTCTTCAGGCATCTTTTTGCGCTTCCATTTATTTATTTTGAATCAAGAAAAGTCGGAAATATAGTCGCAAGAGTGCGTGAACTCGATCAAATAAGAGATTTTATCACAAATAAATCCGTTTCCGTAATAATCGACCTGTTCTTTTCTACGGTGTTCTTAGTTGTAATGTTCTTGTACAGCAGGCTTTTGACAACAATCGTCATCTCGCTTGTGGCATTAATTGCCATTTTATACATATTGGTGACTCCTGAACTAAGATCAAGATTGAATGACAAATTTCAAATGGGAGCCCAATCCAATTCATATCTGGTTGAGTCGATTACAGGGGTTCAAACCGTAAAATCACTTTCGATAGAAGGCACAATGCAAAAGAAATGGGAAGATTATCTGGGACAATATGTTCGCTCAGGCTTCAATCTTTCTATTATGAACGTTACGGCCGGTTCCCTTTCAACACTTCTTCAAAAAGCAATGACAATAGCTATTCTTTGGGTCGGAGTAATTTTGGTTATTAAAAACCAGCTTACAATAGGACAGCTAATCGCTTTCCAGATGTTCGCAAACCAGTTCTCCTCACCGGTTATGAGGCTAGTGGGTTTATGGAACGAATTCCAGCAGGTATTGTTAGGCGTTGACAGGCTGGGAGATATCTTAAACCATCCTATAGAAATAACAACCGAAAAAGCCATCACATTGCCAAGAATCCAGGGTTCCGTAAGGACTGAAAATCTTTCATTTAAGTATACTCCTAATGGCCCCAATGTTCTTGACAAAGTCAACTTTGATATTAAGCCCGGTCAATGTGTGGGAATTGTCGGTAGAAGCGGTTCCGGAAAAAGCACAATAACAAAATTGATTCAGAGATTGTATTTCCCTACAGATGGAACGATTTACATCGACAACATAGATGTAAGACAAATGAATCCCGTTTGGCTAAGAAATAACGTAGGTATTGTATTACAGGAAAATTATCTGTTCTCCGGCACAATAAGAGAAAATATTGCAATGCCTAAAACAGAAGCACCTATAGAATTGATAATACAAGCTGCCCAAATAGCTGGAGCACACGACTTCATCACGGAAATGCCTGAAGGATATGATACTGTAGTAGGAGAAAGAGGTTCTTCTTTATCAGGCGGACAAAAACAAAGAATTGCCATAGCAAGAGCGCTTATTACAAACCCTCGAATAATAATCTTCGACGAAGCAACTTCGGCGTTAGATTATGAATCTGAAAAAATAATAATGCAAAATATGAACATCATAAAAAAGGGAAGAACAATGTTTGTTATCGCTCACAGGCTTTCAACCGTAAAAGACTGTGATTTGATAATCGCTCTTGATAGAGGGCGAATTATTGAAATAGGAACTCACGATCAACTTATTGCAAGACAGGGTTATTATGCGAGCTTGCACAGCATTCAAGGAGAATCAAGATGAAAACTATAGACTTTGAAAAATTAAAAGAAAAGTTTAAAAACATACTCAAAGAAGGAGACGACAGCCATGAATTTCTGCCGATACTTGCAGAAATTGAAGAAGAACCCGTAAATCCACTGGGTAGGACGATGTTTTGGACATTAATGGTTCTTGTATTGTTTACAGGACTTTGGCTGTTTTTCGGCAAAGCTGACGTTGTTGTTTCTGCAAGAGGGAAAATAATCCCTGACGGGGAAATCAAAGTCATCCAGCCTTTAGACACTGGTGTTATAAAAAAGATTTTGGTCAAAGAAGGTGATTTTGTAAAAAAAGGTCAGACTTTAATGGAAATCGATCCTTCGACCACAGAACCGCAACTTGAATCATTAAAAGCAAATTTAGAATACATAAATATAGAAAGACAAAGATTGAATGCTGCAACAAGAGGGGGATATTTCCCTGTTGATTCAGAGGAGGCTAGAACCCAAAAAGGACTGTACGAGTCTTCGCTTGCGGATTTAAACAACCAGCTTAAAGCAAAAAATATGGAAATAAATGAAATCGATTCGCAAATCAAAAACTATCAGGCTCAGCTTTCAATCAGTCTCGATAAAGAAAAAAGGATGAACAATGTCTCTGACATCATAGCCAAAAATGATCTTGACGATATCAGAGCAAAAAATACCGATTACAGAAATAGAATCCAAGAGCTCAAGCATCAAAAATCAAAACTCAGAGAAGAAGCTAATTTTATAAGATCAAACTTCAAAACGCAGAACTATAACCAGCTTGCAGACAGAGATAAACAGGCAAATGAACTTGCTGCAAACATAAAAGAGATAGAATTCAGGAAAATGCAACAGAATATAGTTTCTCCTGTGGATGGTTATGTTAACACAATGCTTGTCCACACTGTAGGAGGAGTAGTAACGCCGGCTGAAAAGCTTATATCTGTAGTTCCAGCGGATGCCCCTATTACAATAAAAGCAAGGGTGGCGAATAAGGACATCGGCTTCATAAAAGAAAAAATGCCTGTATTGATAAAAATAGATACATTCGACTTCCAAAAATACGGAATGATAAATGGAGAAGTGAAGAAAATTTCAAAAGACAGCGTGGAAGATCCTAAGCTCGGTCCTATGTATGACGTATACATAACTCCTTTAAACAGAACCCTTATGGTGGAAGGCAAAGAATTATCGATTACTACAGGAATGAGCTTAACCGCTGAAATCAAGGTTAACAAAAGAAGAATCATAGAATTCTTTATCTATCCGATGATTAAATATTGGAATCAAGCAATTACAGTACGATAAAATTTTCAAAATATTATACAATTAATAATTAATAATTTAACTAAAATTAGATGAAAGGTGTACATCATGGCTCAAAAAACAGGAACAACGGGGAATGATACTCTATCAAGTTTAACTGGTGATGATATATTGACAGGATTGGCTGGCGATGATACTTACGAGATAGATAGTTATAAGGATTCAATAGTGGAAGCTGCCTTAAGAGGCGGGATAGATACCGTACATTTAAGTTCCTCTTTTACATTCGCTGATGCTACAAGAACTTATACTACTTCGGCAAATGTAGAAAATCTTGACGGAAGTGATTTAGAAGCCGGAGCTTTTCTTAAAGGCAATGCTTTATTGAATAACATCACAGGTAGCAAATTCGATGATACCCTTGATGGCGGAGCCGATAAGGTTAAAGACACCCTTACGGGTGGTTTGGGAGACGACACTTATCTGATTTATGATGCAGTTGATGTAATCTCCGAAAATGAGTCTGAAGGAACTGACACAGTTAAATTAGCTGCAACCTTTACACCTGCTGCTTATACCTTAAATGACAGCGATATAGAAATTTTGGACGGAACTTTAGTTACAAAAAATATGACATTGACCGGTAATAGTGCATCTTCAACTATAATTAAAGGCGGAAAAGGCAACAATTCTCTTAAAGGCGGAACAGCTTCAGACACCATATATGGAGGAGCTGGGAACGACACCATTGATGGAGGCATTGATTCTGCAATCGATGATCTTCAAGGTGGAATTGGTAATGATACCTATATTGTTTATGATGAAAATGACACAATTACAGAAAATGCAGCTGAGGGAACTGACACAGTTAAGCTAGCTGCGACTTTCTCTCCTGATTCTTACACCTTAAATAGCGACAATGTGGAACTTATAGATGCAAGCTTAGTTAAGAAAAACATGACGCTGACAGGTCACTCCACATCTGCGACTGGGATAACAAGCGGAATCGGAAATGATACCATTATTGGAGGGGACGGAGCTGATTATTTTTCTAGCGTAAATGGTGATGACTCATTAAATGGCGGGAAAGGTATGGATACTCTTCTCGGTGGCAACGGCAATGACACACTAGATGGCGGCAAGGACACAGATAGAGATAGTTTAAACGGAGGTGCCGGTAATGATACATATATTATTTATGATACAACCGACATTATCACTGACAATCTTGGTGCAAATAAAATCCAACTTGATGAAACTTTCTCTCCTGATGTTTTCGATCTGTCAAAAACATATACTGCAGTAACAATTGGAGAATTAAATGCTTCTGCAGTGACTAAAGCAATGACAATAAACGGCCGTGCGGCTTCGGTAAAAATAATAGGAGGAGCCGGGAATGATACGATAACAGGTGGATCCAAAGGCGATACCCTTATAGGAGGTGACGGTGAGGATAGTATAACAGGTGGAGCCGGAAATGATGTATTAGACGGAGGAGAGGATTCTCTTAGGGATACCCTTATAGGTGGCGTTGGAAATGATACATACATTATCCGTGATACAGCTGACGACATACGAGAAGGATTTAATCAAGGTATAGATACTATAAAGTTGGTGGATCCTCTTGATAATATAGATTTGACTTTGTATGCAAACATTGAAAACGCGGATGCATCAAGTGTAACTAAGAAAGTTAATATAACAGGAAACAATTTGGCAAACCTCATAACCGGAGGGAACAACGATGACAAGTTATATGGAGGGGATGATCTTTTAATAGATACTCTGGTAGGAGGAAACGGCAGTGATACATACGTCATAAAGGATGCCAGAGATGTCATTAAGGACACAGGCACAGGAATAAATGACATTGATACAATCGAACTCGATGCAAATTATGATGATGATCCAAAAACAACTGGTGTAGCTACGTATAAACTAAATAATTCAGGAATCGAATGCCTGGATGGAACAAAGGCTGAAAATAATTTGAACTTAACAATAAGTTCTCCAACCGCAACAACAGTAAAAGGAAGTAAAAACAGCGATACAATAACAGGAGGAATAGGGGCCGACACCCTCTATGGATATAAAGGCGACGATATATTGGATGGCGGAAACGATGCAGCTTCAGATTACTTGATCGGTGGTGAAGGTGCTGATACATATATCTTGAAAGATACAAAAGATATAATTACAGACGATGATGATTTAAATACAATAAAATTAGCAAGTAACTTCACTGAGAACGCTCTAAGTCTTACTCAAAGGGGTATTTATAATTATACCTTGTCAGGTATCAAAGAAATAGACGCTTCTGACGTTAAAACGACCACTAAATCGCTCACTTTGACAGGTAATGCAACAACAAGCACTAAAATAACAGGTGGATCAGGTAATGACATAATTACTGGAGGAACTGCTGTAGACACACTGATTGGCGGAGCCGGAAATGATACCATAGATGGTGGAAACGATTCAGAGGTAGATTCTCTCGAAGGTGGAGCAGGAAATGACACCTATGTCATATCTTCCACAAACGACATTATTACAGAGGCTGCTGGAGGCGGTTCAGATACATTAAAGCTAAAAAGCTTTACCTCAATAACAACATTGGATTTAGATGTAACTGAATATGAGAATATCGAGAACATCGATGCTTCAGCTTTAGGAAGGTCAATAACCCTTAAAGGAAATAAAAACGCAAACTCCTTAACAGGAGGTATTGCTAATGATTATATCTATGGTACTGCAGGTGCGGATACTTTAATCGGTGGAAAAGGCAGTGATACATATTATGTAAGTAATTCTTCGACAAAAGTAATCGAAAATGCAAATGAGGGAGATGATCACGTAGTTTTAGACGAGGATTTTATAAAGAATTCTAGAACTAATGTTTATTCTTTAATTTCAAATGTTGAATTTTTGGATGCGACTTCAGTAAAAAGTGCCATGAATCTTAAAGGAAGTACATTAAGTGCCACAACGATTTATGCTACCGAATTCAATGACACTATAACCGGAGGAAACGGAAATGACACTATCGTCGCGGGAGCCGGGAACGATATAGTCAATGGCGGTGCGGGTAATGACTTCCTGAATGGTGGTGCCGGAGCCGATACGATTTATGGAGGCGCAGGAGATGACATTTTATTTGGAGGGGATGATTCTGCAGCTGATGTATTAGACGGGGGAGACGGAGTCGATAAATATTATCTTAAAGATACTAAAGACATTATTAAAGACTCATCGGCAAGTAACACAATCATACTTCAAGAATTTTTCGAGGGAGATACCTTTAGTTTAGCCAATAACGAAAAGGGATACAATTATTCCGCATCAAATATAACTCTCTTGCAGGCAAACTGGGTCGCTAACGGAGTTGGGCTGACATTAATCGGCAATAACACAGAGAAAAAGGTTATTTCTGGAGGTATAACCACAATCAAAGGCGTTGATACTAAAATTATAGGAACGGATTATGACGACCTGATTGTAGGTTTTGCGGGGGATGATGTTTTGCATGGTAACAGAAACGCAACCGCAGCCTGCTTCGGTTTTGGTGGTGACAATGATACCTTATACGGCGGTTCAGGATCCAATACTCTTGCCGGTGGACAGGGTGATGATACTTATCTTATAGATGGCAGTGAAACCGCGACTACAATAATAGAGCAGGCTGATGTTCCAGATAAAGTCGGATATGGGAAAGATACCGTTAAATTCATAGCTTCAGATGGAAAAACCAAAGGAGCAGCCTTAGCGAGGTCAAATTTTGTCGGAAAACTCAATAATCTTACAGAGTATTCCTTTTCTCTTGAGCAATACAGTAACGTTGAAAATATAGATGCTTCTTTAATCGCCGGGACAAATATGACCCTCAAGGGAAATAATATGAACAATATAATAAGAGGTGGTTTCGGCAATGATTCCATTGATGGTGGTGATGGAGATGACACTTTATACGGAGGAGACGGCGACGATACTTTATACGGAGGCTCGGGAGTCAATATATTAAGAGGCGGCGCAGGTCACGATACTTATCATATAAGCGTGGAGGATGAAGAAGCTCTTTTTGAAAACGGATGGAACCCTCAATTTGATGAGGATGGAAATGTTATAATCGAGAAAATTCCGTATTTGCAGACAGCTATTTTTGATAGTGAAGGTATAGATACGATTAAATTGACAGGGAAAGCATCATATACTTCTCCTGATCCGCAAGAGTACTTTAAAGTTGTACTCTCACCTGATATCGAGAATCTGGACGCATCTGAAATAACATCAAGCTTGAACTTGCTAATAACAGGTAATGCTTTAGACAATTATATAATTGGAGGCAAAGGCTATGATGTGATATATGCAGGTGATGGTGATGATGTTATCCATGATTACGAACCTGAAGTAAATGGAGACACCACAATATATGTCGGCGGTTACATTGATGCCGGGAATGGTAACAATAAGGTACGAACAGGTTTCGCTAATGATACAATATGGGCCGGAGATGGTGATGATGAAATTTTTGACCAAGGCGGAGATAATTATATAAATGCAGGCGACGGAAATAACAGCATTTATACAATCGCAGGCATAGATACAATTATAACCGGTACAGGAAACGACAAAATCATAAGTGGCGACGGACTGGACTATATATCTTCAGGAGCAGGCAAAGACACCATAATTGCAGGTTTAGGAGATGACTTTATCGGTGGAGGCGACGGGTGTGATTATATCGAAGGCGGTGAAGGCAACGATATCATAGGCGGTGATTGTAATCTTGCTTTTGTCGGTGACGATGTTTATATGGTGAGCACAGGCAACAGTTACGTTGATACCTTAGTTGGCGGATTAGGAGATGATACTTACATCATAAATGATTTGGACGATGTAATAATAGAAGCTGAAAATGAGGGCATAGACACTATTCAGCTGAGTACTGTGTGTCAAGAGACAATGGTAGACCTAACAAAATATAAAAATGTTGAAAATATCGATGCTTCACATTCCAGCAAAAATGTAACTCTCATTGGAAATGAAAAAGATAATACTTTAACAGCCGGCAAAGGTTCTAACGATTTGCAAGGCGGCTTAGGAAATGATACTTACATTATTGAACAAATAGAAAATGTCACAATCACAGATACAGGAGGAAGTGATACCATAAAATTAAGCAGTGAATCACTAATTCGCGAACTCTCAGTATCTGAGTTCGTGAGTAAAGGTGTGAGTATTGAGAATTTAGATGCTTCATTAATAAAGGATGGCGGAGAAATTGGAATGCGTCTTACAGGAAATGAAGGAAACAATATTCTTACAGGAAGTGCTTATGCAGATAAAATAATAGGTGGTGGCGGTTCAGATACTCTCATCGGTGGAGCTGGTGATGATATCTATGTATTCGATAAAGTCCCTGCTAAGATTATTGAATCTGCTGGTGGAGGCACGGATAAGATAGAACTTACAAATTCTTGGGAAGTGTCTTCTATAAATTTAAAAGATTATGCAAATGTTGAGAACATAGATGCATCTTTATCTAAGGTAGCACTTACTATAACAGGAAATGATCTTAACAATACGCTTATAGGAAGCGCCTATGTTGATAAGCTTATTGGTGGGGCAGGAGACGACACATATGAAATAACTACATATGATGAACTGGATCCTTCTGTTAATGATAAGTTTATAGAAGAAGTAGACGGCGGTAATGATACTGTAAGACTAAGTAAAGATTCTACATTGAAAGAATTATATGTGGCGAATTTTACCAATATTGAGAACTTAGATGCATCGTTATCAAAAGAAGAGAACATCGTCTTGCACGGAAATTCGCAGAACAACATTCTAACTGCAGGAAAGGGTAAGATAAAGCTTATCGGAGGCTTAGGTGACGATACTTATGTTATTGATAATATAGAAAATACTACTATCGAAGAATACAACAACGAAGGAATAGACACCGTAAAAATAAGCAGTACTTCAAGTATTTCAAGCATAAATCTGTTAACTGATTTCTCATCTTCTTTTGTCGAAAACCTGGATGGTTCAATTTCTTCTAACTCTCTGACATTGACAGGAAACGGAAAAAACAATCTTATTGTTGGAGGAAAAGGTAATGATGTGTTAGATGGCGGAGCCGGTTTAGATACTCTAATCGGCGGTGAAGGAGATGATACATACATAATCAGCGATAAATATGATGAAGTAGTTGAGTTGAAAGATCAAGGCAGTGATACAATCAAAATCAGTTCTACTTATAGAGAAAGCACCAAAACAGATCCTGTCACAAAAGATACTAAAACTATTGCAACCATTGATCTTGCATCTTATGCAAACTTTGAGAATATCGATTGTTCTAGTTCGACTTTGGATGAAATAACAATTATCGGTAACAAAGAAAAAAATACTTTAACTGCCGGCAAAAATAAAAGCATCATGGTCGGAGGACTTGGAGATGATACTTACTATATTTTCAGTTCAGAGGATACTGTAATCGAAGAAGCCAATGGCGGCAAGGACACAATAAAATTTGCAAATGGTTCCACTGTGACCTCTATTAATCTGGGAAATTATGGTAACGTGGAGAATGCAGATTGCTCAAACGGATCAGCTGATCTTTCTATTGCCGGAAACGATCTGAATAACATACTTACAGGTGGATCAGGTGATGACATAATCAGAGGTGGAACTGGTGATGACACATTAATCGGAGGCGGTGGCCAAGATCAATACTTATTCTCAATTGGCGACGGCAAAGATAAAATAATGAAAACAGATATAGGTGAATTGATCGATGTGGATGGAGGAACCCAAGTCACAAAAGAAAATGTGGTGTTCTATACATACCGTGATATAAAAGACAACATAAATTATTTATGTATGGACTATACTGCAGATGGTGTCGGTTCTGATGTGATAAAAATTGCGAATTATGATCCATCAACAATAATACAAATCGGAAACTCCACTATAACCGTTAATGAAATTACCCAGTACATAAACGGCAGCGGTTCCCAATATAATAATATCACCGGCGCTCAAATAGCCAACTTGAGTTCTGCAGATGAAACAAAGCAATTCGCTACTTTAGCTGCTTCTTGGATAACAACAACATAAATAATCAACGGATTAAAAAAATCGGGTTAACAGCCCGATTTTTTTGTTTTTTATAGTAAGAGAAATCTTTTAAAGCTTGTAAAACAAGTGAATTCCCCAACTATAGTGCAAAAACGTTTTATCTGTCTTTATAGCAATTACCCATAATATCAAGGATTACTTCATCTGTTTCTTTCATTCCTACTTGAGAAAGTATTCCAATATTGTTAATGGTTTCTTCTACATCGCAACCTATTATTCCGTCGCCTGAAACCAGTGCCTTATTGTTCATTGCAAGCATTGAAGAGTCAAAAGCGGAGTAAACACCATTGGCTATTTTCATAGCGCAAGATGCTTTCGCTCCGTCGCAAATAACGCCTGAGATACATCCCAGTGAATTTGTAATTGCGTTCGCAACAACTTCGTATTCTGAATTTTCCATAAAGGCTATGGCGCCGGCAACGGCACTGCAAGCGCATACCACGCCGCAGTATGCTGATAGCCTTCCGACTTTTGTTTTAATGTGAATAGTAGATAAGTGAGAGAAAAATAAAGCTCTTAAAAGCTGTTCTTCGTTCATATTTTTTTCTCTGCAATATTTAATGACAGGAAGAGAAGCCGCCATACCTTGGTTTCCGCTGCCACTTGTTGTCATTACAGGTAATGAGCATCCGCTCATTCTCGCATCACTTCCTGCAGAGGCAAAACTTGCGCATTTGTTTTTTAATTCGTTTCCATAAGTGCCGTTATTGATACTCTTTTGTATCAACGATCCGATATTGACCCCGTAGACCTCATTTAAACCTTCATTTGCAATCTTGCAATTGTATTCGATAACCTTATCGAAGATAGGTTTAATTTTCTGAACATCAATAGTTTTTGCCAAATCATAGATGTTTTTAATACTTAATTGTTCTCTATCTGTCAAAGGAGAATTGAAATCGGCATCATTACAAACCCTTTGAACCAGACGCTTGTTGTTTTTCTCAATTTTCGTTATGTTTGTATGCAAGTGTTTTACTTCTACTCCGGCGGAATTATTTTTTGAAAAAACTTCTATTCTTATGTAGAGTTTAATGTCATTTTTCTCGTGGATAGTTTCAATACTATTATTTAGAAGAAAAGATTTCACAACTTCCATATTTTCTTTTGTTATATGATTTATTACCAATAAATCTTTCGATGCATCACCGAATAAAGCGCCCATAGCGGCTGCTGCTTCTATTCCAACAAGGCCGCCAGAGTTTGGAATAATGACGCTTTTTACATTTTTGATCATATTTCCTGATACATATATTTTTAATTTATCAGGCTTCTCTCCCAATACTTCAACAGCTTTTGCCGCTACATATGCAATTGCAACAGGCTCAGTACAACCTTCAGCAGGAACGATCTCTTCTATTAATATATTGATAATATTCTCTTCTAACATAATTCAAACTCAACTATCCTAATACCAAAAGTATAGCACATATAATTATCTACCCCGTGAAACTTTAAAGTCGAAAAAAAATGCGTCCCTAAATACAAATAAATATAAAACAAAATGGTAATATTCCGTAGCCTAAAAAGTGGTTATATGTCAATTTTAGACCCCCTCTTGTTTTATTAATTAAGGAAGTTTTATAGGAAGGAAATATGAAGTTAACAGAAAAAGAACTGGAAGTAATATCTCTTTTGTCAAAAGGACTGCTATGCAAACAAATTGCAAATGAACTAAATATCTCTATCAGAACCGTACAGACTCACCTTGGCCGTATATATTTAAAACTTGGTGTTAACAACAAAGTTGGCGCCGTATGTCTCTTTCTAAAAGAGAAGTTTGATTTTTCCTGATAAAATAGTTCAAGTATTCTCCCTTTGTAATTTTTTTTGCATAAATATCCTGAAATTATCTTAAATAAATTTCAGGTAAGCCTTTGTATCCCAAAATACATATCTTGTATGGATAATCAATAGAAATAGTGTGTCAGCCGTAGTTAAACGGCTATTCGAGCTGAAAATTTATTCATTAAAATGAATAAACCACATAAATGCTGCAATTTTGTCCAGGGTTTGGCTATTGTTATTCAGGTATAAAATTTTTTAAATTTAATATGATTAGCAGCGGCTGCTATTTGTTTCATTTAAACTTTTCCCAAATCTATCCTGCCCCAGCAAATATATTGAATCCTGCAAAAATAGAGTATTAATACTTTCATCTGCCATATTGCATCTAAAACTGCGACAAGCCGATGGGCGGTAATGATATATTTTACAGTAATATTTTTCATTTCGCTTTTGTAGAAAAATGCACCCTTTATCATCGGGGTGAATCATATACATTTTATGCTTTTCTTTTTCTTCAGCTGCCAAGTCATTTATATTTTTTGTCCGTAAGTCATTTAAACTTACCATATAGCCTACATGGGCACCTAACTTTTTGATTGTTTCGATTTCATCGTCTTCTAAAAGAACTTTTTTATAAGTCTTACAGCAAGTTCCACATTGCCGACAGTCTTGTAAAATTGTATCTAATTTGTTTTTATCCATTTATATGCTTTCAATAACAAGAAAGAGGGGGACATTAGAGCCCCCTCTTCATGTTCAAATTGTATTACGACTGATTGAGTTTTCCAACGACTTCAATAAGCATATCAGAAGATACTACGAGTTGATTCATTGTAACATTTGCGGTTACAACGGCCTCTACAGCATTTTCTGTCTTTTGCTTGCTTTTCTTGGAGTCTTCCATAACATGCGTTATTTTTTCCATTACTTCGTTGCTCTGTTTAACTACACCTGCTGACTTTTTGTTTATATCGTCAACTGATTCGTTGATTGACTCTATTCCTTCTGTAATGTTATCAAGAGACTTTAGAGTTTCTTCGATAACAGAAGAGCCTTCATCAAGCAGTTTTACGCTGTCTTTCATAGAGCCGATTGTTTCATTGGATTCTTTTTCAATAACTTTTACGATGTTAGAAATGTCAACCGCTGATTTTGAACTGTTCTCAGCTAACTTTCTAACTTCATCAGCTACGACGGCGAACCCTCTGCCGGCATCACCAGCTCTAGCGGCTTCTATTGCTGCGTTGAAGGCAAGCAAATTTGTTTGAGATGAAATATCTTTGATTATGTCAACAAAGCTGCTTATTTTCTCAAGGTGATTAACAAGTCCTGAAACCTTGTTGTTGCATTCACTCATAGAACAACCCATTGTCTTTAACTTTTCACCTGCCTGTGCACTGTTTGTTTTTGTTTTCTGTGAATCTTTAGAAACTTTTTGAGCTAATTCTGATGATTTTTTAGCGATCTCAAGCATCTCTTCTGAGCTTCCTAGCATATCTTTTACTTTGTCTGAAGATGAGTCTAAAGTATTAAAGCTTGTTTCCAGAAGCGCTCTCATTGCGTCCATATCGTCTGTTACAAAGTCCATTTTTTCTTTGACTTCTTCCACTACGGCTGCAATGTTGGAACTTGTAGTTGAAACCACGCGCTCAACTTCAGCTTGAGCCGTAACATCTACAACATATTCAAGAGCTCCTTTGATATTGCCTTTTGCGTCTCTTATCACAGAACCAACATGGCTGACCACAAGATCATTATTGTTAGGATTAGCTTTATCTTTTGATGAAACGATTGAATCGGTTTTCATCGCCTGATTGCAGACGCATTTATCTGTTTTACAAACTACCGTTTTAAATATCTCGTAGCATTTTTTGCCAATTACTTCGTCTGGTTTTAAACCTGCCATTGCGGCACCAGCCGGGTTGATGTAAGTAATTGTATAATCCGTATCTCTTGCAATAATCGGAGTCGGAATGCTATTTAGGTTGTTAATTTTTTCTTCTGCCGCTTGTTTCTGTTTTACTTCTTCTGTAATATCAAGAACATATTCAAGAGCTCCTTTGATGTTGCCTTTTGCATCTTTAATCGGCGCGCCTGTGTATTTGATAGGGATAATCATTCCATCTTTTGGTCTTGCTATTGTTTCTGCAGTTACAACAGTATCTGTTCTCATAGCGCGGCCGCAAGCACATTTTTCTGTTTTACAGTGAGGGGTTTTAAAGATTTCATAACATTTTTTACCAATAACTTCATCAGGTGTAGCCCCTGCCACGGAAGCGCCGGCCGGGTTCATATAAGTTATGGTGAAATCCGTATCTATTGCCAGGATAGGCGTTGGAATTGTATTTAAGTTGTTGATTTTTTCTTCTGCAGCTTGTTTTTGCTTTCTTTCTTCTGTTACATCAAGAATATATTCAAGAGCTCCTTTGATGTTACCTTTTGCGTCCTTAATCGGAGAAGCTGTATATTTAATAGGAATAATAATGCCTTCTTGGGGCCTTGCTATGGTTTCTTCTGTTACAACTGAATCAGTTCTCATTGAACGGCCACAAGCACATTTTTCTGTTTTACAATGTGGTGTTTTGAACAAATCATAACACTTTTTCCCGTTTACTTCATCCGGAGTTGAACCAACAACAGCTGCCCCTGCCGGATTAATATATGTAATGGTAAATTCAGTATCAACTGCCATAATCGGTGTTGGAAGAGTGTTGAGGTTGTTGATCTTTTCATCAGCCACTTGCTGTTGTTTTTTCTCTTCTGTTACATCTAAAATATATTCAACCGCACCTTTAATGTTGCCTTTTGCATCTTTAATCGGCGCGCCTGTGTATTTAATCGGGATAATGACACCATCTTTTGGCCTTGCTATAGTTTCTGCTGTTACAACAGTATCTGTTTTCATTGCTTTTGCGCAAGCACATTTTTCTGTTTTACAGTGAGGGGTTTTGAAAATATCGAAACATTTTTTCCCGAGCAGTTCATCAGGCAGATATCCGCCTACAGCTGCTGCAGCAGGGTTCATATACGTAATTGTAAAGTGGTTGTCAATTTCCATAATAGGAGTCGGAATAGCATCCATATCCCCTTTTACCTGAAGTAAATTATGCCTTGTTTTTATATCTTCTGTAATGTCAATCATAAAAACCAGTGTTCCTAAGAGTTCTTCTCCATTCATCAAAGGAGTTGCGCTGTAGCGAAGATTTATTATAGAATCACCTTTTCTATAGAATACCTCAGAGGTTACTGATTTTTTTATTCTTGCCGCTTTAGCAACAGGACAATCTTTTGTTCCGCTAAGATTGGTCTCGCAAACCTCTTCGTGCGTCATTTGCCCTATGACACTTTCTTTATTTTTGTCAAACAAAGTTAAAAGTGCATCATTTGCTAATTCAACAACACCTTTTTTGTTTAAAAGCATAGCAGGATCAGTTAAAAAATGGATATAATCCAACTTTAGCTCTTTAACATCAGTACCACACACGCTTGCATCATCATTCATAAAATAAACCCTCACAATTTTTAACTATAACTTAATTATTATCAATATCTTCTTCAAATACGCTTTCTGATTGTTCTTTGTCAGCAGGCTCTTCGATTTCTGCTTCGATGAAATTGTCATCAATATATTCTTCTTCGCCAAATTCCAAGTCTTTTAAATTGATAGAATCGATGAAACTATTGGTATTGAATTCCATAACCAAAGTAGAACATTTGGAATTTTGTTCCTGGCTTTTTACGCATAAAATTTCTTTTATGTGTTTGCTATATGATTCTGTCGTTTTTCTTTGGGATATTTGCGGAGATTTTGTCACTTGTACTTTGTCGGTTTTTAATATTTCTAAAACCTCATCTACCATAATTCCAATTTTTTGATCATTTACATTTAAAATTAATATTCTTATGTCGTTTTTGTTTGAATAATCTTCCAGGTTGTAATATTTGCGAAGATTTATGATTAAAATTGGCTCAGAACGCAAATTTAGAAGTCCTTCGATAAAATCTTCGCTGCCGGGAAGATCTGTTATCGAGTCAGAATATTTCATTATTTCTTGGAATTCTTCAATCTGTATTGCAAAAATTTCATTTAACTTAAACAGAATAAACTCTTTATTTATTATTCTATTTTCTTGAGCAATTCCTGATAAAATTGAAGCTGAATTATCGGTTTTTTTGGAATTGTCATCTTTGTTTAAATATATTCCATCTTCGATTTGTTTTTTAGCTTCTTCTGTAAATAGCTTTTCTAAATTAATTTTGATTATGTTTCTGCTTTCTGAAAGAGCGATAATATTAGAAAAAATATTTTTTGATTTGCTTTGAGCAAGATGATTTACCGGTAGCAATTTATCCACTTCATAATGAATTACTTCTTTTATAGAATCAGCTATGATACCTATTACCGGGTTGCTTCTTAGAATTATAATTTTTGAATCTTTTTGTAGTGTCGTTTCTTTGTTTCCAAAATATTTTTTGAGACAGACTATAGGAATGATTTTTTCTCTAAGCGTTATAACACCGCATACAAAGTCACAGTGATTAATTTTATTTTTAATTTCTACAAGATTAACGATTTCTTGAATATCATCCATTCCTAAAGCGTATTCTTGTCCGTCAAGATAAAAAGAAATATCTTGTTTAATTTCAAGATATTTCTTTTTGCTTACCGACGCATTTTCCAACAAATGTAAATCACAATCTTTGAAAATTTTTTCCAAGTCTAATATCTGGATCAAAGAGTTATTTTTCTCCAATAAAACAACGCCTTCGTTTGCAAAGTATTCATCATCGGAGTTGTTTGTAAAGCTGGAAATTTCGTTTGAACCGACTCTTATAACCTGGCTTATGTTATCGAACAGCAGCCCGATATAATGATCTTTATAATTTACAACAGCTATACACTTAGTATCATTGGATATGTTTTCACCCAGACCAAAACGTTTTCTCATATTTACAATAGGAATGATATTTCCTCTTAAATTTATTACGCCTTCAAAAATATCTAATCCAGTAGGTAATTTTAAAATTTTTGATCTGTAAAAAATTGCTTCTCTAACAAGAGAAGCATCTACACCAAATTCCATGTCATCAATAAGAAAAGTACAAAAGACCACTTCTCGAGACGCCGTTTTTTCAGCTGTCATAAAATCCTTTTAATAATGCTTAATTCCAAAAGAGTTTTTCTTTTATTTTATCAATATTTTAACTTTTGTCAACAACTATTGCCGCAAAATAACCTATTTGGCATAAGATTTTAAAGCGATAACAATCATTGACAATTGCCAATTTAAGAAATAAACTCGTTTGTAATAAAATAAATTCGGATAAAAAAGAAGAACGTATATTGGATAAATTCTTTACCCAAAATCTCATTTGCAGAAAAATTAAAAAAAGTGATATTCCCCTTATCACAGACTGGGGAAGCTCTCAAGTTGCTTATGGGGAATTTCTTTCCTGTGAAAATGATTCTTTTGAAGACAATCTTAGCAAATTTGAGAACAATAGTTTTTGGAATGAAAAATCTAAAACATATATCATAGAAACAAAAACAGACTCAATCCCAATCGGAACAATAAAATATTGGACTAAAACAGATTTGCCAAATGTAGCAATGATGGCGATTAAAATTACTATTCCTGAATTCAGAAACAAAGGCTATGGAACAGAAGCTCAAAAAGGAATGATTAGAGAATTATTTAAAAAATATAATTATAATGCTATTGAAATGTATACCGATTTTAATAATAATGCTCAAAAAAAATGCTTAAAAAAGCTTGATTTTGAAGACATAAAAGCAGAAAACTACATTGATGCAGGAGTTCAAAGGCAAGGGTATTTGTACCGTTTGAGCAAAGATCGGTACGAAAAGTCAGGAGTTCATATTTTTTATTATGAGTAAAAAGCTGGGTATTTTAAAAAGCGAAAAATTTTTTCTGCATAAATTTAATGGAAATAAATTTGAAAGACCTGAACGGATAAAAAGAATTTATGAGTATATTGATGAAAAAAAACAGGATTTTATTTTTGTTGAGCCAGAGGAAATCCTTGATGAAGATTTGAATTCAGTGCATTCAAAATTTTATACAGAGCAAATTAAACAATATTCTAACAGTAAAAAAAACTTCAATTATGACAAGGATACCTATATAAACGAATATACCTATAAAACAGCAAAACTAGCTGCTGGAGGCTGTATAAAGATTGCTGATGCAATAATGAATGAAGAATTCGACAGGGGGTTTGCTCTTGTAAGACCTCCCGGACACCATGCTGAAGCAGGAAGAGCCATGGGGTTTTGTATCTTTAATAATATAGCAATTACAGCCTTAAATCTGGTCAAGAAATACGGCTTAGAAAGGGTATTGATTATAGACTTTGATGCCCATCATGCGAACGGAACCCAAGAGATTTTGTATGAAAACGGAAAGATTTTAAAAGTTTCTATACACGAAAATGATATATTCCCAAACTCGGGAAAAACAACCGAAACAGGCTCTGGGAATGGAGCCGGGTATAATGTGAATATTCCTGTTCACGCTTATTTTGGTGATGAAGAATATTCTTATATTTTCGGGAAAATTATTCAGCAAATCGTAGATAACTATTTGCCGCAAATAATCTTAGTCGCTGCAGGATTCGACGGGCACAAAGATGACACTTCAAGCAAACTAAATCTGACAGAGAATGGGTTTGAAAATATTACAATGTTTTTAACATTTTTAGCAGACAAATATTGTGACGGGAAACTTATGTATATCCTTGAGGGAGGTTATAACATAGATGCTCTGACTTCGTGTTTGATTGCAACTATCGAGACGCTTAAAATCAGCTCAAAAACCCCTCCCGGGTTTATGCATTCAAAGCGTGCCTCAAAAATAATTGAAAAAGAATTACCGGCATTACTAAAATCAAAATGGGGAATTTACTAGATTCCCTCTTAAACTATGGACTATTTATAAGGGTGAAGAACAATTGGGTTTGCTAATAGCGGGTGAGCAGATTGTAATAAGCCTTTGTTATTCAGAAAACATAACTTTTTAACAAACGATGAAATAAAAAACTCTAATTTACAAAATATTTTGAAGTTTCTATTGTAAAAAATCTAAAATAGCATTGATTATAGTAAGTGGATGAGCAGGGCAGCCAGGGATATATAAATCAACTTTATATTTTTCTAAAAACTCCCTGTTTAAATTTTCTGAATTTTGGAATATTCCGCCACTTATAGCACAAGCACCTACCAAAATGACAATTTTAGGTTCTGCTATTGCTAAATAAGTGTCTTCCAACGCTTTAGCCATATTTTTTGTAATCGGTCCTGTTATCACTATTCCATCGGCGTGTCTGGGGGAGGCCACAAATTCAATACCAAATCTTCCCATATCAAAATTCGCATTGGAACAAGCATTCAATTCCATTTCGCAAGAATTGCATCCGCCTGCCGAAACCTGTCTTAATCTTAATGAACGCCCAAATGTTTTATGTATAAAATCGCTGGTTTTTATCGAATCCAGCTCGCCTTTTATAAGCAAGCTTTCTCTGATTCCTGAACCTATTTTATGGAAATTGCTAAATTTAATAACATTAGAGGAACATACTCTTTCACATTCGCCGCAAAAAATGCATTTGCCTAAATCAATAGATATATCTTCTGTGATTGCATTTGTCGGACAAATGTTCTTGCATTCATTGCAATTAGTGCAGTTTCGGATATTGACTTGAGGCAAACCACGGAATTTTCCTAAAACAGTTGCGTTTCTAATATCTTTTATAACCTGATTTTTTTGTAGTTTAGCGCACTTTATTGTTTCTAACATTTTTACCTCAAATATTAACTATAAATCAAATCCGCAATAAGAAAGGTCAAAGCTCTTGTTGCAGACAGGGAAATTAGATATTTGTCCGTTGCGGTTTGCAATTGCAAGTCCGAACCAGTTGTTAAAAGACGGATCTTTGATTTTATATGATTGAATATGACCGTTTTTATCGGTAACAACAGAATGAACAAGTTCCCCTCTCCAAGATTCTGTAATTGCATTCACAAAAGAGTTTGGAGCCAAGTTTATTGCTTGTTTTTCAGTATTGATTTCGCCTTCTAATTGCGTTAAAAGGTTTTCTATGATTTCTTTTGATTTTTTGATTTCTAAATATCTTATATAAAATCTTGAATGAACATCTCCGCCGCCTGTTGTCGTTATTTCAAATTTTTCATCATCAAATTTTCTCGCATCAATCTTTATATTGCAAGCACGTGCAGCAGGTCCTACTATTCCGATTTCTTTGGCATGTTTTGTTCCGATAATGCCAGTGCTTTCTAGTCTTGATAAGACTGAGGCATTATTGTTCATCGCGTTCATCATTTCATCAATGCGGTTTTCAACTTCAATAAGCATTTTTGAAATTTTTTCTTTCATTTCATCGTTTATATCAAAATTTACTCCGCCAATTTTTATTAATCCTTTTCCAAATCGATTACCGCAAATCTCAAGCGTAGTATTAATAACTAATGTTCTTGTGACTCCAAAAACCGCGGAACCGATTTTATAAGCAATATCTTCTGCAATCGCACCCAAATCGCCAATATGAATCGCAATTCTTTCCATCTCTAATGCTATATTTCTTATTAGTTTTGATTTTTTATCAACGGTAATGTTGGATAAACCTTCCATCGCATGAGCAAAAGTGATTGCATATGCTATTGAGCTGTCTCCGCAAACAGATTCAGCCAACTGAACTGATGGTTTATTTTTTAACATTTTTTCGACGCCTCGATGCTGATAACCGAGTTGAATTTCTAAATGATTAATTCTTTCGGAGTTACACAAAAACCTAAAATGCCCAGGTTCAATTATCCCGGCATGAACAGGACCAACAGAAACCTCATGTGTTTGTCTGTCATCTGATTTTAAAAATTCATAGCCTTCTTGTTCTCTCACTGGTTTTAACCAAGGGTGCCCGATTGGTTCTATTCCGAAATTTTCATAAATCTCCCTTTCAAACAAATGCAATGCGGGGTTCGCTAATGTCATTGATTCATATTTGTTTTCGATATAACTGGAGATAACAAAAAGTTTCGCTTTGTCTTGTGTCATCTCATTTCGGGTAAAAATGCAGTATAGCCTGTTTTTTTCATCTTCTTGATTCACAAAAAACTGTATAACCCTCATCTTCTTCAATACAAGATCTGTTCTTAGATTTTTAAAGTTATCTATAGGTATTTCAGATTTATTTACAGCTTGATTGTTTTTAATTTCTAAATACATTTAATGGCCTCCCTAATTAAGTCATAAAGCCAAGTCGGGATATAAAAACCTAAAATTAAAACACAGGATAATAAGCATATTTGGGGCAAATAGTTTCTTAGAGGCAATTTTGTTTCATTATTCAAATTTGACGGAGAAAAAGACATTTTTATAACTGCTCTTATAATTCCATATGCTACAACCGTTATTAAAAGCGAAAATATTCCCGCAAGAACAAAATGCTTACCAACAAATAATTGTTTTAATATTAAAAATTTTGAGAAAAATATCGGTGAAGGAGGAATACCAAGAATAAATACTCCGCAAAATATCCATAGCCATCCGCTTATTTTATCAGATTCAAGTAAACCTTGAACTTTTAACACTTCTTTTGTTTTATAAGTATGCAAAATATTTCCTGCAGTCATAAAAAACGATGATTTTATTAATGAGTGTGCTATTAAATGCAAAATTGCAGCAAAAACGCCGACCCCACCTACGGAAATTCCGATGGCCATTATTCCCATATTCTCAATGGAAGAATAAGCCAACATTCTTTTATAATTGACAATTTTAAATACATATACGGCCGTTATGCATATTGAGAGGATTCCCATCACCAAAAGAAGAACATGAGCGTATTTAAACAAACCTGCCAAATCCATTAACTTCGTGTATCTTAAAATGACAAGAAAAGCAGAATTCAAAAGTGTTGCAGAAAGCATAGCTGAAACAGGTGATGAGGCTTCGGCGTGAGCATCTGGAAGCCAGAAATGAACCGGAGCCAAACCGACTTTTGTGCCAAAACCTACTAAAATAAATGCGTAAGATAATTTTAACCAAAACGGTTCTATTACCGTCGCATTTGCATATAAATTATTATAATAAAGTGAGCTTACGGTATTTGATCCGATCAAAAGCATTATTATCCCTACAAATGCAACAGAAATACCTATCGAGCATAAGAAAACATATTTCCAAGTCGCCTCCAGTGAATGTTCTGTTTTGCCTTGCAAAATCAAATAGGCACTTGTTAGAGTAGTTGCCTCGACGAACACCCAAGTTAACCCCAGATGATTGCTTAAAATTGCACCTACCATTGATAAGAAAAACAATGAAAATATAATATTGTATTTCCAATCTTTTATTCCTTGATAGATTATAATGCCGACTGTTACGACAATTAAAACAGCCAAGAAAATCATATTTAAACTATCTAAAATAAAATAACTATTCATCGCAATCACAGTCTTTCAAATTACAAATCTGGCAAACGTCCGGATTATGAAATCCTTGTTCAAATTTTCCAACCAAAAGGCCTAGAGTGAATATTGCAATGAACACATCAAGCAAAACCCCCAAGCTAATAATCATAGGCATTTCTTTGGCAACTGAAAAGGAAAGTAAGAAAATTCCGTTTTCGAGCATTGCAAAACCTATTACATGTGTTATTAATTTTTTCTTTGTTGTTAAAAAGAAAAAGCTGATTATTATCGTTGAAAGTGCTATTCCAAAATACAGTTTTGAAACACTTGTCAAATATTCACTATGGATATTTGATACAAGCAAACCGCCTAAAAAAATAAAACTGGAAACAGCCAAAGAATAAAAATGCGGGAACCTCGGGTCTGAATCCCTTTTTATATTATTCTTTATTGCAACGTGTTTTAAAAAAGAAGGTACTAAAGCCGCTTTCACCACAAAAGTTTCTGTAATCAGTAACAAAAACATCATTAATTCTTGTTCATGATGGTAAATGATTGTAATCAAACAAAGTAAAATGCCTTGAAGCCTAAGCATATTTATTTGAGCCAAGGTTCTGCTTGATGCCGCCATATAAAGAATAGAAAATCCAAATATTAAAACTAATAAAGTAATCAAATCAAACCTCCATATAGGTTTAAAAGCGATAAGGCCATTATAATAAGTGCAACGGTAATTAAGACAAAAGTGTATTCAATAATATGAGTTAATCTTAATCTTGCCGATACAGACTCGATAAATCCGATGATTACAGCAACAGCTAAAATCACGATAATTGTTCCAAGAATTGAATCGGGAGCTAAAAGCGAAGAAATCAAGCCGGTGAAAAGTAACATTTTTAATGCGCTTGAGTAGGCAATTAACGCTAAATCAACTCCGGAATTGTCTAAAATCATTGATTCGTGGATCATTGTTAATTCTAAGTGTGTCGTAGGATCGTCAACCGGTGTTCTGGAGCCTTCTATTAATATCATCAAAAATATTGCAATAACGGCTAAGATAACTATTAATAGCCAAATTTTATTATTTAAAGCTAAAATCTTAGATAAACTCTCAAAAGAATAAATATGACCTATGGCGCAAATAGAAGAAATTATTATAAAAAATGCAGGTTCTACAAGGGATGTATAGCTTGCTTCTCTGCTTGCGCCCATCCCTTCAAAACTTGACCCTGTATCCATTGCGGCAATTATACTGAAAAATTTCCCAAGGGCTAAAACGTAAGCAAATAATATAAAATCGCCTTGAAAATGAAAAATACAAATCAAAACAGCCGCCATTATTACACACGCCAGGTTAATAGAAGGCGCAATTTGGAAAATAAATGATGTAGTTTCACTTATTACTAATCCTTTTTTGAGTAGTTTAAAAAAGTCAAAATATGGCTGAAAAATTGATGCTCCTACGCGGCCTGTAATAACAGCTCTTGTTTTGTTTATCAAACCAATAAATAAAAATGGGAGAATTAAAAGTAATAAGAATTGCATCATAATTTTACCGCCATAACTATTGTTATAACTAAGAAAATTAAGCCGTATAACAAATATTTTTGGATATTACCGCTTTGTATCCAGTAAAATTTAGAGATAAAAAATTTATCAAATTCAACAATCGGCTTTACTATATAAAATTCAAATATATCAATTACTTTTGATTTAAAATGAGTTTTCTGTGGAAACAACTCTTTTATAGTTTTAAAATCAAGCTCCCGAATAAATAAAGGGGTTAAGAACCCTAAAAATGGTCTTGAGAAAGAATAATTAGAATATTGCATTTTAGCGGAAACGTTCTGATATCCGCACCCCCAGGTTTTATGTTTAACTACACTCTTATTTTTTAGGATTAGAGTTTTTATAAGCAGAAGAGCGCTTGTTAAAACCAGTAGAATCAAGTTAAAGATTGATATATTTGCCAATAGTTGTTTTGGGACAGTCAATGGTGTTTTTAAGAACATTGAACAAACGCCACCAAGTAAAGATACAATGGCGGCAGGGAATATTCCTATTAAAATAGTAAATATTGCCAAAATAAACATTGGAATCAACATGGATTTTGGATTGTCATTATTTACTTTTTGAGCATTTTCACTTCTTGGCATACCTAAAAAAATTATGCTAAACATGTTCGCAAATGAAATTAGAGCCATTGCCCCCACGAAAGCAAGTATTCCGATAGATAACATCAATACAGGGTATAAAAAATGATTTTTTGATGCGAAGCTGCTAAGGATACCTAAATATATAAAAATCTCACTTATAAATCCATTAAACGGCGGCATTGCGCAGATAGCAATTGAGCCGACTAAAAATAAACTTGCGGTGTAAGGCATGGACTTAATTAATCCACCAAGTTTTTCGCAATCTTTTGTATGTACTTTTGAATCGACAGAACCCGCAGCCAAAAATAAAAGCGATTTAAAAATGGAATGATTAATAATATGGGCAAATACACCCAAAAACCCAAATCCGGCCATAATGGTATTCTGATAGCATAATCCAAGCATTGCTAGTCCAAGTGAAGTTGTAATTAATCCAATATTTTCTATGGAAGAATATGCAAGCATTTTTTTGTAATTTCTCTGAGCAACCGCATATAAAATGCCCCAAAATGCAGAAATAACACCTATGAACAATATTAAATACGAAATAAACAAAGACGGTGTTTCTACATAAGTTAGTATTCTTAGGATTCCATAAATTCCTGTTTTAATCATAACACCACTCATTAATGCCGAAATATGAGAAGGTGCTATAGGATGTGCTTTTGGAAGCCAGGTATGAAGCGGTATAAATCCGGCCTTTACTCCAAACCCGATTAAGAATATGGAAAAAATAATATTTGATATTTGTCCCTGAAAGTCTGCGAAATTCAAACTTCCTGTTTTTAAGTTCAATAAAATGAATCCATAAAACAAGAACAATGCGCCTACTTGCATAGAAATTAAATAATTAATGGCAATTTGCCTGACTTCTTTTTTTTCGTTTTCAAATAATAAAAGGAAGAAGGAAGACAGACTCATAATTTCCCAACAAATTAAAAACATCAAAATATTTTGTACTGTTACAACAAGAATCATGGCGGGGATAAAAAGTCCAAGAAAGAAATAATGCGTAGATAAATCTTTTTTATACGGTTCTAGGTATTTATTGGAATAAATTATTGCAAATAATCCTATCATCAGGATAATAAGAACAAAGACCGCTGATAAAGGGTCAAGTACAAAATTGACATTCCCAATTAATCCGCTAAAGTCTACGGTTTTTAAAAAAGTTTTATTTTTAAAAAAGACAATAGTAGTTGGGATTAGCCCCAAAACTGTTGCAAGTCCTGAAAATAAAGTAAAGATTATTGCTTTATATTTTTCCTTAAAGAGTATTTGGGCTAAACCTGAAAAAACAAATAAGATTATTGAAGTAAATAAAAATATCATCTTTAGCTTAGCTTCTTTCAATAAAATTATCCTGCTAAAATATCAAAATTCAAGAAAAACATAAATATAAAGAAGTTAAAAATCAATTGCAGATTAAACCTATCTGGTTTTGCATATTTTTATTATGAGTTCAAAGTTTGATTGTCGTAATCGTTTATTTAGGATTCGGTTAATACAGCAAAAGTCTGTAAAAATCCCTATTCTAAGAAATATTCCACCAACATTTCTGGACCAATTATATGGGGGCAGGACAATATTTTATCTATATGTATTGCAGCAGATTGTTCTCTTGTTATACTTTTAATTTCCATAAATATCTCCTAATTTAAAAAAATTACTACTTTAAATTTAGTACTGCTTTAATACAGTTCATAGACGTTCTTAAAATAAAGATTGTAGCCGTTAAACACATATAAATTATTATTGTTCTTCCAATTAGCCAAGCGATGGCAAAATTCAATCCTTGAATTGAACTATTCTTATTTGCGAAAATATACAAAAATAATGAACTCGTATAATAAATAATAATCATAAAAAATGAAAAAAGTATTGAATATTTAAAGAACATTTTGCTTTCAAATTTAAGAGATTTTTTTTCAATAAAAATGAAGGAAATATATATAATAACGGAAACTATAATTTCTATTATTGATGTACTTATTATCTCATTATCAAAAGGATATCTAGCATGATCAAAATAAAAATAATAACTAATAAGTGCAGTAATTAATGCATAAATAAATATTTTATCTTTAAAAAAGCTAGTTATTTTATCATTTATAGCTAAATGATTTTCTTCCATATTTCCTCACTTCACATTTGTATTTTTATTTTTATTAAAACTTTATCCATTCTAGCAAATTTTTGAGAGGTGTTTGTAATATAAATTGCTGATTATAAGAATTTGTTACGCAAAAAGAAACAAGTATATTAATAAACTTGCCTATATATTTGGTTTTATAAAAATCTTATCAAATCCAAGCCTAGATCGCATAACAAACTCTTATATTCACATAGTCGTTCAAACTTTATAGGCATTAATTCAAGAGAAAAAATATTCAAAACTGACTAGATAAATCTTAAACAGAAAATTTCTGTAAAGTTGCCATAAAAATTCTCTGTTAATTCTACATTCCCAAAAATCCAAGCAGTAAGGTAGATGTTTGCAAGAGAGCGGACTAATGCCCAAACCTAAAAATTAAATCGTCGTGGCTTCGGTTAATACAGCAAAAGTCTCTGAAAAATTTGAGTATCAGGGAAATTTTTTCTGTTATCTTTTATACAATGCCTTGTGACATCATTGCTTTTGATATTTTCATAAAACTCGCTATGTTAGCACCTGCTACATAATTATTCCCATATCCATATTCGTTTGCAGCACTTTGGCAAGCTTCAAAAATATTTGTTACAATCGTATCAAGCTTTTCATTAACTTCTTCAGATGACCAATAATATCTCATTGAGTTTTGGGACATTTCAAGTGCAGAAGTTGCAACACCACCGGCATTTGCTGCTTTTGCTGGAGCGAACAAAACGCCATTTTCTAATAAGTAATGGGTAGCTTCAATTGTAGTAGGCATATTAGCCCCTTCGCCAACGGCAAATACCCCGTTAGAAACAAGTTTTTTGGCTGTTTCCAGGTCAATTTCATTTTGTGTTGCACAAGGTAAGACGATATCTGTTTTTATATCAAATATGCGTGTTTTCCCGTTTTGAGTTTCCATGTATTCGGCATTTGGGTTGTATTTCAAATATTCTTTGATTCTTAACCTGTCGATCTCTTTGATTTGTTGAATAGCAGCAAGATTAATACCATCTTTGTCATAAATGCAACCATTTGAGTCACTCATTGCTACAACTTTCGAGCCGTATTCTTGTATTTTTTGACAAGCATATATTGCAACATTGCCTGAACCTGTAATACTAACGGTTTTACCTTTTAATTCTTTTCCGTTTGCTTTCAACATTTCACGCATGAAATATATTAAGCCATATCCGGTAGCTTCTTTTCTAATTAAAGAGCCGCCGTATTCAGTTCCTTTTCCTGTTAAAACCCCTGCTTCGTAGATGTTTTTAATTCTTTTAAATTGTCCAAACAAATATCCTATTTCTCTGGCACCGACACCAATGTCACCCGCGGGAACATCCGTGTTTTCTCCTATATGTCTTTGAAGTTCAGTCATAAAACTTTGACAAAATTTCATGACTTCATTGTCTGATTTGCCTTTTGGGTCAAAATCACTTCCGCCTTTTCCTCCGCCAATTGGCAATCCCGTCAAAGCATTCTTAAAAATTTGCTCAAATGCTAGAAATTTCATAATGCTAAGATTTACGCTTGGATGAAATCTTAAACCGCCTTTGTAAGGTCCTATTGCGCTATTAAATTGAACTCTGTACCCTTTGTTGACTTGTACTTTGCCATTATCATCAATCCAGGGGACTCTGAACATTACAACCCTTTCAGGTTCAACTAATCTTTCAAGTAAAGATGTTTTTTTGAATTCTTCATTTTGAGCTATAACTGGCTTCAAGGTTGTTATAACTTCTTCTACGGATTGTAAAAACTCTGTTTCATAAGGATTTTTAATTTTTGTTGATTCAATAATGCTAGATAAATACTCGACTTCAGATTCATCCTTAATTCTTTTTGTTTCAATTGTGTCAGATAACATGATACATTTCCCAATTTTTTACTACTTCATAGATAATATTCTAGTAAATCAACTCAGAATAGCAAGTTTATCAAATTACTAACTCTACTTCTGGTCAATTATATGGACGCAGGACAAGAATATTCCCTGCTTAATAAATTTGGTATTTTAACAATAGGTTTAGATAAATCACATTCTGATAAATACTGACAAACAGTTTGCAAATTTTTATTTTCTTCAATTCTTTTTAAAATATTTGTATTACAAAAATAATCTTCTGAAAAAAGAAATATCATATAATTAATTATTTCTAATTGCTCCATAAGTTGCTTTTTTTGAAGATCCTTTTTGAAAATATCATATTCGGTGCCAGATGAATGACAAAAAAGGAGTATTAAGCTTTTGTTGTTAAGTGGAAATACGCAAATATGCAAAAAATGCATCATGTTGACAAAATCATTTATAATTTCACCACTTAACCCTTTACTAACTGGAATCATAGACTGTATTGCAATAGGCACATTGTAATTAAGTTCTTCTTGCAATATTACATCAAATGCTTTGTATTTTTCTTCATAGCACCATTTATCATAGGCAAGTGTTTTTTCGTAAAATTCCAATCGTTTGCATGCAGAGAACATCAAATCTTTTTGCTGTTCTTTTAATTTTTGAATATCAATTGTAGATCTTAACAATTTATCTTTTACTGATTCAAAATAAAGATGTTGAGCATATAAAGAACTTAATTGTTCGTTTGCTTTATTAATATGAAATAAAAGATTTTTTATTCCTATTTGATATAATATTTCTTGTTTTAAAGGGGCTTTTAAAGAATCATATATTGATGGATCTTCATAGTCCTTAAAGAATAGGCTATCACAATTGTTGCAAATCGTATGAAAGGTACCGGCGTTATTTTTTCCTGTTTTATCCTTATTTATTTTAAATTTAGCAAAGGCCTCGTAATTGGAATATTCACCAATTTCTGAAAGGTTAGAAAGAATAAATTGAGGAATAGAATGTGAATTGCAATACGAAGAGCAATTATTTCCACATAAATAACAACGATTTGCTTTTGCTTGTTTTGTTTTCTCATTTTTTGAATCTTTAATATTTTTAGAATACCAGATTGAAAAATTTTTATCGTTTGGATTAAAGTTCATTTTCCCTTTGTCAAAGCTAATTTATATAAAAAAGGACTCTTTTCTTTTGCAAAAAGAGAATTTGCGAAAGAATTCTCTTAAATTCTCTGAAAATGATTTTTTCAAAAGTCTCTTAATTTGGCAAAGCCCGCTCTGTGCGGTATTTTCTTAATAGAAAAACGGACTAGTCTTTTATATTGAAATTAAATGGTGGTGGTTGTAGTTTTGTCAGCAAAAGTCTCTTATTTAATTATTTAAAGTAATAGATTCTATTGCTTTCTTCTTCGATGGCATTCTATCAAATTACTAACTCTATTTCTGGACCAATTATACGGGGGCAGGACAATGTCAAATATTCATTATAAATTTCCGTCATCTTTTATTCCCTCATTTATTATTTTTTTACAGCATTAATAGAAATTACGATTAAAACAGTTATTACAAGAGGGATATACACTTGTATGGTCATCGAAAAATATACAATAAAGGAATTGATTATTTTTAGTGTATTAAAGCCTTCCATTTGAATGTAGTCAAATATTATTAATAAAATGCGAAAACAATGCATTAATAAAACACTTAGAAAAGAAATAGTAACTAATTTCGATTGGTTTACTTTGTTTAATTTTGGAAGAAGAGAAGTAAATATATAAAGCAAACTAACTATCACTGAAAATCCCCCAACAAATATAGTTGTTGATAAAACAAATATTGCTGTACCAAAGCTATAGCTATAAGTCGGATTCAAATCAGGCGTAATCTTTGTTAACCATAAATAATCATTTAAATAGCGATTCATAATAAAAAAAATAAAACATATTGAAAAAAATATTTTTAAGATATCCAGGCGAAATCTATTTAACAGAAAAACTAAACCCCTAAAATTACCACCTAATATACTTGTATTTTTATCTTTCATTTTTCACCTTATCTCGTTTCGCAACTGTATTCTTATTTTTATTCAAATTTTTATCCATTCTAGCATATTATTTAACAAAATATTTTAACATATTTTCTGCTTTGCAAAATTGATTATTTATAAAAACGGACTAGGTGAATCGCAAACAGAGAATTTTGGCAAAATTTGGCATAAAAAATTAGAGAATTTATTGAATATAAATTCTCTTTAAACTTTGCATCCCCGGAAATCCAAGCAGGACCGGGGATGTTTGTACGAAAAACGGACTACTGTCCAAATCTGAAATTAAATGGTGGAGACGGAGAGATTCGAACTCTCGTCCAGAATGGAAGTACATAAACGTCTACGAGTGTAGGTGCTTTTATCTCGTCCCTAACAAGGAAAACATCCGCAACCTATTTTAAGGACCAAGCAGTTTTAAGCGATACGCGCTTTGAGAAAAGTCTTGATATGGTTAATTCTCGTCCCCATACTGCAACTTGCATAATTTACCCTATCAAACGGCAAGTTGGCCTGATAGAGTGGCTGACTGCCTAAATTATTAAGCAGCTAGAGCTCTAGCTCTAGAAAAATCAGCTTTTACAACGTTGTTAGCGTTTATTTTAGTTTTGCTCGTTGATAACTCAGAACAGCGCTGAGACTCGCAGCTTAGATACATCGATCACACTGTCAAATCCAAAACGTCCCCATATTTAATTTTCAATGTCCTACTTATTCATATTATAACAGGCTTACAGAATATTTCAAACTCCAAAATGCTCTCGTAATGATTTGTAAACTATACTAAAGTATTAGTTCTCATGGGTTATATTTTAGTTCTTTTTGTGCTATAACAATATATAATCAGGAATTTTATATATAGAGACACAAAAGAAACATTGGAGGACAATTTATGTCAGTCGGTTCATTCGTATTTATGTTACACAGCCATCTTCCTTACTATAGAAAAGCCGGTATGTGGCCTTTCGGGGAAGAAAACCTATATGAATGTATGTGTGAAACATACGTTCCATTACTGAATGCAATTTCAGAATTATATGAAGAAGAAGGTATCAAAGCAAAACTTACAGTCGGTATTACGCCTATTTTGGCAGAACAATTAAATGACGAACACCTTAAAGAAGGTTTTATTGCATATTTGGATTCAAGAATCAAAGCTGTATCTGGAGATTTGGAAAGATACCCGGATCCTAACGTTGCACATTCTCAGCATTTAAAATATTTGGCAAAATATTATTTTGATTGGTTCAACCATTTGAAAGACTGTTTTATAAACAGATATAACAAAGACCTTATCGGCGCTTTCAGAAAATATCAAGATCTTGGTTGTATAGAAATCACTACATCGGGTGCAACTCACGGTTTTTCACCATTACTTTGCACAGACGCCAATTTAAATGCTCAGTTCAAAGTCGGTGCTGATACAACTGCCCGTTTGTTTGGCAAAAAAGCAAAAGGTGCTTGGTTACCTGAATGTGCATACAGACAAGGTTATGAATACACTTGCAAAGACGGCGAGTGCAGATGGAGACCTGCTATAGAAGTTACTCTTCAAAACAATGAAATCGAGTATTTCTTTACAGAATCTCACGTAATTGAAGGCGGAAACTCAATCGGAAACAGACGTGTAATCGGTGTTTATGGAAACATTGAATATATTCCGCTTCCAGAAAGAGAAGCAACCGGATATGACACATTCTCAGCATATTGGCTCCCTGATGCACAGGTAGCAGTTATGGGAAGAAATGACAGAGCCGGATTCCAGGTATGGTCAGCTGCTGACGGTTACCCTGGCGACGGATGCTACAGAGAGTTCCATAAAAAAGACGATAAATCAGGTATGCATTACTGGAGAATAACTTCTCCTACAACTGATTTGGGTGATAAAATGCTTTATGACCCTGTGTTGGCAATGTCTCAAGTGAACTTGAACTCAGATCACTACACAACATTGATTTATCACATTCTAAATGATTATAAAATCGCTAACAATAAAGAAGGTCTGGTTATGGTATCATTCGATACCGAGTTATTCGGACACTGGTGGTTTGAAGGTGTTGAATTTATTAAACAAGTTATCAAAAAATTCAGCCAATATCTGCCTGAAGTTGAAAGACTTACCGCTGCTGAATACTTGGAAAAACACCCGCCAACAGAAGCTATTCAAATCCCTGAAAGCTCTTGGGGTGCCGGCGGACACTTCTATGTATGGCAAAACCACTTAACTGAATGGATGTGGCCTATTATTCACGGATGTGAAAAAAGAATGTCAGATATAACTCATAGGTTTGAAAACATTCCTGAGGATAAACTTTTACATAGAGCATTAAACCAGTTAGCAAGAGAAAATCTACTGTTACAAAGTTCTGACTGGCCGTTCTTGATTACTACATGGCAAGCGAAAGATTATGCTACAGACAGGTTCAATGAACACGTTGAAAGATTTGAATTTATCGCGGACATGATAGATGCAGGAAGTATTGACGAAGCTAAACTCAGTGAAATAGAATCAATTGATAACTGTTTCCCTGAAATCGATTACAGAGTATACTTACCGATTTCAGCAGGCTTGATACCTCAACAAGAAGCAAGATTAGCACCACTATACAACGACTAATCTTTCTCAAAATAATTAAGAATAGTACCGGAGTTTTATCTGGTACTATTTTTTTATAACAAATCCCTGTACGTCTTTTTCAATATTCATTGAATCCATAAGGCTGTTCATTAATTCAGCACTTGTGTTTGCCGAGTGAAATTTGCCTGATGTCGCTAGAGCAACACATTTAAGCTGGTTATTAGCCTCTTCATCATCAATGTTAAAAGCGATAACGTCGATTTTGATGTCATCTCTTCGGCTCATAAGATCAATTGCATAATCACAAGGGCTTTCATCACAGTTTTCTCCACCGTCACTCAGTAATATGATTCTTTTTGGGCCTACATAACCTGCAAAATCGTAACTAACAGCTTGTTTTAAAGAATATGTAATAGGTGTCCATCCACGGGCAACAAGAGTTGAAAGACGATTTTGTACAGCACTTGCATTGCTTTGAGAAATCGGTGTAACCAGCTCGGAGGCAGTGCAGCTTTGAGCAGGCAAAAATCCATTTTTGTGACCATAAACTCTAAGTCCAACAGCTATTTCCGATGACAATCTGGGCAATAATTGTGAGAGTGTATGAACTGCCATTTTGATTTTGGTTTTTTCTCCCAGATTTTCATTCATGCTATTTGAACAATCAAGAATGAAAAGAACCTGCTCTTTTGGTATGCTTATATTCGATGCGGAGTAGCTCTGAGGCTTATAAACATTATAATTAATACCGTTTGCAAGAGAAGATGTTATAGATATAATTACTATAAAGATAAAAACTAATATAAGAGTTATTTTTTTAGTCATAGTCACTCCAAAAGAAAGGTTTAACCCATGGATTTTTTTGATGTAATAACTACTAGAAAGACTATCAGAAAGTATAAAGAAAACCACCCTCCAATAGAAGATGTCAAAAGAATTATTGATGCGGGAAGACTGGCTCCAAGCGCAACTAATACACAAAATTGGAAATTTATCGCAATATACGACATCGAAAAAAAACAAAAATTACATGATGCTTTAATAAAAAAATATGATGAAATTGCCTCTTGGAAAGAGAGTGAGCCATACCGAAACAAGATAACTTTTTCCAAAAGTTATTCGGAATTTTTCATAAATGCGCCGGTGCTGATAATCGCTGTCGAGTTCAAAAAAGAGTCTTACATGAATGAGTTGTTTAAAGAAAAAGGAATGTCTGAAGAAGAGATTTACCAACTCAGGCCTGATTCGTCTTTGTTGAGTATGGGCGCTGCAATAGAAAATATGTCTCTTGCGGCACATGCGCTGGGATACGGAACTTGCTGGATGTGCGCCCCTCTTGTTGCAAGTTATGAATACAAAAAGATACTGAATATTACAGAAGAAGCAAGGATAGTTACTTTTTTAACGCTAGGAACACCTCTGGATTCATCAACAGCGCAACCACCTAAGAAAACTTTAGAAGAAGTAATGCAAATAATTTAAACTTTAAATGCTACCCTTTTGAGGTAGCATTTATTTTATTTAATAAAAATATTGTTTTCGAATTTAAGTTAAACCTAGCATTTTTTTGTACCAGCTGAATGTTTCGATCTCAATTCCATTAAATGTGGTTTTTAAGCATTGACGTTTTAGATACTTGTCGAATTCGTCATTAAATTTAGACTTAACAACAGTTTTTTCTGCAGTAAGTTCTCTCATAGAGTTAGCCATTCTAGAGCCTCCTATTATTTTGTTTTTGACCTATATATAAAATTCTTGATTAATGGGGGGGAAATAAAAGGTTTTTAATTTTGATTGAATTATAACACACAAGTTATAGCTTTTCTATAGTATTTAAACGCCGAAAGATACTTTTTTTTGCTAGTGCTACAAAGTAGATATGTAAAAAATAATTAAGTAAATTGTTTTTTTAATCTAAAATGATTTGACTTTTAATCCTAACACACTTGCTGGGTGTACGACATCGCCCGGTGGAAGGTGTCCATATTTCTGTTTTAGTCTTTCGACAAGAGCTTTCTTCTCAGGATCTTCGGAATAAAACATGTCTGCGTAAATATTCACACCGTCTTTTACTATAGGAGAAGTTGAAGATTTAAATGCATCAGGATAATTTTTTAAAAAATATTTATGCGCAAGAACGTTGAGTGCCAGATTGTCAATTTCTTCCTGGACGGAATTGTATGAATCTTTATCTTTTGTATGCCCTGACTCGTGCAAAATTGCTTCTGCTATAGCAAATATTACAGCGGGATCTTGAGAGCCGGAATACTTATTGCTTAGAATAATAACATTGTCTTTGTTGTTATATTGTGCAAAGACGCCTTTAACAGCCGTTTTGTCAAATTTGATTTTAGTCCCGTTTGCACTTAAATAATTAATTACTTCTTTGCCTGATTTAAAAGATAACTTTGCTCCAAGAGAATTTATATAGGCAATATCATCACTTTCAAATTCCACTTTAGAAAGTTCAACTAATGCTTTTAAAATAGTTTTGTCATGTATTTTTGGAAATAATTCATGCATCGCTTCTTCAGAAGTCAACTTATGAGGCTGCTGACTTCCCCTCACTTTTATAGCTGGCAGTGAATTCTGCTCGAAACAGCTAAATATTGGAGGAATTCTGCTCATTAGTTGCTATAAACTTTTACGTAACTTAGATTTACTGACAACCATTTGAAGGCTTGTTTTTCAGTTCCTTCAGGGATATCAGTCACAAAAGTCCCGCCATATCTGCCTCTTCCGAATTGTACGATGCCTAGTCTTGAGATGTTTTGGAGGGCTTTTCTTATGGTATTTGTGCTGACGTCCAATTGAGTCGACAATTCTTCCATTGAAGGTAATTTTTCGCCGATGTCATAGTTATCTCTAATCATGTCTCTAATATAATTTTCAACTTTTTGATAGCTGTAAAATGCCGCATCTTCTGCTTTTGCGAATATAGAGGTTTCTTTTAAGGGCTGTAAAGTATTTGCATTAGGCATTTTAATTATTACAGTGCCGTATCTTCCTCTTCTTGCAAGCAAAATTCCGTCTGATATCAGTTGTTTCATCGCATCATGTACCGTTTTTACGCTTACGTTTAAAATTTCCGCCAATTCATAGTGTGCAGGAAGTCTATCCGATACTTTTAAATTTTCAGAAATGTAATTTTTTAAATCTTCCGCTACCTTATTTACAAGGGTGTCAGAATTTAGTTTGTTATCAAGAGCCATTTCTTCTTCTGTCAGAACTGGAATCTGTTTCAAAATCCAATTTGCATCGTTACCTCGAGTCAACCTTGATTCTAAAACTCCGGTTCCGCATAAATATTCATAGGCAAGCCTTGTGGTATTTGCAGATGCACCAAGGATTTCTGAAATCTTACGAGAAGATGGGACTGTTTGGTTTATTTTAATGTTTTTTTCTAAAATTAATTGTTTTATTTTAACTACGATTTTTTCCCTTTTGGAGGTGAGTTTTCTAACAGAAGAATCGTCACCGTTTTTGTCGGCAATCATAGTTCCTATTCTTTGTTTTGATACAAGGTAACCTTTGTCTTCGACATATCTTATTGCATTTTGCACCGTGCCTACACTTACTCCCAGATAATTAGAAAGTATGTTTTTTTGAGGCAACAAATTGTTAGGTACAATTTTTTTGCTGGCTAAAGATGATTCAATCCAATCAGTAAGCCACTTTTCTATCAAAATGTCTTTTGATTCATAAGACCCTTTAAAGTCCGGTATCTGTTTAGGCATTTCAGATATATCAATACGTCTATTATTGTTGTTATTTGGCATGTTACCTCCGCCGACACTTCCTTATATTCTTTTATTATAAATAAACAAGTAAAAATTTTTTGTTATTTTTACACTTTATATTAATCTTTTGTTACTTTATATAAAAAATAAGCAAAAAAAATGTTTGCTTTTGCGCAAACATCAAATAAACACGAGGATATTAAGAGAGAGAGAGTTTAACCTTGTTTAAATCATTAATTTTAAGTAAAAGTATTAATGATTAGCTTTTATTTTTTGAAGTATTATTACCCCTTATAAAATTCTGATTCCCTATGTTTATATAAAGTATTTTGACCTCAAATAATTGCCTTTTTGTAAAAAACAACTTTACATTTCTAAAAACTCTTATCCAGCAAGGTTTTGCGCAAAAAAAATGTTTGCTTTTGCGCAAACATCAAATAAACACGAGGATATTAAGAGAGAGAGAGTTTAACCTTGTTTAAATCATTAATTTCAAGTAAAAGTATTAATGATTAGCTTTTATTCTTTGAAGTATTATTACCCCTTTTAAAATTCGATTCCCTATGTTTATATAAACGATTTTTTGCACAAAGAATTGCCCGGCCGCATAGAAAAAGGTTAAGTTTTGTTAACCTGCGGGTGAAATCATTAGAGTGCCAAGGACTTATGATTTTGGCAATAACGCGTATGATTTTTTAATTATGCAGCAGTTTGCGGTTGAATTGATGTCTCAGGTTGAGCTTGTTGAAGTTGAGGCGTTTCTTTAGCCTGCTTATACATAGTTAAAACTTCTCTCCAGCTGTCGACAAATTCAACGTCTTCTTTTAAAACTTCTTTTGGCAGGCCGGCATGGTGAATCAACGGAATAAGTTCGTCAGCGGCCCATTTTATCGGCTCAGATTTGTTGTCATCTGTGTCATTACAGATAAAAATCAACTTTCCGTCGGCAGATTTTTCAGCGCCTATTATAGTTATTTCATGCCCGTTTATAACTCTTTTGTCGGCATCCAGTTGAGTATATCCGATAATTATATTGTTGTTAGTTTTTAATGCGTCTAAAATGTGTTTTTCTACCGTTTTAAAATCAGCTTCATAACCGGTTAAAATACCTTGATCATCTAATATTTGATATGTAACAGAAACTTTGGGCTTACCTTGAGCGACTTCTTCTGCAAAGTTCTTTTCAATGTCAGTTAATCCCCTGTTGTCAGGGTTGTATTTTCCTGTTCTTGTATCAGTCAATGAATCATAAGTATTCTGTGAGCCGATGTTCATAAGGGTGGATTGCATTAAAACGTCGACTAATGATCTTTCATCAGGATCTTTGTATGAATTTTGAATCCTTGCTCTTATAATTGCATTTCTGTCAGGTTCAAGAGTCAATTCGACATCTTCCCAGTTTTCTAATTTATATTTCATGTTGAATTCGTTCAGCATCCATATAGCATCAACTGTATTAGGAGCAATGTCAGACAATTTGATTTTTTTAGTTACTGAATATTTTTCAGAAGAAAGACCAGCCGACATTCTTGCAAATTCAGCAGGCATTTTGCTGGCTAAATTAAACTCTATGCTTGTTGCTACACAGCTGGCAGATCTTACGTTAAGATCTTCGGGTTTTATGTCTTTTGGTTTGACATAGTTGACTATGTCTCCAACTATATTGCTAGGGACATCTCCGAAAGCCTGAGTGATGGTGTAGGGATTTGCTATAGCTTTAACTGTTTCACCTAAAACATTTTTTGTGCTTAATCCTTGTATTCTTGGCTCTGTAGCTATTTTGTACAAGTTGTCCAATACAGTGGATTTATCGTTGGAGTTTGCATCTAAAAGTACGCCTGTTTTAAGCATAGCGTTGATTAACGATTTCGTCTGTCCATCAGCTTTCTTGAGCACGGCATTATATTTGTTTTTTTCTTCAGGGGTTTGTAAAGTGGCGCTGAAAGACGGTCTATAAGCTCTAATATTCTCCGCGGAATAGTTTACAGGAGCATTCGCAGTTGAAGAAATAGGAACAGCAACGTTTGCTTTAGCTTTAGCTTCTAACGTTGCCCTATTAGAATTATTTAAATTATTAACTTGTAATATATTCATACTAAGCTTCACTTGCCCCTTAATAATCTAAAAACCTAAAAGGTATTAAAATTGCGTCTTAAAAATCTCTTATAAATTACTATAAAAATCAGGCTCCATATAATAAACAATTATAGCAAGTTTTTGGGACGGACCGATATATTACAGATTGTAACAAATAAATGCCTTCTTGAAATAGAGCCTCAAAAAATGTTTTTTAAAGTATATAACAAGTATATAAAAAGGAGATAACATGTCTACTTTTTCCGTAACCAGAGCAGCTAATGGACAAATCTTATTATCATTTAAAGATCTTAATAATTATAATGTAGGATCAGTTGGTACTTTTACAGGTGATATGACCTTTTCAGTAGGCCAAACTTCAGGCTCTTCAAAAGAAACTGTTATACAAATAGCACAAACTGATGATGATGGTAGCCTTGTATTTGAAGCAACAAATGCAAAAAACAGCTTGGAATTTTCCGGACACAGCATTGATGCTTCAATTAAAAATCAAGATTCAACACCTTATAACATAAGCTGGAAAGCTAACAACAGTACTTTTGATTCTTCTAAATCAGGTGCATCGGTTATATTTGAAGGTGACAAAGACAGCTATAACAACTATATAAAACTTGGTAATGCTGCAAGTAAAACTCTTGGTAAATTCGATAACTTAATTTTTGATAACGGAAAAGATAATATTTACGTTTCATCAGAAAAATCTACGAATAGAGTAGAAACAAGTGAGACAAGTAAAGGAGCTGTAGTTGCAACAGGTAACGGCGAAAACGAATTCTATATAGGCGGAACCCTAGGCGCATTTATCGGTGGCAAAGGTAATGATACTTTCTTTACAAATAAAGCGACAGCTAACAAAAACATGATGGTCGGCGGAGATGGAGCTGACAAACTTACCGACTATGCTAAAAATTCATTGTTCATAGGTGGTGCCGGAGTAGATACGGCTAATATGTATGGAAATAACGGCATTGCGAATTTAGGATTTAATGAAAAAGGTATATTTGATTGGACTTATGGTACAGGAAACAGCGTGTTTACTGGAGAATCTCAAACAGATTCAACCGGAAAAGTCTATAGCTATAAAGAGACACTAGCTCAGCATGGCTGGAGTCGAGCAAGTTATTTAAATGAATCAAACATAATAAACAATCCTTATTATAGTTTGATTAAAGGCAAAATTGAGGAGTCGTTGGGATAACGCACAAAGAGCACCTATTAGGTGCTCTTAAATTTTATAGATAAATTGTAAGGTTAAAATTAAACTTCTTTTTTATTAGGCTTTTGCATTTATTTATTATGTTTTTTTCAAATTTCTTGCCCGCTTTTGACTTATAAAAAGAAGCATCATAAAGATTTACATCTTCAGACGGAAGAGTGAGTTTCAGCACATTTATTTCAGGTGCAAAATCTTTTATTATATCCGCGCAGTCGATAATCAATAATTCAAAAGGCTTTCCATTTCTTTTCTCTTTTAAGACGTTATATAAGTTAGTAGAATCCTCTCCTACCGAGGGTGTTTTTAAAAACTGAATAAACAAAACTGGGCGATCTGAGTCCATTATTTTAGAAAAATTTTCAATTCTTTTTGTGTATTTTTCTATCAATAAATCCTTATCTTCAGGGCCAAACCCTGTTTCGTGGCTGAAATTTATTTTTGTATAGTTGTCCCAGCAGTTTATATTTTCGATGTATCTCATATCCGAGAAAAAACCGTCAAAGTTATTTTTTATGAATTCAGTGACAAAAACAGCTTCGTGAAACCAGGCTAAGTCGAAAGGCAAGGAGAGTTCGCCGTCGGCTTTGGTCTTTTTTAATTTGTGTCTTGTAAGAATGGTTTTGGGATAGCAGCTTGTGCCTAATGAAACTATCTCATAAGGTTGAATTGCCGATTTATTGTAATGATCTTTAATTTTTAAGTATGAATCTTTACTTAAAAAAAGTTTCAAAGGACGGAAAAACATTCTTGGCAATTTACCCAACAATTTTATTTCTTCCTTCTTTTAAGCCTCTGGCTCTATCGTATAACTCCCAGCGCATACCTAGCTGATCCGCTCTTTTTATCACGTAATCAACAAGATAATTGTAAAATTCCGAAATAGTGGAGCGGTTGTTTTTGTACCAAACGTCTTCTATGTCAAGCGCTAGCCACTTGCCGCCTACTGCAACGGTTTGTTGGATCCATTTTTCTATTTCTTCAACGTTATCGTTAATATTTGGAATAATTATATATTTTGTCGTCATCAAACCATGGCCTTCTTTATTGGCCTCGGCGTATCTTTTGAGATTTTCTACGACTTGATGGTATTGATCCACTTGTTTGATTTTTCTGTAAGTTTCGGGGCTGCCTGAATCGATGGAAACGACTACATTTAAACGCCCTTCTTTTATAGCTCTTTCAATAGCTGGACTGAATTTTATCCCTGAAGAGTGAATTCTCATATTGTAAAAACCATTATCTGAAAGGATATTTATTAACTCTTCAAAATCTTCATATATAGTAGGTTCGCCGCCTCCAAAGGAAACTTCTCCCCCGGGTCTTAATATTTTTCTTTCAACCATATCCTTTATAACGGGAACAACGTTGTAAGGAGTTAGTTTGCTGTAGTATTCTCTGTTTTGAACGGCGTAGCAGTATTGGCATTTGCTGTTGCAAAGAACCCAATGGTTAAATTGAAGAAAATTGATGTAATTTTCTTCATCCCATTCTTTTTCTTCCAGAAATACGCATCCCAGGCATTGAGGAGATAAGTTGCCTTCTCTATGATTTTTTCTAAATTCTTGCTTTTTCTCGAATATAGAATCCCAATCGATTTTTTCGCCTTTGTATTTCGGCAGGAGAGTAATGCCTCCGCCGCCTGTATGACACGTAAAGCAACAAGTTTCAAGTCTTCTGTGCTCGAAATCGACCCCGTGTTCAATATATCTACAGCTTAGGTATTTCACTTAATTTTATCCCCTTAAACCTAATAATAAGTTATCATCTAACTTTTTAATAGTCAAGGAATTCAAAACACTGTGAACATTATAAAAACCTTGTTAGAAAAAAGGATTAAGGATATAATACAATTAGAGAGTAGAGGAATCGGAGCCAAGAGTTGAAGTACGTCAGTTGCAGACATATAGAACATGGTATAAGTTTTTTTTCCAATAGTGTGCAAATTTGCTGTATCAGCAGCCATGTTGGAGGCGGAAATATTCCTCAAATTGAAAATTATCAGGGTGAACAGATAGACTGGCAAAAACTCTTTGAATTAAGAAGAGAAATGAGAGAGAACCATAAACAGGGCAAGATTCATCCTAAATGTGAAGGCTGCTACTATTTAAACAAACAAAAATGGAATGACAATGATTATTTTGACGAGGTTTTAATCGGTCATTTTACTCATTGTAACTGTAAGTGTACGTATTGTTACACAGAAGCAGATAAAGAATTTTTCAATACAAGACAATCCTACAACATTCTTCCGATAATCAAAGATATGATTGCCAAAAAAGCTCTTAACCCAAACGGGATAATAACTTTTGGAGGCGGAGAGCCTACTATTCTTGAAGAGTTTGAAGAGCTTGTGAACCTGCTTCTTGATTTTGATATGAAAAATATCAGAATCCATTCTTCAGGCATAAAATACAGTCCAGCTATCGAAAAAGGATTGTATCACGGCAAAATTACCCTTATAACTTCAGTGGATTCAGGAGATCCAGATACATATTTTAAAATCAAACAGGTGCCTTGTTATGAAAAAGTTTGGGAAAACTTGCAAAGATACGCTTTGACAAATGGCCTGATAAGAACAAAATATGTAATAATACCGGGGGTTAATGATAGTCTGGAAGGAATAAAAAACTGGCTGATAAAAACATATGTATCCGGCATAAAACATATTGCATTTGATATAGAAGACAACTGGTTTAAGGAACACAGACACAATATTCCTCAGCATATATATGATTTAAGTGACTTTATCTGGGATAATCATTCAGATTACAACATAGAATCTTGTGAACTTTACGAAAGAGCCTCTAATCTAAGAAAAGATAGGCTGGATCGATTCCACTCAAGCTAGGAGAGCTTAATGGCGGTTAATAAATTTTTAGGGTGGGCAAAAAAAATATTTAAGCCAAGAACAAGGAGGTACCTAAGTTGTGCCTTGATAGAACACGGTTTTGCCTTTGATCAAAATAATTGCCTGAGAGTTTGCACGATGCCAAACAATAAAGGTGGCGGAAGACCTCTTATCCAAAGAAATTATAACGGGGAATTGATCGACTGGGACAAGGTTTTCAAGATAAAGCAAAGACAAAGAGAGCTCCAACAATCAGGAAGAATCCTGCCTAAATGTGTCGGATGTCCAATTCTTACGGAAGAGGACTGGGATACGGACGATTATATAAGTGAAATAATCATTACACATTGGAATAAATGTAATTCAAACTGCTCTTATTGTCCTGTAGTTAATGACCAGAAGCTAAAGGATTCAACCGAATACTACAACATCCTGCCTGCTATTAAAGATGCAATTAAAAAGAAAGTTATAAGAAAAAATGCTTTAATTGAACTTGCCGGCGGCGAATCCACAATATATCCGGAATTTGAAGAATTAATCAATTTGCTTGTGGATAATAATTTTTCCAACATCGTGGTCAACACCTCTGCAATACAAGGCAGCTCCGCAATAGAAAAAGGCATAAAAAAAGGGAGCATAAAGATAATAGTATCTGTAGATGCAGGGAAAAAGAAAACGCACGGAGAAATAAAAAGGGTCAAAACATACGATAAAGTTTGGGAAAATCTTAGAATATATTCAAGAGCCCAAGCAAAAACCAAGAAAAATGACTTAGTAAGAACAAAATATATAATAGTGCCTGGAAAAAACGACACAAAAGAAGAAATAGATTTGTTTTTGAGAAATAACATTGAAGCAAACATAAAAGCAACTGCAATAAATGTCGAAATGGATTGGTATGAAAAAAATAAAAACAATGAAAACAAACATATCCGGGAATTAATAGAATATGCTTATAACGAGACCAAAAGACTGAATCTTTTATGTAAAATATACCCTCACGCATATTGGATATTAGAAGGCATAAGGTAGCTGATTATGTTTGGTTTTGGAAAAAAATATTATAGCTGTAAATGGTTAGAACACGGTATTATTTTCGATCACTGTAATGTGATAAGGGTTTGCTGCTCTCAAAGCCATGAGGGTAAAGGCCGCTACGAGTTGGTTACCAAATACCAGGGAGAACCAATCGATTGGGAAAATGTTTTTGCTCAAAAAAGATTACAAAGAGAAGTGCAAAAAAAAGGCGCTACATTTGAAAGCTGTAAAGGCTGCATTGAACTTGAAAAAAGGCATTGGGACAGTAAAGACTATATAGACACTCTTCTTTTTACACATTGGATACATTGTAATTGTGCTTGTACATATTGTCCCGCAATAAGAGACGATGTTTTAATCGAGAACAACAAACACTACAATGTTGTACCTGCCGTAAAGGATATGATAGAAAAGAAAATACTTAAAAAATCTGCCTTTGTAAGTATAGCTGGAGGCGAAGCAACAATATATCCCGAGTTTGAGGAACTTTTAGAGCTTCTCATTGATTATGGTATAAAAAATATTCAAGTGCACACTTCCGGCATAAAATACAGCAGCGCAATTGAAAAAGGATTAAGAAAAGGGGTCGTAAAAGTAATTGTTTCCTTGGATTCTGCCTGCGCGGAAACGCATTCTAAAATTAAACTAAAAGATTGTTTTGATGAAGTGGTTCAAAACCTGAAAAAATACTCAACAGCTCAAAGACAAAACAAAGAACTGGTTTCAACAAAATACATAATACTTCCAGGAGTCAATGACAACAAAAAAGAAATGTACTCATGGATTATGCTGAATAAAGAGCTGGGTATAAAAAGTCTGGATTTGGATATTGATATAGCCTGGTTTCACGAAAATCATTCAAACATTCCCGAGCATATTTATGATTTGGTTTTGTTTGCTAAAAACAAGGCCACTAATGGCGATTTTCAAATGAGGCTATTTGACAGGGCCTGTATGGTTTATAATGAGTACAAAAAGAAAAATTCTCAACTAAAAGCAAAAGTAAAAAAATAAATAAAAGGCAATCGGATGTTCAAGTACAACGAACAATATACAAGCAAGAAAAAAGACCACTATTACAGCTGTAAGTGGATAGAGTCAGGTATTGTCTTTTTTCAGCACAAAATGACAATGTGCTGTTATTGCGGACATAGTGGCGGCGGGCATGTTATGCTTCGTAACAACTATGATGGGCAGGAATTGGATTTTGATAGAATTTTCTGGCTTAAAAACAAGTTTAAAGAATTCCATAAAAAGGGGAAAATAAATGTTAATTGCGTAGATTGCCCTTTTTTGGAAGAAAAAAAGTGGGATGATAAAGTAACTTCTATAAATAATCTCTATATCAGTCATTGGACTAATTGTAACAGCAAATGCATCTATTGTTACTCATCTCAAAATCCCGACAAATTCCAAGATCGAAAGACATACTCCATTTTGCCTCAAATAAAAGAGATGCTTGAAAAAAACATATTAAAGCCCGGAGGAAGCATACATTTTGGCGGGGGAGAACCCACATTGCTCGGCGAATTTGAAGAAATCGTTGAGTTGTTACTGGATTACAAGTTTTATGATATCAGGGTTCATACATCAGGTATAAAATATAGTCCTGTTTTGGAAAGAGGGATAAGAGAAGGCAGATTAAATGTTGTTGTTTCTACTGATGCAGGGTTTTCTCAAACTTATGAAAAAATCAAACAAGTGCCTAAATTCGATACTGTCAGGGAAAATATTAAAAAATATTCAGCAGCCCAGACGCTTGAAAATATTGACGTAAAAGCCGAAAAACTAGTCGATGGAAGGTATATGGTAAGTTCAAAGTTCATAATAATGCCCGGTATAAATGACACAGTAGAAGAAATTGAAGCCTGGCTGAACGCGAACAAAGACGCCGGCTTGTTCACAACGGTTATAGACATAGAAGAGAACTGGTACAAGGAAAACAAAGATAAAATCCCAAAACATACAGTAAAATTTATCCGTTACATAAGAAAACGCTCAAGACAACTAGGCACTAATTTTGAAATGTATGAAAGAGTCGAAAAGATCAATCAGGTAACATTAAGCGATAAAATCTTTGATGCAGCCAAATTTGTTTTAAATGAACTCCACAAAATCAAAGTCAAAATTAAAATACGAAAATGGTCAAAAGCGCTTATAAACAAAATTACTGGCCAAGACCAGTAATTTTTGATATTTGATAAATATTTTAAACTATATTTTTTTTGACAGGCTAACCATTTCAAGAGCACCTCTGGCGGCTTCAGAACCTTTATTTCCAGCTTTTGTGCCGGCTCTTTCAATAGCTTGTTCAAGATTGTCTGTTGTTAACACTCCAAACATAACAGGGATAGAGTGTTGAAGAGAAACGCTTGCTATTCCTTTAGACAGTTCAGCAGCCACAAAGTCAAAATGAGCTGTAGAACCTTTTATTATGGCTCCAAGCGTAATTATGGCATCGTATTTACCTTTTTTAGCTGCCTTTTGAGCTATTAAAGGGATTTCAAAAGCACCTGGTACCCAGATAATATCAATATTATCTTCTTTAACACCGTGTCTCACAAGTTCATCAATAGCGCCTGATAGCAGTTTAGAACCTATAAATTCGTTAAAACGAGAAATAATAATACAATATTTTTCGTCTTGTGCTGTTAACATACCTTCTATTACATTAGCCATAATTTTCTCCAATCAATTATTTATGTAAATTTTACATCAGTTCCAAAAAATATTAAAGGAGCCTACAGAATAAGTTTACATTTAGAAAGAGCCGATTTTAAAATTATGTAACACTTTAAAACACCTCCCAAAGCCAATGTTTACAAAGAATATTCTAATATTGTCAACATTTATATCTAAGTGGAGTATTTTAGAAATCCTCGCCTGAATCTAAACTTATTTTGTCAAGAAGGGGAGTATTTGATGAAACTAGCAAAAAAAGTTTTAAGTAATAGATATGCACTGAATACCATATATTTGTCAATAGTATATTGTGTCTTAATTATATGTCTTCACGTGATTTTGAGATAATTATCCTTCAAAAGTTCTTGCGAATTCAAGATCTTTTATAATTTGTCCTTTTAATTGAGAGAGTTCTCTAAACTTCATTTCATTTCTTATTTTTGTAATAAATGAAACTTTTATCTCTTCATCATAAATATCCTGATGGAAATCTAAAATATGCACTTCTGATGTTATTTTTGCCTCGGCGCTTACGGTAGGTCTATAGCCATAATTCAGCATACCTCTGTATGTCTTATCTTTGACTTCTACTTCCACAAGATAGACGCCTGTTGGGACTTCAATAATTTTTTCAGGGTATACAAAATTTGCAGTAGGAAAATCTATTTTTCTTCCTAATTTTTGTCCTTGAATAACCCTTGCTCTTATGAAAAAGTTGTATCCTAAAAGAGAATTGGCCAGGTCAAGGTTCCCGCAGGTTAAAGCGTTTCTTATAGAAGAACTGCTTGCAACAACATTTCTGCAAGTTATAGGAGGGACCTCAAAATATCTGTAATTGTATTTTGACTGAAACATTTTAAGGAAATCGCTGTTCCCTTGCCTGTTGTGCCCAAAGTGATGGTTGAACCCTGTTGTGATGGCAACCGGCTCAAAATTCTTTATCAATATGTCTTTCAAATAATTGCTGGCAGATAAATGAGCAATGCTTTCGTCAAAATCTAAAAGAATTACATTCTCTACTTCTAAAGCTTCGAGCATTTCGATTTTATCTTCTAAAGTTATTATTTGTTTTATGCTGTTTTGAAGTATGTAGCTCAGCGGATGATCTTTGAAGATTATGATTCCTGATTCGACATTATTCTGTTTCGCGTAGTTTACTGCGGTTTTAATAACAACTTTATGCCCCTGGTGCAGTCCATCAAAAAAACCCAGAGCTAAAGACAATTTTGGCTTATATTCTAACGATCGTATTATATTCATTTCTTGTTAATTATATAAAAAAATCCGTAATAATAAAGCATATTAATAAAAATTCATATAAAATGATATAAAATAACTAAAGTAGCAAAAAAAACGAAAACATGGGTTTATAACATTAAGTATTAACTGGAGTTGTGTTGTATATAAAAACTGGTTTATCCGTTGAGTGAAGGATCTGGAGTTTTATTGTTAAAGAGTGAGAACACAGGTTTGGCTCAAAACAGCTAAGAATAATTTGTGTTGAAAAAATAAAGAAATGGATATAAGCCACTAAGTGATTAAATTGGAGTTGTATTATGCTAGTATATAATAGTCCGTTTATAATGAGGACTCATATGGGTACTAAGTCCAGAAAAGAGCTTAAGCAACAGCATAATCTCGAACATTGTGAAAGAAAAATCGAGACGTGCCCATCAAGACTGCCTTTTACGTTATATAAGGGCATTCCATTTTGCTCTCTTATCCAAGATCACAATAATTGGGGCGCGTGTGTAGACAAAAATAAAAATGTAAATTTCAAGATATTTACATTTAAAGATGCTGAAAGAGTTTCTGTTGAAGTAAAAAAACATAATGATAACTTGGTGTTGATTCCATTAGATAAAAAAGAAGGCGGAATTTTTGAGAAAAAAGTCGGCCCGGACCTTGTAAAAGAGGGAGACAAATATCACTTCGTAATTGAAAGAAAAGGACATAAGCCCCAAAAGGTAAGAGATCCTTATGCAATGAAAATGGCTCCATATATGCAATGGTCAGAAATCTATGATCATAACAACTTTAGATGGACAGACTCTGATTGGATGAATAACAATAATCCCGCAAAAATAAGCAGAAGAGCTAACAAGGATAACAACCTTACCCCGCTTGGAAATGCAAGGATTTATGAGGTAAATATAGCTACTCTTACAGATGAAGGATCATTTGAAGCGGCGAAAAAAGAATTTGAAAAAATTGCAAAAGAAAAACATTTTAATGCAGTTGAAATAATGCCTGTAGAAAATACATACAGTTATAACTGGGGATATGATGGCGTAGATAAATTCGCCCCAAGTACATATTTAGGCGGTCCCGATAAACTAAAAGAACTTATTGATTTCGCCCATAGCTTAGATTTGAATGTAATTATGGATGTAGTCCCCAACCACTTAGGTCCAGATATGGCGGATCTTCAAAATGCTGGGCCTTACATAGACGGAAAAAACGCGTTCGGATACAAATTCAATTTTGAAAAAGATGACAATAGGTTCGTAAGAGAATACATTATAAATTCTATGTTGAATTGGGCTAACAACTACCATTGTGATGGCATAAGGGTCGATATGACGAAATTTATGCAATCTGACTTTACAATGAAGCAAATGGTTGCAGAACTAAATTACCATGCTCCTGATGTCTTTTTAATAGCAGAAGATGGCAGGGATAACGATCCTAGAATAACAAGACCTTTCTCTAAAGAAGAAAAATATTTAAATCAGCATGAACACTGCGCTTTTATCTATGACATAGCGAATAATAGAGTTCCATTAGATAATCTCGGTTTCGACTCAGAGTGGGATTTTCTATACCACAAGCAAATAGCTGCCGCTGTGCTGGATATGTGGGACGGAAGACCTAAGCATATAGAAAACCTTGACTATGCAGTCAAACATTCCGGGATGAGAGTCAAATACCCTATGAGTCACGATGAAATAGGAAATATTGACGGAACAAGGCTAATTTCTAAAATTTTACAAAAAGAACTTAAATTGAATGATAAAGTAAGAAGCACAAGCCCCACTGTAAGGGCTCAAACGGCTGCTCATGCTTCACACAATATGATAAAGTTGCTTTTAACAGGTAAATTTGATCATATGACTGAAAAAGAATTCAAAAGTTTCTTGAAAGAAAACAAAATTTATGACGGACTTTCTATACATAGTATAAGAACCGCGTATGAAAAATCACTAAAACAACATAGGCTTGCCGTCGGGAAAACTTATTCTATTCCGGGACCTAAAATGATATTCCAGGGTGATGAAAACGCTAACCCGGCTTATTTTAAATTCTTCAGACAATTTTCTACAGGATACGAAAAATACTTAGAGTCAAAAGGCTATGAGCCAGGTCAAAAAGCTCTTATGGACTCGAAGCTTAATAGCATTGATTATTCTGAAAAATATAGACATTATATTGACCAAACCGATTTATACACAAAAGATTTAAATGACATAATGCAGGAAAATCCCGCTCTTCAAACAGGTACAATAATAGAATCTGTTGTACATCCTATATCCGATATACACGCTATGCATTGTAAAAAAGACAGCAATGAGATATTTTCAATTTCTAATTTCTCAGAAAAATCTTATCCATACAATTACAGAATTCTTATGCCAAAAGGTACATGGCAGCAGATAAGTAATACCGATGATCTAAAATATGGCGGCAAAGGAAACTTTATGAACGATATAATTGAATCTGACGGCATAAACCACATTGATGTTGCTATCCCGGAATTCGGAATGGTTTACTTTAAAAAAGTAGATTAGATTCTAAAAGGCGCTAAAACACACTGTTTGTTCAATAAGATTGTAATTTAAGCTCTTTGTAAAACGGCTGCTTTATAAAGAAGGCTACTCCATAAAAAAATAAACAATAACTCGTGCAGGATTTTATGTCTGCACGTTTTCAGTTTATTGCTTGATTATGTTTGAATTATTCTTCGTCTTCTTCTATTTCTTCTTGGTTCTCGATGAAGGCAACAACTTTTTCAAACTCTTCGTCATCTTCGATTGCTTCAAAAACGAACTCTTCGCCTTCTTTTTTCAATCTCATAAGAACGACTTCATCTTCTTCGTCACTTTCTTCGCCTTCTTCTTCATAAGGAAGTAAAAGTCCATATTCAATTTCATCGACTTCTACTATGTCAATCAATTCAAATTTGACTACATTACCATCTTCATCAACGGTCTCGATGATTTGTTCATTAGTATTTTCTTGATTTGTCATCTTTTACTCACTTTCTATCTAGATATTGCTGTAGTATTATGCAAGCACTCTTTAAATCTACCATGTGTTTGTTTTTTGTATATTTTTTTCCTTGCAAGGCAAGAATATTTTCTGCTTGTCTGCTTGTTAATCTTTCGTCTTCAAAAATTATTTCAAATTCATCTGAAAAGAACTCTGAAAAATTTTTACAATCAAGTGCTTGTTCACCGATTGTATTGTTCATATGTTTAGGTAAACCTATCACTATTTTTTCAATAGAATTATGATGACAGATTTCTTTGATTTTTTCTACTGCTTTTTTCTCAGGTAACCTGTCTATAGTTTCGACTGGTTGAGCAGTAATAAGAAGGGCATCACTCATTGAGATACCTATTCTTTTTTTGCCGACATCCAAACCTAAGACTCTATTCATCTTCCCACCCACTCAGATTCTATATTTTTTATCATTTCATCAATTTTTTTGACATCAACCTTTTTTTCGGAGGGTTCTTTTTTTGCTCTGAATATATTCGTGCTGAAAACTACTTCTTTAAGGTTTTGTTTGGTCAAGACTAAGTATTCATAAAAACTTTTTTTGATGATATCAAGCTGAAGATTCTGTTTGATTTCATTGTTAAACAATATTGAATAGATGGCATTCGCGTTGTTTATATCATTCAATTTATGAACCAGATAAGCGGTGTTTAGAAGATTATATTCAAGCTGGGAAATGGCTTCTTCTGTCCAAATTTCATCGAATTTTTGCGAAATTTTTTCTTCAACGTTTTCAAATGTCACGCCCGGATTTTCCATTATTTCTGTTAATAATGTTTTGAAACCTTCGTTGTCAGAGGTTGTAAAAAACCATCTGTCCAAATATTCTTGGGCAAACAACATCTCGAGTCCTTTGTGGTTTAGTTCAATCTGTTTTAAATTGCTTTTCGCCCATTCTTCCAAGGTATAATCCAGTGCGTCAACATCTTTTAAAAGGTGTGACCAGCAAACAAATTCATATGAAATCTTTTCTTTTAATTTTTCATTGATTTTTACTGCTTTATCCACGATTGTTTTACAATATTCTGGTGATACTTCTATTTTTGTATCGTTTTTGCAAAAACGCGTTACTATTCTTTCAAGCTCAGGAAGGCTTAAAGAGTTAAATCCAAAGCAATCGACAATACCGTAGATATGGTTAACTACCAAGGCAAACATTTGGTAGGATTCATCTTCTCTGTACCTTACAACAAGTATCCCCTGGTTGCTGTGCCCGTCAGGAATAGTTGTATAGCACTTGTGAACTTTAGATTCTGACAATATCAACTTATAAAAAGATTTTGCTTTTTTTTCTGAGGCACCTGAAAGTTTAAGCTGGCTGAGATTCTTTTTTGCAACTGAGACCAAAAGATCATTATCTGAATGGTTATAAATCCATTCAATAGGGTTATATGCAATTGAAGACCTTGTTTCTCCTAATATTTCTATTGTTCTTTTCAACACGTCATCATCGAAATCGGAATAAAGAATCGGGACTAAAATATTGGCAAGATTATCTCCTGAATAATCATCATTCAATGAATTTATAAGCATCAATCTATCCGAAGAAGGTAATGCTGTCAAAAAGTCCAGAAAGTCGATTTGTGTTTCAGGGTTGACAATGGCGAACTCCAATAGCTTTTGGGTGTCATAGTCCAAAATCGAGTCAGGGTCAGAAAAATAGCTGAAAAAATTATCATAATCGACAGTAGCGCCGATGTCTCTTAAAACTTGAATTAAGTCATACTTTGTCTGATCGCCGACTTTTTTTGAAGTTAAAAGAGATAAAATTTTATTTTTTAACTCTTCGTTAGGTATAGCCTCGACAAACATAGCTTTTATATAAACTGCCGTATCCCCTTGAGATTTTCCCAGTTCTTTTAAAAGAATGTCAAACAATGCATCTTTATCTTCAATTTCTCTTAGTGTTTCAATATATTCATCAAAAGTAGTCTGATTTAAAGAAGTATCTGATTTTATATCTGATAAAACAGATAAAACTTTTGCTCTAATCTGAAGTTTGTTGAAGTTGTTATCCATCCGTTAAACTTTACTCCAAAAGATATCAAGGATTTTTTGTGCTTCGCCTGATGGCATTTTATCATCAAGTATCAGATATTGAACAGCGATCATTGTGCATTCAGAGCAGATATTTACTCCGGGACCTTGTACCATTTTTACAACCTGTGTATTTGGCCTGCCGCAGAAGCTGCAATAAACAGGTTCGTTCACAGGGGCATCATTTTTAGATTCTTTTTCTTTCTCTTTATTTTTGTTTCTCATGTTTTTTAAAGAAACAATTTTTTCTTCATCAGGCATAACAAATCCTTAATACTTGTCTATAAATGTTGAGATATGTAACTTGCGGGCATTTTGAAAAAAGTTGCGCTAACAGCTACTTTATCAGTGCCAAAAAATTCATATCTACTTTATATATTGTATCTTATTTTGAATTTATTGCAAAATTTTATAGTCTTATAGTAATATTTATAAAGTGAGAGGGAATATAAAGAATGAAAAAGTTAGTTCTTCTAATAACAGTACTTTTCGTTTCTGTCCTTACAACCGCTTGTATTAACAATTTAGCAGTTCAGGAACTAAATAATAAAGCAAAAGAATCGCTTCAAAACGGAGATTCTGAGACTGCAATATGCCGTCTAAAATCAAGTTTGGACTTGGACAGCAACATGTATGAAACTCATTACAATCTGGCTGTTGCTTACATTTCCTCGAAGAAATATGATGAAGCTGTTCAATCATTAGATAATGTTTTGAAATTAAAACCTGACTTCAGCGATGCATACTATTCTTTAGGTGTTGCAAATGAAGAAAAGGCTTTTGAAATAATTAATGGTGAACAAGAGCAAAAAGCAGATGAAACAAAAGCTGAAACACCAGCAAAGAAACAAGAATTAACTGCTGAAGACAAACAATTAATTTGTGACAAAATAGCAAAAGCAATAGAAAACTATAATACTTATCTAAGTAAAAAAGAAAATGCACCAGATAAAGAAAAAGTTAATGAAAGAATAAATGTTTTAAACGGTGAGCTTAAAAAATATAATCTTTCAGATAACAACCCAATGCAGGCACAGTAATGTTTACGTCTCCTGGAGAGATTGCATTTAGAATATTTAACTTCCCTGTTCACTGGTATGGAATAGTAATGGCAATCGCAATACTTACCGGGCTTTTCGTGATTTTTTCGATACAGAAAAAGTATTATTCACATATCCCAAAGGATTTCACTCTTGACCTGTCTTTTTACCTTATAATAAGCGGTATAATCGGAGCCAGGCTTTATTATGTGCTTCTTGACTACGGGTATTATGTAAATCATCCAAAAGAGATTTTAGCGCTCTGGCATGGCGGGTTATCTATCCATGGGTGTATAATCGCTGCTATAGCAGTTTGCTGGATATATATAAAAAAACATAATTATAATTTTCTTGAAATAGCTGATTTATATGTATTTGGGCTTATTATCGGTCAAGCCATAGGAAGATGGGGGAATTTCTTTAATTCAGAAGCCTTTGGAGGGCCAACCAACCTGCCGTGGAAGTTATATATACCTATCTCGAACAGACCTGTTGAGCTTTCCTCTTATGAGTACTTTCATCCGACCTTTTTATATGAATCGCTAATCAATTTATTCATATTCTTTATTTTGTTTTTTATTTTTAGAAAAGTTGCCAAAGGGAAAAACGGATTGGTTTTTTTCAGCTATCTTATTTTATATTCTATCGGCCGATTATTTGTTGAAGGCATAAGGATAGATAGCATTCTGGACATAGGTGTTTTCCCGGTTGCTCAGGTTGTAAGCATTATATTTATTGTAAGCGGTGCAATAGGTGTTTTTTGCATATACAAAAATGATAAATAACTTTGTTTTAAAGCATATTCCGTTTATAATATTTATATGAACAGAAGAGTTATTTGGATAATTGAGTTAGTTTTATGGGCAATAGTAGCCATATTTATCTCTTTTGTTTTTGTTTTTGCTAATTCTCTTAAAGAACAGGAAAGCAACAGCTATTACCTTTTTTTTAGTGATATAGACGGCTTGATGAAAGGTTCTCCTGTGAGACTTATGGGGAAACAAATAGGCTATGTTCAAGATATAAAAGTCTTTGACAGCAAGGTTTTTGTTTCATTTCTTATAACAGAAAATAATGTAAAAATACCAGAACAAGCCACAGCTACCGTTGAATTTTATGGATTGGGCGGTTCCAAATCTTTGGAAATAAATCCATCACTTGCAGGCAATAATGGAAAAGAAGATATAATAATTACTAAAGAACCATACAGAGTTCAAGATTTTTATGATGTTCAAAGCAGTATGGCAAAGACACTCGTAAAAATGACTAACAGCTTTACTGCCAGCATAAAAGAAAGTAATATACACAGTAAAAGGAAAGTTTTGAAAGTAAGTTCAAAAGTAAAAAAACTCAACGAGGATATGATCGAGATGCAATCTCAAGAAATGGATATAATGAAAAAAACGCAGGAAAGTTCGGAATCATTATCCAAAAAAATAAATAAATTAAACAATCAGGAGGAAAATAATGCTTCAACAGCAAACTGAAAAACAAAATGTAGTTGTATGCCATCATCCGTTGTCTCACCACAATTTGAGCATAATCAGAGATAAAGACACAACGGCAGAAGTATTTAGAAATGCTGTAAAAAGACTTACTTACCTGTTGTTTTATACTGCTACCAATGATCTTGAGACAGAAAATATAAAAGTAGAAACGCCGCTTATGACTTGTGATTCTCAAATTTTAAAAAGAACCACAAATATAATAATTGCGCCAATTTTAAGAGCAGGTTTAATCTTTTCAGATATTGCAAGCGAGGTTATCCCTTTTGCCAGTATCCAACATATAGGTATGTATAGGGATGAAAAAACTTTAAAACCCGTTTGGTACTACAATAAAACACCTATAGAGTTTGAGCAGCCAGAAAATAATGTAATATTGCTTTTGGATCCGATGTTAGCAACGGGTAATTCTGCGGTAGAGGCAATAAAACTCTTCGCAAACAAAGGAATTCCTCAAAAAAATATAAGATTTGTAAGCTTGATAAGCGCCCCTGAAGGATTGAATAGAATCCACAGTGTATACCCCGATGTTAGAATAATTACGGCAAGCATAGATGCTGGCTTGAATAGCAGCGGATACATCATGCCGGGGCTTGGGGATGCCGGAGATAGAATATTTAATACAATGGAGATTTAATGTTCTATTTCGATGATTTTTTCGGTAAGAAAGTCTTAAAATCTTCATTGCTTAAAAATCTTGAGCATTTTTTTACAACAAGAGATTTTGTTTTAACAGCAGGTGAACTAACTGAAATTCAGGATATTTGCATAGAAAACAGAAAACAGCTTTGTGAAAATTTAAAAATAGAAAATAAAAGACTGTTCACAATAAAACAGACTCATTCTTCTAACATAAATGTCTTGGATGAAAAGATAAATCACTATGATGATTGTGACGCAATAGTATCAGATATCGAAAATTCTGTTGCGATTTTAAACTTCGCTGATTGCGTTCCTATAATCCTTTATGATGAAAAAAAGAATATTGCGGCGGTTGTCCATGCCGGCTGGAGAGGAACTGAAGCTGAAATCGTGAAAAAGACAGTACTTAAAATGCAAAGCGAGTTCAGTTCAACTTCTGAAGATATAATAGCTGTTATCGGTCCAGCCATAGGTAAATGTTGTTTTTCAACCGATGAAGAAGTTTTCAATAAACTTATAAAGAATTCTGACGTAAAAGATGAGTATACATACGATAAACACTCTGATAAATACTATATAGATTTAAAATTATTGAACAAAAAACAACTATTAGACACTGGATTAGTAAAAATTGACGTCTGTGACTATTGCACATCTTGTATGTCTAATATATTTTTTTCTTATAGGAAAGAATCAGGAAAAACAGCAAGACATAGTGCCATCGTAAAATTAGGAAAGAGAGAGAAATAAATGTCTGTTATAGAAAAATTTGCAACGATTTCAAATACAATAACAAATTTGATTAATTTTGTTTCAACGGATGAGTCTGTAAAAGAAGACTTCAATGAATATATGACGACCATATCGGCGCAAAGACTTTCTCCATCTCAGGTTCAAGCGATGATTATTCCTTATATCTTTGAAAGAAGACTTACCGATGAAAGAAAAAGCATAGTGGATTTATATTTGGAAAACACGCCAAAAATAGACAAGTATGATAAAAAAGTACTTAAATCCCTTGGGAATTCGATTTCTTCTATCTATGAAATCAAAAGAATCCGTCAAAACGGCTTCGAGCTGTACAATTTAATAAATGAAAAAAACTATGATGTCATCTCCCTCGTAAAAATGACTAATTACAGAGGGGTATACGCAGGACAGTATGCACTTTGCAGAATTTTTAAATTTGAAGAAGAATATTATATTTTAGAAATTTCAAATATCTTGTCCCCATCCAGCAAAGATGAAGTCCAGCAGTTTGCAATAGCAAAAATCATTGAAAAACCAGAAGATGTGTATGAAGATAACAAGGAAAAATTAAAAGAAATTCAAGCTCAAATTAAATCTTTCAACAAAAAATTCTTGGGCTGTTTTGGCAAAGACGAAATTATCACAACAAATAAACACGCAGATAACATCATAAATATATTCAACAACTACTGCGAAGCACCTGAAGAATTTAAACAAGAAGAAATAGATGAGAACATAAAAGAAATAGAATCATACAGATTCTTTAAGGTTGAAGATTTTAACAACTCATATGATGCCAACTTTGTGGAAAAATCGATGGGAGGCTTCTCTTCTCACAAAGCAACCTACGATGTCGGTATAATCTATGATTCAGAACTCGGTTTGTTTGCAATACCTTTTTATGCAACGCTTTGCAAAATATTTCAATCCGAAGATTATACAAAAATAGAAGGCTATGAAGCTTGTTTGAAAAGTTTTCTGGAAAATGACAAAATCCCTCACAACATAATAGATAGAGTTTCAGAAAGATACCCGGATTTTATAAACCGCACAAACGAAATATTGAAAACAAAATATACCTATGAAGAGCTTTTAAAACACTATAAAGCCGACTCTCTTGAAAAGAAAATTTTCTCTTCAACAAGCGTCCTTTATGCTTCAAAAGTCTTTGCGGATGTTATGGGATTTGTAATAGAAAAAAGCGAAGCACCTGAAAAGCCTTTAGTGCAAAGCACAGGCAGGAACGAACCTTGTCCTTGCGGAAGCGGTAAAAAATATAAAAAATGTTGTATGACTAATTAAACTTTGGCTTGTTCATTCAATAGGTGAAGAGCCCTATCGCAGACATCACAGCGGACAAAACCAAATTCTTCGGATTTGTTCTGTACATATTTTATAAGCTCAAAAACTTTATGTTCAGGATGCTGGCGTAATTTGTCCATCCAGCTGTTTTCGATATCTATGACAATAGAAAGGATATTATTCTGCCTGTTGAAATTTAACCAGGCGTCGATTTCTTCTATAGTATCGTTTGTGCCGGGAATCAATATATATTTGCTGATCACATTGCCTATTTCACTCTGGGCTTTTGAATACTGGATGAGGTTTTTGCAAACCGTATCAAACGCATCAATTTGTTTTATTTTTTTATACGTTTCTGAAATCCCTGAATCCACGGAAACAACAACTGTAAGTTGCCCCGAAGCGACTCCTTTTTCTATTATTTTTGAATATTTTATTCCCGATGAAGGAACCCTTATGTTTATGAAACCTCTTTCCAACAACAAATCAATGAGTTCATCGAATTCTTCAAGCATAGTAGGTTCGCCACCGCCAAAACCTATTGCCCCTCCGGGTTTTAGGATTTTTTTATCAAGCATTTCTTTTATAAGAGGAAGAACATTGTATGTTTTTAGCTCGTTATACATTTTCTTGTCATCTTCTGTATAACAGTAGGTGCACTTGCAATTACAGTGGGTAAAATGGTCAAAGATTATATTGTGAACTTCATCCAGTTGTTCCCATTCCTGTTCTTTCAAAAAAACACAACCCTTGCACTCAGGTATAGTCTTGCCTGAGTGTTGGATTTTTCTGTAGTTGTTTCTGATTTTGAAAAACTTTTTCCAATCTATTTTTTCACCGTAATAATCCTTGAATATCATCAAGTTACCGCCGCCCGGGGCGCTTAAATAGCAACAAGTTTTGATATTGGAGCCATAAACACCTAAATCAAAATCCATTCCATATTCAATCCAAGGGCAACTAACATATTTTTTAGTTTTTTTGAAAAATTTATCGAAAACCATACAATCTATTCTTTAAAATTACAGTTAAGAAGCTTACAATTTCTGCTACACTTTGATATTTTATCACGCAATTCAAAAGCTTTCTCATTTACCCATAGTTTTTCAGGTGCTTCTTCACGAAGATTTCCGATAGTATCGAAACAGAAACAAATTCTTACGTAGCCGTATGGGTCAATCGAAAAATTGTTATATCCGACCTGACAGACTAAATTAGAAATATCAGTCGGGTTTGTAACAAGAGTTTTAAAAGCCTCTAATTGGGCGTCCCCGTTATAAATAGGGTACCCCTGTTTTTTTAACTCTTGCATCAGGTTTATAGCATCTAACGCTTTATCCGTGATTTCGCTTGCAAAACCTCCGGTTGGAAGTATAGAATCAGGCGGAGGCATAAAAGCTTCACCGTTGTCTAATAGCTGATAACAAAGCCCAATTCCTTGTGATTTGGCGAATTCAGCCATAGGTCTAATTTCTGATAAGTTAGAAGGCATAACAACCATAGATAAGTTAATCCACTTACCAGCGTTCGTTTTTTTATTTAAATAATTAAAATTCTGTATAGCGTCTACCGTCTTTTTATAACTGTCTTCTCTACCTCTTGATTCAATATGCAGTCTGGGGTTTTGTATTGCATTCAAAGAAAAAGTAACAGTTTTAAAATCTGAATGGACAAGTTTTTCAAGCAGGTTTTTATTAGAAAGAGCAAGCCCATTAGTAATAATATCAGGCGTTACACCTATACTTTTTGCAAATTCAGCTATTTCAAAAACATCTTCTCTGAGAAGGGGCTCTCCTCCTGAAAAAATAAAAGCATAATCACCAACCCAATTGTGGATTTTTTGAATTATATCTTTCCATTCCTGGGTGGTAAGTTCGTTTTCCATAACGCTTGCGGGAGTTTCCCAAGCGTTACAAGTAATACAGCGAGATTGGCATCTTTGAGTGTTATTGAACGAAAAAAAGCCCGGTTTCTTTATCTCATCTGAGTTATACATTAAGTTGTACCTTAGTTTGTAACATAATTTAGTGCCGCAACTGATCGAAAACTTGTTGCTTCCTCTTCGTTGCTCACCTTTTGAAGGTGACTTGAAAGTTTCATTACACAGAAACTTTCTCAGACATATTAGTAATCAAGATTAACTTGAGAGAATAAAACTATTTTGTTTTTGCCGCGTTTTTTAGCATTATATAAAGCATGTTCAGCATATCTCACAAGTGTATTTGCATTTTCATCAACATTTTCCAAGAATGGGAATGAAGAAATACCTCCAGATATTGTAATTGGGTGTTTTTCTTCTTCTCCTGCAGGAATAAATTCCATCTTCTCGATTTCACGTCTGAATCTTTCAGCAAAGATGAATGCATTTTCTTCTGTTGTGTTGGGAAGGATGATAATGAATTCTTCATCACCGTATCTGGTTAAAATATCTTCTTTTCTTATAAATCCACTTAGCATTTCAGCGATTTTTTTAAGAAGAACATCACCCCAGTCATAACCATACATGTCGTTAACGACTTTAAAGAAGTCAATATCTAGAAGAAGACAAGATAATTTTGTGTCATATCTTCTTGCACGAGAGATTTCAGCTTCTAACCTTTCATGAAGGTATCTGCGGTTGTGTAAGCCGGTTAACTCATCTGTAGTTGAAACTCTTGTTATTGTTTCTTTAAGCTCTTTTATTTTTAACAGGTTTTTAACCCTGAGCTCTATTTCTTGTTTTGATGCTTGGCGAAGCGCAAAATCATAGGCTTCTCCTCTTAAAATCAAGTCAGAGTGGATTTTATCAGAGTAAATTAAAGTCGGAACAGGGAATTTTGTTACCATTGCCACTTCTTTTAATTTTGGCTCAGATAAATCCAAAACTATTAAAGAAGGATTATATTTGTCTACTTCTTTTAATTCAGATATATTTTTAATTCTTACGTCAAACTCTTCGTTTAATTTTAGTGTTGCTTCTATATCAGAAAAATTTTTCTCACTAAAAACAATGATGTTTCTCATATTCACGTTCCTTCTTAAAATTAATTTAATAATATTCTAACAAATTTTCCGTTATTATACAAAATATTATAATATACTTAACAAATAGTTCATAAGGATTATAAAATATTCATCCATATGTTGTATAATAAAATATGAAATTACATGTAGGGGGGATAAATTTTGGCAAGGCCAGCATATAAGCCGAATTATAGGCAGAAAACTGTTACACCCGGCAGAAAGACGATAACACCTGCTATCCAAACAGTAAAAATAAAGAGAAAAACCAAAAAAGCAAATCCTATAAAAACCTTTGTATCATTGCTTTTTGCAACAATTCTTTGTCTGGCGGTTTTTCCTTTTACGTATAAACATTTTACTAGGCCCCTATTTGTTGGGCATGCATATCCCGCAGTTCGAGTTGACTACACAAAACTGTATCAACCAACTTCAAATTACCTAAGAAATGATTATTTCCTGGGGCTTAATTCATTAAAAGGTGCTGAAGTAAAAAAGCCGCAAATGCAGCAATTTTATGAATCCGGAAGTATGCCTGTATTAACTGCCAAATTGAACAATTTGATAAAACAATATCCAACAATTGCTCCGACAGTCTTTGTTTGGGATTTTGAAACAGGACAATCGGTTGATATAAAAGCTAATGAACCTTATCCTGCAGCAAGTATTATCAAGATTCCTGTGCTTCTCGAACTTTTCCGCTCAATAGAAATGGGACAAGCAAATCTGCACGATTCTATGCACCTGACTGAATACTACAGGTCAGAAGGTTCTGGAGATCTTCAATATTCTCAAGCAGGAAAAAGGCTTTCCATAGATCATTTAGCAAGAGTTATGATAGAAAACTCCGACAACACCGCTACAAATATGATTATGTCTAGAATCGGCGGTATGGTTGATGTGAATAGAGCAATAAGAAGTTGGGGATTGAAAAACACTTACGTTCACAACTGGCTGCCTGACTTGGCCGGCACAAATTACACATCCGCAAAAGATATCGCAATAATGCTTTATAACATAGACAATGCCGATTTCCTTTCTTTAAAATCCAGAGAGAGCATTGTTGATTATATGAGCCATGTGAAAAATAACAGGTTGTTGCAAGCAGGTCTTCCTTCTAATGCGATAATAATGCACAAAACCGGTGATATAGGGACGATGCTAGGTGATGCGGGGATTGTATGGACGGCTGAAGGCAAAAAATATATAGTTGTAATTTTGGCCAAACGTCCTTATAACAGCCCTCTTGGTAAGGATTTTATCGTGAAAGCTTCATCTATGATATATGACAGTATTTCAACGAGATCATTTTAAAAAAGAAAAGAGAAAGTTTTAGCTTTCTCTTTTCTTTTAATAGTTAATAGTTAATAAGTGTCGTGTTGTTGCAAATTGTTAAAGAGCTTCTCCAGCGCTTGCAAAAAAGCCGATGTAAGCTTCTTTTGCATTTTCTGTTACTTTGACTATATTTTCTTTGATATAAGAAACTTCATTACAAAGTTTTACAATGTCATCATCTACTAAATCAATATCACTTGCAGCATTTTCAATCATTCTTCTTTGTATGCTTTCTTTCACATAATATCTAGATAAAAGTCCCATAAAAAGCTCCTATTTTATTTAATTCATCTGTATATATAAAGTATATATTTAATGTGGAATTTTAAGAATTCAAAAAATAGTTACATATGTTTACAAAAAAATAAGTCAAATCTAAAAGTTGAGCAATTTTTTTGGGGTATAATAAGTCCTAGGAGAGGTACCATTGAAAAACTCTAAACTTACTACTTTAATATTTATAGCTTTAATACTTGGAATTATTGTTGGATGGTTGTTTCCTGAATTCGGAAGCAAGATGCATATTTTTGCAAAAATCTTCTTGAATATGATAAAAATGATCATAGCACCATTGTTGTTTGCCGTGCTTGTAACGGGAATAGCTGGCCATGGGAATGTCAAATCGCTCGGGAGATTGGGTGTAAAGACTATCATATATTTTGAAATAGTTACCACAATAGCTTTGATTATAGGTTTGATTGTTGGTCACGTTTTCAAGCCTGGAATCGGCTTCAATGGCGAGATTTCAGCAACGATGATGAATGAAGCAACTAAGATGGCTCATACTCAAACACACAGTGCGTTTTCCGATATTATCGTAAATATTTTCCCCACAAGTATTGTTCAGGCAATGGCCCATGGTGATTTGCTTCAAATAGTAGTATTTGCGATATTTTTCGCTATATCAATTTGTGCTGTGGGACAGAAAGCAAAACCTGTTCTGGACACATTAACTTCTCTTTCAGATATTATGTTCAAGTTTACAGAGTTCGTTATGTATTTTGCGCCTATAGGCGTATTTGGTGCGATTTCTTATACTATAGCTCAAAACGGGCTCGGAATAATGGTTAACTACGCAAAAATAATCTTTTCATTATATTTTGCATTAATTTTATTTGTGGGATTGGTACTTTTTGCCGCCTGCAAAATAGTAAATATTTCATTCTTTTCGCTTATAAAAGCCATAAGAGAACCTGCTTTACTCGCCTTTTCAACAGCGACTTCTGAAGCTGCGTTGCCAAAAGCTATGAGCATAATGGAAAACTTCGGAGTTCCTAAAAATATAGTGGGATTTGTTATGCCTACTGGTTATACTTTTAACTTGGATGGAAGCACACTGTATCTTTCGCTTGCAGTTCTGTTTTCAACCCAACTTGCCGGTATCGATTTATCGTTCCAGCAGCAACTTGTAATAATGCTTGCACTTATGTTGACAAGTAAAGGTATTGCAGGTGTGCCAAGGGTCGCATTAATAGTTCTTGCGGGCACTTTGACAAGTTTCAATTACCCTCTTATCGGCGTTGCAATTCTTCTTGGAATAGATCAAATCTTAGATATGGGAAGAACAACTGTTAATTTGATCGGTAATTGTGTCGCTACTGTTGTGATTGCAAAATGGGAAAATGAATTTAACTACACCAAAATGAAAGAATTTACACAAAACAACTTTAAAGATAAAAATATACAACCGCTAAACAAATCTCATATAAACCCTAATATCCCAATTCAAGAACATTCTGATATAGGGCAAGCGGACTATAAACAATAACAGACAGAGGCATTATGCAGAGTATAATATTTTTCGACGCTAAAGAATACGAAACTAATCAGTTTACATCAAAATTAGGCAGTGAATTTGAGCTTGTTTTCCACCGTGAACCTTTACTTTTAGGGACTTCTTTGGATGAAAAAACAAAAAATACTCAAATCCTTTCCGTGTTCACTTCTTCAAGACTTACAGAAGAGGTCTTGAGTCAATTTACTAACTTGAAACTTATTGCTACAAGGTCTGTTGGATATAGTCATATAGACACCGAGTATTGTAAATCAAAAGGCATTATGGTGGTTAATACACCTCATTATGGAGACTATACGGTTGCAGAATTTTCTTTTGCGCTTTTGTTGAATTTAGTAAGAAAAATTTTCGAAGCGCAAAGTGATTTAAAGTCTGGGGTCATTGATAATCAATATTTTGGAGTTGAACTTTTCAATAAAAAAATCGGTATTATAGGTCTTGGAGGCATCGGCTCTAAAGCTTTAAAAATCGCAAACGGGTTTTCTATGGAAATTTTGGCTTATGATCCATACCCGAATAAAGAATTACAAGAAAAATACGGATTTGAATATGTAGATCTTGACTATCTTTGTGAAAACGCAGATATAATTTCTCTTTTTGCTCCGGCGACATCTCAAAATTATCATTTGATAAACGCCGACAGAATAGCAAAAATGAAGGATGGAGTTATCATTGTAAACACAGCACGAGGAGAGCTAATAGATACCCATGCGCTTTATCAAGCCTTATTAGATAAAAAAGTAGCAGGTGCGGCATTAGATGTTCTGGAGTGCGAAGAAGCTTTATCTAAACGCTGCGTATATTTAAAAAATGAAATGTGCTTCGATGAAAGCTGTTTAAAAAGAACATTGATTAATCATATTTTATTAACTCTTCCAAATGTAATAGCAACGCCACATTCAGCTTATGACACAAAAGAGGCTGTTGATAGGATAATTGGAATGACCATTTCAAATTTTAATTCTTTTGAAAAAGGAACAGAGTTAAAAAATATCGTTGTTTAGATTTTTTTGTAATTAGTTAATTCCCATCCTTGTTTTGAGATTGCTTCTTGGATAGAGGAGCTTTGGGTAATTAAATATTCGTTGTAATTAAAAATCTTTTCAATGTTGCCTTCTTCAAAATATGCGGGATGTATAAGTATTTCGGCAATGCAATTGCTGCAATTTATGGCTTTTAATCCGTAGGTTACGGCATTTTCATCCATATATCCTGTATAGCTTACCCCAAGAATATAGTCATTTGTCGTAAGAGAAGTTTGCTTCAAATAATTTTTGTTTATTATAGTAAATGTATCAAGCAGCCCTAATTTTATGAGGTTTACGGGGTATTTTAACGTTAGGTGTTTGTTTATACTCGGGATGATGTAAGGTTTCTCAAACTGCGTCCTGATGTTTTTTATATTGTACTCTTTTGCCAGCTTACAGGTTAATTTAAAAATCTCAGGTATCGCATGGGTATGAATGTGAGAATTTATGTGATCCACCTGGGTTTTTGAAAGAACTTTTTCAATCTGCGCCCTAAATTCTTTTTCAATTTCTTCAATAAAATCTTTGTTGTAAGATTTATACAAAATTGAAATATAGCCCTGATTAAAGTTACCTTTTGAATCCGTCAAAAGTCTCGGATTTGTGAGGCTTGAACCTTCAATTATATTTAAATGAACTCCAAGCCCTATGGGACTTATTTGAGGAAGGACTTCATCTATAGCTTCATCAAAAGCTTCACCATTTGCCAAAACACAGGTGCTTGTTAAGACACCGGATAAAAAACCTCTTTTTATGCCTTCATTAAAAGCTTTAGAGTAGCCGAAATCGTCAGAATTGAATACCAGTTTTTTCATTTGCATATTTCATTTATATCGATTATTATTTATAACAGATATTTTAGCATAATTAAACGGTGAGAAAAATGCAAAATCCCAAATTGGCGCTTGTTATCCCTTGCTTCAATGAAGAAGAAGTAATAGAACCAACTGTTACAAGACTTTTGGAAATTATTGACGGACTGATAAGTTCCGATAAAATAAGCCAGGAAAGTTTTATATATCTTGTTAATGACGGAAGCAGAGATTTAACTTGGGAAAAGATTGAAAAAATGCATAAAGACAATCCTGATAGGGTTAAAGCTTTAAATTTTTCCAGAAATTTCGGTAACCAAAGGGCGATACTTGCAGGATTGCTAGAGGTCAGAAAATTTGACATAGATTGTTGCATAACTCTTGATGCGGACTTGCAGCAGGACGAAACGAAAATAGAAGAATTTGTTGATAAATACAAAAACGGCGCCCATATAGTATGCGGTGTGAGAAACGACAGAAAAACCGATGGTTTTTTGAAAAAACACACGGCTCTCGCTTTTTATAAAGTAATGAACATGCTCGGTGTAAAAATAAAACCGAATCATTCTGATTACAGGCTTACAAGCAGGCAGGTCCTTGATATTCTTAGTGAATACAAAGAAGTAAATCTGTTTTTAAGAGGAATTTTTTATGAGTTCGGATATAAAACAGAATATGTTTATTTTGACGTAAAACCTAGACTTGCAGGGGTGTCAAAATTTTCCGCATGGGATTTGTTTTCTCTTGCAGCAAAAGGTATAACGTCATTTAGCGTAGTACCTCTAAGAACAGTAACCTGTATTGGTATACTGATGTCTTTTTGCAGTTTTGTACTCGGACTAGACGTTATATGGGAAAAACTACATAACACATACACCCTACCCGGTTGGACAACATTGGTTGTTGCCATTTCGTTTATAGGCGGCATACAAATACTTTGTATCGGTGTAATCGGAGAATACCTCGGTCAGTTGTTCCAGGAAGTGAAATCACGACCAAGATACATTGTTGAAAACGAACTAACTTAATTCATCATCACTGTCAGGTTTTTCTATCCAGACATAGGTTTTGTCAAAGGCATTACTAAATGGATTATAATTGTCTTGAGAATATATAGGGTTATCCACGACATAATTCAATTTATCCACTTTTCCTCTTACTAATCTCATAAAAGCTAATATATTCATAATTCTATCTTCCAACATTATATATACTGTAGTATAGCAATTTGAATACCCTTGGGATTCATTTAATTGCTAACCTTTTTATTTGCCTGAAATTTTGCAGCTACAAAAAATCAGAACATAACAAATTTAATTTGCCCTTACTTAATTATTCCATATTCCTTTTTCAAAAAAATATGCTTTGGTATATAATCCAATTAGAAAAATAGGCTATTTTTGTTATAATACTTATATGAAAAAGAAAATACTAATTGTTGACGATAGTGCAAGTTGGAGAAAGTTCCATTTGGCGGCATTGAAGACAATAAAACCAAATAGTTTTGAATATGATCTTGCTGAATCTGCCAGAGAAGCTTTAGAGATAATTTTAAATACAAAAAATGCTCCTTTTGACTTGATAATAAGTGATTTGCAGATGGAGACGGATTATGAACCTGATCTGGCTGGAGAATGGTTAATTAAAAATATTAAAAATATTAATGAATATAAAAACAAAAAAATCATAATTATCTCAGCTATGTATAATATTGAGACTATTGCAAAAACGTTGGAAGTGGATTATTTAAGAAAAAGTACTCTGGCAAATAATATCCTGCCTCTAAAATTAAAGCTCGAAGAATTAATCTAAAATATCGCCACATAGGTATTTGTATACAAAAATACATATTTTATCCTGAAATAGGAAAAAAATTTTTTTAACAGGTTTTATATTTTTGTAAAATTAATATAAAATCATGTTCTAAAACAAAGAATAAAATTTTATACTTGAAAAGCAAGAGGATTTATATGACATCAGTTCAACCAGTCTCTCAAAAAAATGAATATAAAAGACATTATATAAAACCAACAGGGCTTATCGCTTCTGCTTCCTTGGGTGCTTTATACGGTATTACTACTGCTAATAATTGTCAGGATCCTCTAAGCAAGGTTCTTTATCCTATTGATTACAGGCTTGAAGAAGCTATTTCTAAAAAAACTCTCGGGAAAAAATTAGTTGATTTTCTGAAAAAAAATTCTTCTCATAGCGAAGAAGGAATGATTAATTTAACGAAATTATACAAGTCTGAAAAATCTATAAACAAAAATACAACGATATACAAGATGGATAAATCTATGGCCGGTAAAGCAGCGCTTCTGATGACTGGCTTATATATTGCGGTTAAACTTGTTAAGAAGGGCATAGATTACCTTCTCTATGATAGGTACCGCAAATAAACAATTAGTTATAATAATTAGCCATCTTACAGGTGGCTAATTTTTTTTTTGAGATTATACTAAATTTAGTTACAAAAAGATTTTGAGTATGCAAAACATAAAAGAAATAAAATTAAAAACAGTTGATTCAACCAACAAATATGGGTTTGATAACTTAAACGAACTAGAAGACAAAACCGTAATCATTGCTGAAACACAATACGCCGGAAAAGGCAGGCAAGGCCGGAAATGGATTTCTGATGATTCTAAAAATGCTTTTGTTTCAATCGTTTTAAAACCTGAACACTGCACAACGAATCAGGGATATCCGTTAACTTCTCTTACTCAATATTTGTCTGTGATAATATGTGAGGTTTTAGAATTTGATTACGGTGTAAAGGCAAATATTAAATGGCCAAACGATATTCTTGTGAATGGTGCAAAAATCTGCGGGATTTTATGTGAGGCAAAGACAAAAGGTTCATGTATCGAGGGAATAGTTCTCGGTTTCGGCGTTAACCTGAACCTAAGCCAAGAAACACTTGAGCAAATCGATCAAAATGCAACTTCATTGAATATGATAGTAAACAAAGAAATAGATCCTGAAAATTTTGTAGAAAACATATTATCAGGTTTTTTTAGTAGCTACGAAAAATTTATTAATCTCGGATTTAATTTTATAAAAGAAAAATATGTGGAAAGATGCAATTTTATCGGGCAAGTTATCAAAATAAAAACAGATTTATCAATAGATGATTATGTTGCCGAAGGTATTAATGATGATGGAACACTTTTGGTGAGCGATAAAGAGTATAATAAAAAGAAAATTCTGTCCGGGGATGTAATATTTGTCTCATCTTCATAGTACAAATGCTAAAATGCTGGTATAATCAGAAGTAACAAACCTACACCAAAGTAAAAGGAGCATCGAATGGCTACAGTAGAGTTTTTTACTACATCTGAGGAATTTAAAAAAATCACTTCTGCGTCAAGGACAACAATACAAACGGCATTTTTTTCAAATAACATAAAGCCTGTTAAAAATGTAGCTGAGGCATATGAATTAGCCTTAAAAAGCCCGGGCACTATTGAATTAACAGGTATGCCTGTATACGAGCCGGAAAAAATAGGTCTTCCAAAAGGTATAAATCAACTATTGTTTAATGATGGCACTGTTGTTGGAAGATGCGCTGCAGCTAGAAAAATAGTAGGTGAACCCGGTTGTAATTTAACAGAACTCCTGCCGATTTTAAGAGAAGCCGTCTACTCTACAAGATACAAAACTATGCTCAGAGCTGAATCCGTCGTGGGTTTAGAAGAAGATTTTATGGTAAAAGCTCATATTCTTATACCTGAAGGGTTTGAAAATGTCTTATACAGCTGGCTTTTGAACTTCCAATACATAAATGACACTTATAAGGCTATGTATGAAAAGTCAAGATTTATCCCTGAAGGAGATTTGTTTATATTCTCTGATCCTGATTGGGCTCACCCTGAATACCCATACGGCTTAACGTTCTTCGATCCTAAAAATAATTGTGCTGCTATATTGGGTATGAGGTACTTTGGAGAACACAAAAAGGGAACATTAACCCTTGCCTGGGGAGCTGCTGCCAGAAACGGTTATGCGTCTTGCCACGGAGGTTTAAAAAGATACAACCTAGAAAATAATAAAAAATTCACAGTAGCTGTTTTTGGATTATCAGGTTCAGGAAAATCCACAATCACGCACGCAAAACACAGTGATAAATATGATATCACTGTACTTCACGATGATGCATTCATTATAAATGTTAAAGACAAATACTCTATAGCTTTAGAGCCTTCTTATTTTGACAAAACCCAAGACTATCCGATGGACTGTGAAGACAATAAATATATAATCACGCAGCAAAATAACGGCGCCATCACAAAAGAAGACGGCAAAGTATATTCTGTAACAGAAGACATAAGAAACGGCAACGGAAGGGCTGTAAAATCAAAACTGTGGTCACCAAACAGGGTTGATAGGGTAGATGAACCAATTAATGCAATCTTTTGGCTTATGAAAGATCCTACTATCCCTCCTGTTTTGAAACTTAAAGGAGCTTCACTTGGTTCTGCGATGGGAGCTACACTTGCTACTAAAAGAACATCGGCTGAAAGGCTGGCTGAAGGGGTTGATCCTAACGCTTTAGTTGTTGAACCATACGCTAATCCATTTAGAACTTATCCTTTAGAGATGGATTATACAAGGTTTAAACAGCTTATTGAAGATGGGGTTGATTGCTATATCTTAAATACAGGCGACTTTATGGGGCAAAAAGTCCAACCTAAACATACTCTTGGTATCATTGAATCAATCGTTGAAGGCAAAGCTGAATTTACACAGTGGGAAAACTTCTCTGATATAGAAATAATGAAACTCGATGATTTCACAGTGGACTTTAACAACAAGGAATACAAAGACCAATTTATCGCAAGAATGAAAGACAGAATTGAATTCATCAAATCAAGAGAAACGGAAAAAGGCGGACTCGATAAACTGCCGGAAGACGCGTTAAATTCGCTTTTGGATTTGGTAAAACAGGTTTAATAATAAATTAATAAATAAAACTTTAAAAAGAGCTTCAGTTGGAGCTCTTTTCTATTTTATTCAGGAATTACATCTTCTTTACTATCACTGTCCTGATAGTTTTCAAGATTGAATAAAGAATTTCTTTTTAGATATTTTGTAAAACTAAAAATAAAAACAAGCCAAATAACGCCTCCTATAAGCCAGAATAAAGAAGGTATTTTTGTAATATTTTTGTTCTCTAAATGAGTAAAGATTATTGGTAATGCCATTATAATAAACCAACATACGGCAATTAATTTTCGCTTTATCTGAACTTTTTTTGGCATTGCGTTTTGAATAGCTTTAATTTTTCTAAAATCATATTTAATCCACCTTTTTGAGACCCAACCGCTAATAAAATACACAAAACCCCCGATTATAACAGCTAGTAATGATTGCCCAACTATCAACGTATTAAAAAATGATAATTTGGAAATTACAGGAGAAAAACAACTAATTAAAATTCCATAAAGTAAGTATAAAACAGCTATAATTACTGCATATTTTATTTTACTAGACTTAGGCAGTTCTTCTTTATATTTTTGCCCATATGTCATAGGGAAAAGCATAGAGAATGGAATTATCATTGCTTCTAGTGAAATATTTTTAATACCAATCAATAATTTTAAAACAAGAATTATCGCTACAGTTGAAAAGAAAACTAAAAAAGCCATAATTACAGGACTTTTTTTATAATCTGAATTATCCACTACTATCACTCACTTCCATTTTGCTATTTTGGATAATTATATCACGATATTGTATTAAATTTAAAAGAACTCTTAAAATAGAGGGCTTTTAAAAACTAATTTACCCATTTATCGCAATCATTTTTTCAATTGTATGAAGGGCTTTTTGGGCTATTTCTTCATCAACAAAAATCTCGTGTTGCTCTTTTTCTAGAGCATTTAAGATGTCTTCTAAATAGTGCCATTTCATATTAGAGCAGACCGCTTTTTCACTTACAAGGTAGAATTTCTTGTCTTTTAAATCTCGCTCTAATCTTTCAACAACACCTAGTTCTGTTACTATAATAAATTCTTTAGCGTCAGACTGTTTAGCATAATTCATAATTCCCGAGGTGCTTCCAACATAATCTGAAATAGAAACAACTTCTTTGTGGCATTCAGGATGAGTTAGAACAAGCGCTGCAGGGTGAAGTTTTTTCATATTCTCAATATCTTCAACAGTTATACGAAGGTGAGTCGGGCAAAAACCAGGGTATTTTATAACTTCAACACCATCTAATTTTGATTCAACAAAACTTCCTAAATATGTATCAGGAGCAAACAAGACTTTATCAGTGTTTAGTGATTTTACGACGTTTATTGCGTTTGAACTTGTACAGCAAATATCACATTCAGCCTTAACTTCAGCAGTTGAATTGACGTAACAAACAAGTGGAATACCAGGGTTTTTCTCTTTAAATTCTCTGGCTTGTTTAGCATCAATCATATCCGCCATCAAGCAACCGGCTTCCATTCTAGGAAGTAAAACTTTTTTATTTGGTGAGAGCATTTTTGCTGTTTCTGCCATAAAGTAAACACCCGCAAAAACAATAATATCAGCATCAGTCTTGGCTGCCATTTGGCTTAAATATAAAGAATCACCAACATAATCTGCTACTTCATCGATTTCGACATTTTGGTAGCAATGCGCTAGTACAACTGCATTTTTTTCTTTTTTTAATTTATTAATCTTATCAATTATTTCTTGTTTGTTCATTTAAAAAATCCTAATTCCACTCAGAAATATTTTACAACAAAATAAATCCAAATTGCATCAAGTGAAATTATCTCAAGAACGAATTATAATTTTTTTCATAACCTATAGTGGTGGTTGGGCCATGTCCAGGGAAAACTTTTGTATCATCAGGCAATGGAAGAAGTTTTTCTTTGATTGATTTAATAAGAGTCGCATAATCTCCGCCCTCTAGATCAGTTCTGCCGATTGAACCTTGAAACAATGTATCACCAGAGAATAAATTGTCCCCGACTAGATAAGAAACGCCGCCTTGAGTGTGTCCTGGTGTAAAAATAACTTTTATCGGAGTATTCCCGATTTTTAGATTAGAATTTTCATCTATAAATCCATCTATTTTTACAGGCGGGTGAGAGTCCGCAATTCCCCATCTTCTCAAGCCTTCTTCAATATTTTCCACAAGCTCCTTGTCGCCTGCGTGCATATAAATTGGGATTCCTTTTTGGTTAAGCTCTACATCTCCCATAATGTGGTCAAAATGCCCGTGGGTATTCAAAACATATTTAAGAGTAGCGCCGTTCGACTCAACTTCAGACATCAGGGTGTCAAGATTGCCTCCTAAGTCAATAATAACAGCATCTTTTGTCTCTTCATCAATCAAAAGATATGTATTTACCTGAAGTATCCCTGTCTCAAATATTTTTATAATCATGATGTTCTCTCTTAAATTCAATCCACTAATAAAATAGCTTTATTTATTCAATAAAGCTATTCTTCAGTTTATTATATCTTAGTTATTTTGTCTAATTTCTTGAGTCAGGTTACATAATAGTTCTTCGATAGGCAAGCCGTCTTCTGACGTTTCAATTTTTATATCCGCATTTGTCTCGGTGAGATTTAAATAGTCATTATCATAATTTTTCTTTACTGTTTCATAAATCTTGGACATATCATTTTCAACTTTTCCGTTTATTTTGACTATTATTTTTGAGTCTGCAGTTAGCCCAGGCAAAGATAGGCTGGCTCCTGATGCAGAAGCGTGGCCGCCGCCTCCAAATAATGTTGCTAAGACTCCAGCGTAATTTGTGCCATCTTGAGATCTGAATGAAAAGCCTAAAGAGTTCTGATTAGCCAGTTGGAAATTAGCGTTTAATTCCTGAGCTTTTTCTTCTTCTCTTATCATAACGCTGATTTTGTTGTTTTCGTATTTTGGCGCAACCTTATACCTTGGATCGGTGCTGGAATACTTTAATGCGATTGTCGTAGGGTTAAATTTGTATGCTCCCACGATGTCTCTCATGTTTATTTCCGGATTTCTTATGTTGTATTCTTTAAGATACCCTTTTATCGAATCAAACCTGACTTTGGAAATACCCAGGCCAAGGTCTTTATATACCTTCGTGTCGTTGGCGAGTTCCTCGGCAATTTTTTTGTAGTTATCATCGGTATTTCTTTTCATGATTGTATCAATATCCGGTAATGACGTGTTTACCTCATCATCCATTGACTTTTCAGTGTTGTAGAAGTCTACAAAGTCTTGTGGGAAGTAGAAGTCAACTTTGTTTGGCATATCATATTTCATTTGTTTTTTTATGGAACGTCTTGTGACTTCACCGTTAGTAAGGCTTAACAGCCAGTCAGAAAGACCGATTGGGGCGAATCCTGTTTTCTTGTCAGCCGGTAATTGTTCATCTTCTATGTTTTTGTTTATTTTTCTCTTGTAACCGCTTGTATCCGTTATTGTGCCGACAACCAAGCCTGTTGCCATTTTTCTAATGTTCTCTTTTTCTTTTTCGGCAATCTGATCTTTATGGTATCCGTCTCTGAATTTTGAAGCCAAATTTGGCATCAATTTGTCAATTAAAATAGTTACAAGCATTGTGTTTGCAGGAACTTTTGATTCCGACCAGAACATATGGTTGCCTTTAATCGTATCGATATTCAAGCCGCCATTATTTTTTTCTTTGTCCCATTCTCTTTTTTGGAAAGGATGATGGTCTATGTAGATTATGTTTTTTGCGTTTTTAGCATATTCTTTTATTGCCGGGCTTACTTTTGCAGGAGAAGGTACATCCAAGAAGATTGCTAAATCATACTTTTCATCTTTATCTAACGTTTTTACGTTGTCATTGTAGTATTCTCTAACTTTTTGCAGCGAATATATTTCCTGCAAATCATCGGAATCCACTCCATCGCTTTCTATTTTTTGTATTTTTGATGTAATTCCACTGTTTAATTTATCCACAAATTCAGGAGATTTCTTTAATTCGTTTGAATCAACTACATTTCTTAAAAAACCTGCCAGTACATCATCGATGGCAACATCCACTTTTTCCTTGCCCATATAATCAAGTGCTGCTTTTAGCCCCATGCAGCTTCCAACGGTGTCGCCGTCAGGTTTATTGTGTCCAATTAAAAGTATTTTTTGATTTTTAGGATCAGCAAGGGCTTTCGTAATTGTATTTATGGCAAGCTCTGCTTCTTGAATTTTTTGTGTGCCTACTTTTTCACCGTTTAAAACTTTTTTGTAGTCTAAAATCCTATGCAACACTTCTTCAGGTGTGACAACGTTCTTGTACAAAAGAACGTTTATTTTTTCTTGGACAGAAGAAATGTCGTCCCCGGTATATTCAACGTCTACAAGGACGTTTTCTTTATTTTTCTTGGTGGCGGCTGTTGTTCCGTATAAACTAACAGTGAAATCCTCAGGGTTTTTTCTTATAAATTCACCGATTGCCTTATCAATAGATGGGGGTATATATCCCAGCTTTTTGCCGTCAGGCATAGAAATTTCAACTTTTTCGTTTGAATTTTCGTTGATTATGTTGAGGTTAAGTTTCGTGCCCCTCTCTAAGTCTCTCGATAATTTTATATTATCAAGGTAATTATTGTTGTCATAAAGCCCTGTTCTTATGGAAGGGGCTTTTATGGCTGTAGGGTCTTGAAGCGCTTTAAAAGATACAAAATGAATGATGTTTCCGGATTTGCTCAATTTGTAGTCCGGAAGACTTTTTTCCTGAGTACGCATTTCAAAAATGTCATGCTCTTGCCTGTTCTGCTTAAACATAACAGGTCTTTGGTTCCAGGCAGTACCTGCAACAACAGGCTTTTCATAAAAACTAATCTTCATTGTCTCTCCACACACACACAACTATCTTAAGCGTTATAAAACCTGATTTCTTTTTTTTTGAACACCATGCCGGCCATAACGTTATAGAAATTTACAAAATTTACATTCCAATGCCGCGTGGTATGCTTTTAATATGAATACTTACTCTAACAAAATAACGCCGATGCAGGCGAATTTAATAAAAAAACATTTAGAATCTCTTAACGCCGCTTTTGATGCAGTCCAATATTCGATATGGAGGGCCAAAACAAAGGATTTTCAGGCTATATATTATTCAAGCGGAAAATTCCTTATTCAAGGGAAAGACGTTTCTGATATCGCTTCTGAAATAGAAATTTTGCTCGGCATAAAAACAATTGGTCGTAACCTTAATCAATCGGAGACCGAATCAAGTCACGACATTTACATAGGAACAGATGAATCCGGCAAAGGAGATTTCTTTGGTCCGCTTGTTATCGCGGGGGTTCAGATAGATGAAACCAACAAACAAAAATTTATAGACCTTGGAATAAAAGACAGCAAAAAGCTTGACGATGCAAAAATAAAAAAACTTTCTGCCGCGATAAGAAATGATTCTATTCACTCAGTGGTCGTTATTACCCCGCCAAAATACAATGAGCTTTACGATAAATTTAAAAATTTAAATAAACTTTTAGCCTGGGGACATGCAAGAGCAATTGAAAATATATTAGAAAAAAAGCCTTGCGAGTATGCTCTGTCTGATAAATTCGGAGATGAAAGTCTTATCAAAAATGCACTTATGAAAAATGGAAGATCAATCAAACTCGAGCAAAGAGTAAGAGCTGAAAGTGACATAGCAGTAGCGGCCGCGTCTATAATTGCAAGAGCGGAATACGTCAAGAGAATGGATGAATTAGCGAAAAAATTTAATATAGAATTACCCAAAGGTGCCTCTAGTAAGGTTATTGAACAAGGAAAACTGTTTGTTCAAAAATATTCCAAAGAAGAACTTAAGGAAATCGCAAAGCTTCACTTTAAAACAACAATAGAAGTAACGACTTAATCTACTTGACATCGTATGTCAATTAAGCTACAAATCAATAATAAGAGAGAAAAACAGATGGATAAAAAAACATTCTTACACGAAGAACAGCTTAAACTTGGGGCAAAAATGATTGCTTTTGCAGGTTGGGAAATGCCTGTTCAATACTCAAGCATAATCGATGAACACAATACGGTAAGGGAAAAAGTCGGATTGTTTGATGTTTCCCATATGGGAGAGATTTTCATTTCCGGTCCTGATTCTTTGGCTTATCTTCAAAAGCTCGTTCCTCAAAATGTGGCGAAACTTGTTGACGGAAAGGCAATTTACTGCCAGCTGACAAACAAATCAGGCGGCATAATTGATGACCTTATTATCTACAAATTAGAAGATAACAGATACCTTTTAATCGTAAACGCTTCAAGAATAGATGAAGATCTTAACTGGATGGTGAGAAACAAACTAGGGTTTGATGTTCAAATCGAAAATCAATCGCATAATTATTCACTCCTGGCGGTTCAAGGTCCTGGAGCACCAGATTTGATTGAAAAAATCGGTTTGCCAAAAATAAAACAGCCAGAATTCTTTACTATAAAAGCAGCTGAACTTTTTAATATCAACGTATTCATTTCAAGAACCGGGTACACAGGAGAAGATGGATTTGAAATCCTTATAAGAAATGAATATTCGGCTCTTCTATGGAGCTACTTATTAGAAGCTGGTCAAGAGTTTGGAATAAAACCTATAGGGCTAGGCGCAAGAGATACTCTAAGACTGGAAGCAGCTCTTCACCTGTATGGCAACGATATGGACGAAGAAACAACGCCTATTGAGGCAGTTCTCAGTTGGTCTGTTTCTAAAACAAAAAAAGAAGATTACAACGGAAAAGACACCATAATGCAGCAGTTGCAAGAAGGAGTCAAGAAAAAACTAATCGGATTTAAGATGATTGAGAGAGCTATCCCTAGACACGATTACGAAATATATTATAATAATGAGAAAGTAGGGAAGGTCACAAGCGGAGGATTTTCACCTTCTTTAAACGAAAACATAGGCTTAGGTTATATTTCCACATCCTATGATATAAAAATTGATTCTGTAATAGAAATCATGGTAAGAAATAAATTGTACAAAGCAAAAGTTGTAAAAAGACCTTTTGTTGATAAAAAAAATAAAGTTGGATAGTCATATTAATAAAGGAGAACAAAATGAACATACCAGACGGTATTTTATGTAGCAGAAGTCACGAATATGTTTATGAAAAAGGCGGTCAATACGTAATCGGTCTTTCCGATTTCGCAGTTGAACAGCTGGGAGATATCGTATTCATTGAACTTCCGGACGTAGATACAACTTTCACAAAAGGTGAAGTGTTTGGAACAGTCGAATCTGTAAAAGCTGCATCTGAAATTTATATGCCTGTTGGAGGAACAATTGTCGAAATAAACAATGAGTTATTGGACAAACCTGAAATGCTAAACGACAACCCATATGAAAATGGATGGTTAATTAAAATCGAAACAGATCATTTCAATGAAGATATTGTTGATTTGATGGAATATGACGACTATAAAGAAGAAGTAAGTTAAAAATGAAAAATTACAACGCAAATCCTGATTATGTTATAAAAGAAATGCTTGATGACATTAATCTGTCAAATACCGATGAATTATTCGATTTAATACCAAAAGAAGCAAGAATCGAGGGCTTGGATCTTCCTGATGCTAAAAGCGAAATGGAAGTGCAATCTGTCGTAAAGGCTATAGCCAAACAGAACAAAACTGATTTTGCTTGTTTTCTCGGTGGAGGAGCATACAAGAGATTTATTCCTGCTTGTGTATCTCAAATCTCAGGCAGATTTGAATTTAACACTGCTTATACACCTTATCAGCCGGAAATATCTCAGGGTACGCTTCAGGTAATTTATGAATTTCAATCTATGATTTGCGATTTAACCGGCATGGATGTGTCGAATGCATCCGTATATGATGCCGGAAATGCTTGCGCAGAAGCAATGCTTATGGCCGTCAGAATAAGCGGAAGAAATAAAATTCTAGTAAGCGATTGCCTCAATCCTCAATATATAGAAGTGATTAAAACTTATGCTATGGCAGGTGATATCGAAGTTGATTTTATCGGCAATAACGATTTCAAAACAGATATAAAATCAGTGCAAGAAAAACTAGCATCAGGTGAATACGCTGGTGTGATTCTTCAAATGCCTAATTATTACGGCACATTGGAAGATATTGAAGCTATTAAAGCTTTGACAAGAGATCCGAAAACTCTTCTTATTGTTTGCGCTGATGTTATAAGCTTAGCAGCTATAAAAAAACCATCTTATTACGGCGCTGATATAGTAGTAGGAGATATTCAATCATTTGGGAATCCTGTTAACTATGGCGGTCCTTACGCCGGATTTATTTCTACAATAGATAAGCATAAAAGACAGCTCCCGGGCAGGATAGTTGGCAGAACCTTAGATGCTGACGGGAAACAAGCTTTTACATTGACTCTTCAGGCTCGTGAGCAGCATATCAGAAGAGAAAAAGCGACAAGTAACATATGCTCTAATCAGGCGCTGGTTGTTTTAAATGCCTCTGTTTACTTAACTGTTATGGGGAAAAACGGATTAAAACAAGTTGCTTATTTAAGTTCTAAAAATGCACATATATTGGCTGATGAGCTGGCTAAAAAAGGTTATAAAATAATAAATAAAGATTATTTCAATGAATTTGTAATTGAAGTTGATAATTCTGATAATTTCATAAAGAAGATGAAGGAAAATGGTATTCTGGCGGGAATAAAAATCGATGAAACCAAGCTCCTTATCTGTACAACGGAGTTAAATAACCAGGAAGAATTAAACAAATACATAAACAATGCTTAAAAAGCATTGTTTTTTAGTAAAGTAAAAGGACAAAAATATGGAATTTATAAAAAAACACAAAGAAAACATTGCTCTTTTAGGACTTTTAGTTGTATGTTATTTCTTATTTTTCTTTAAAATGGGGAATTACCCACTTATTGACGTTGATGAAACAAGATACGTATCCATCGCAAGGGATATGCTGAAAATCAACGATTGGATGACCTTGAAGTTAAACAATGAATTTTTCTTTGAAAAACCGCCTCTTTATTTTTGGCTTTTAAATACTTTTTTTGTTATCTTCGGACAGATAAGTGAAGCCGTTGCAAGGCTTCCTATAGCCATAACGGCTACTATCGGCACTTTCGCAATGTATTTTGCAGGGAAAAAAGCGATTTCAAGAAAAGTCGGCTTGTTTGCTGCGCTTATAATGGCTACAGGGGTAGAATTTTTGATGTTATCAAGAATCTCAATCCTTGATATGTTGCTGTCTGTCTTAATAATACTTTCTGTGCTATCAGGATTTATGACATTTTTTGTTCAGGATAAAAATAAGAAATTTTGCTGGTGGGGATTCTATGCTTTATCGGCCTTGGCTGTTTTAGCAAAAGGTATACCGGGTTTTATCCTACCTTTTGGAACTTTATTCACTTCATATTTGGTTTCAGGAAAACTAAAAGAAATTTTTAAACCCGTCTATCTGCTACCGGGATTTATTTTGTTTTTTGCAATAACACTCCCCTGGCATCTATTAATGATGGATATTCATGGTGATTTGTTCTTCAAAGAATATGTATTAAAACACCACCTCTCAAGATTCGTTGATTCTAAGGATTTAGGAAGAAAAGAACCTTGGTTTTTCTTCATACCGGTTTTCGTTGTTGGATTTTTACCATGGACTTTAACATTTATCTCTATGCTGATCGATAAAACAAAAAGTTTCTTTGCTGAAACAAAAGAATATTTTACAGGAGCTAAAGACAAAACTCTTGAAGAAAAATGGAATGAACTGACAAATCAAAATAAATTTTTGACTTTGAATATAATATTTTTCGTAGTTACATTTGTTTTCTTTAGTTCTGCAAGTACTAAACTTCCTACATACATTCTTCCTGCCGTTGCTCCAGCTGCATTTTTATTGGGACAGTACTGGTATGAGTATATGTATGAAAAGAAACATGATACAAAAATACTAATCTCTACGGTGATTCTGAACAGTATTTTTATTACTGCAGCGATTGCGGCAATATTTGCGCATTTATACTTAAAACCCGAAATATTAAACGATATAAATGCATTCAGAGCACCTTCAATATTGATATTGTTCTTATTCCCGATTATAGGAATATTCGCTGCTATATTAAAACAAAAACAGCTTGCTTTTCTGTCAAATATAGCTCTTATGATAGGAATAATGATGATATGTGCTTCTTATATATTTAATTTTATGTGTACCTTCGGCGAAAATGATCTTATCGAATATTCGATAAAAGCAAAAAACGAAAAAGTTAAATTGGCTACCTTCGATTTTGGCAAAAGATACAGTTTAAACTACTATTATGACGGCTTTGTAGATTATAAAACAGAAAACGACATAAAATGGTTAAAAGATTATACCGATAAAAATCCCAATGCTTATGTAGTGGTTAAACTAAAAAACATGGAAAAGTTAGATAAAACATTTAAATATCAAATCATTGATACTGGGCGTAAATACTGCCTGATAAGGAAAAAATAGAAGTTATACCTTGAGTTTTGGCATAGGACCGTTGTATTTGTTATAGATGTAAAACACTTCAGGATGTAATTTAGAATAGCTTTCGCCAGACATAAGTCTTGAAAACGTTTCGGCGATTGTTTCTGCGACTGTTGTGTCTGCAGCATATTTTCCGATACTTTCCCTGACTATACCTTGCTGGTATTCACTTAGCTGTTTTTGCGTCAATTTCCAAAATTCATTGGGATTATTTTTGAAGTTTTTTATGTGCAAATAATGGCCTGTTTCGTGCCAGATTGAATATCTCAAGTCTTTTGTGTTCGATAGAAAAGCACGTGAATCGTTCCAATTTTTTTCAGGGTTAAAATACATTATCGGTTCATTTATGCTGTCCCATCTTACATGTGCGGGGACCGAAACATCTGTAATTCCGAGTTTTTTACTCATTTCCTTGGTTAATGCTTGGATTTCCGGGTCATTTTTAAAAAATTTTGCGTCACAGATTATTTTTTTGGGGACTTCAAACCCCATTTTTTTTACTCTGCACATAGCGCTTTTCAATAACCTGGCCAATCCTATGTTATCTCCTAATTCGAGCTCTGTTACACCTATTGTTTTAAGAACATCTTCAATATGCTTAAATTCTTTGTTTATAGGCAATTTCTGGGCACATTTATTGACCAGTACAAAATCTATGTTGCCTTTAAAAGGTATTATCTTTTCGCTCTGGTAATTTGAGGTTATATTTTTGGGGCTGGGTTGAATTTTCGGTTGGGTTTGAAAAGCAGACGGGCTAATATTTGTAAATTTAACGTTTAGCATTTTTACCTGATTGTTATTAATACAGATAATAAACAAAAACATGAAGTAAATTGCTAAAATGTTAATAATTTTGAATTTACTTTAGCATTTTTTTTAAATATTGCCCTGTATAGGATTCTTCACAAGCTGCTATTTCTTCAGGGGTACCTTGAGCCACTATGTAACCGCCTCTATCACCGCCTTCAGGCCCTAAATCGATTATATAATCCGCCGTTTTTATTAAATCGAGATTATGCTCGATAATAAGTATGGTGTTACCGTTATCAGCAAGTTTGTTTAAAATTTTAATTAATTTATCAAGATCATACCAATGAAGCCCAACGGTCGGTTCATCTAGCAGGTAAAGCGTTTTGCCTGTCGCTTTTTTGTTTAATTCAGCTGCAAGCTTTATCCTTTGCGCTTCCCCTCCTGATAAAGTAGTGGCGCTTTGTCCGAGTTTTATATAGTCTAAACCCACATCATAAAGAGTTTGTAACCTGTTTTTGATTTTGGGTATGTTCTCAAAAAATTCCAACGCTTCAGCTACACTCATATCAAGAATATCCGAGATGTCTTTGCCTTTGTATTTTACTTCAAGAGTTTCCCTGTTATAGCGTTTTCCCTTGCAGACATCGCATTTTACAAAAACGTCAGACAAGAAATTCATTTCTATTTTTATAACGCCGTCACCTTTACAGGCTTCGCATCTTCCGCCTTTGACGTTGAAGCTGAATCTGCCTTGTTTGTAGCCTCTTACTTTTGATTCTGTTGTGCGGGAGAATAATTCTCTTATGTGAGTGAAAACATCTGTGTAAGTAGCAGGATTGGAACGAGGAGTCCTGCCTATTGGTGATTGGTCTATGTCAATGACTTTATCTATATGTTCAAACCCTTTAATTTCTTCTATATGTTGAGGCTTTGGTTTGTTTCCTCTTAATTTATGCAATGCATATTCGTATATCAAATCCTGCATAAGCGTTGACTTGCCTGAGCCGCTTACACCTGTCAATGCAACTATTTTCCCCATAGGGATATCAATGCTGATGTTCTTCAAATTGTTCATATCGGCATTAATCACTTTAAGGAAGTTACCGTTCCCTTCTCTTCTTTTTTTAGGAACAGGAATATTTTTTCTTTTGCTTAAATACTGCCCAGTAAGTGACTCGGTGCTTTTCATTATGTCGTCTAACGATCCTTGAGCCACAATGTGTCCGCCGTTTATGCCTGCATTTGGGCCTATATCAACAATATAATCAGCGTGTTTGATGGTGTCTTCATCATGTTCGACAACGATTAATGTATTTCCCAGGTTTCTCAATCTCAAAAGAGTTTTTATGAGCATATCATTATTCAGTTGATGCAACCCTATTGAAGGTTCGTCAAGAACATAAAGAACTCCTGAAAGCCCGCTTCCTATTTGAGTAGCAAGTCTTATTCTCTGGGCTTCGCCGCCTGATAAAGTACCCGCCATCCTTGCTAAATCAAGGTATCCTAAACCAACATCAAGCAAAAATTTAAGTCTCGATCTAATTTCTTCTAAAAGCTGTTTTGCAATTTTCATCTGATAGTCTGTGAGTTCCAAAAACAAGCTTGAAAAGAATTCAAACGCATTTTTTATGGACATTCTGCAGACTTCATCAATATTTTTATCTTTTATTGTTACGGCAAGAGAAAACGGTTTTAATCTCGCGCCATTACACTCAGCACAAGGAATAGAAGACATATATTTTTGGATATCTTCTCTTATTTCATCAGAATTGGTTTCATTGTATTTTTTCATGTAATAGGGGATAACACCCGGGAAGATACGGTTGTTGACTACCCAGTCGGAACCTCCAAAACTCTGGTAATGAAGCTTGACTTTTGTTTTGCCGCTGCCGTACAAAATAATATCCTGATGCTCTTTTGGGAGTTCATCAAACGGTTTATCCATATCTATTTTGTAATGTTTAGAAACCGAGGACAATATTTCCTGGTAATAAGGATTTCCTGTTCTTGCCCAGGGATAGATAGCGCCGTCTCTTAATGATTTTGTTCTATCGGGAACTATTAAGTCTGGATTAACTTCAAAATGAGCGCCAATACCCGAACAGTTTGTGCAAGCCCCATAGGGATTGTTAAAACTGAAAATTCTTGGTGCCAGTTCATCAAAACTTAAATTACAGGTAGGACATGCCAGTTTTTCGCTGAAAATCAATTCTTTGTCGCCGATTACATCGACAATCATCAGGCCGTTTGCCTTTTGCAGTGCTATTTGGCTGCTGTCTGCGATTCTGGATTTTGCGCTTTCTTTTATGACGATTCGGTCTATAACGATGTCTATAGTGTGTTTAAGAGTTTTCTGAAGTTCTACATCAGATTCATCTATGTTAATTACATTGCCGTCTATTCTTAGTCTTACGAAACCTTCTTGCCTTAGTTCTTCGATAAGAGAAGCAAATTCGCCTTTTTTTCCTCTTATGACAGGAGCGATAATTTGGATTTTGGAGCCTTCTTTGAGCTTCATTATCTTATCAACGATTTCGTCGATGCTCTGGGGTTTAATCTCGCTTCCGCATTCAGGACAGTGAGGAACACCTATTCGGGCATATAATAGCCTTAAATAATCATGGATTTCCGTTGCTGTACCGACTGTCGATCTGGGGTTGTTGCTTGTGGATTTTTGATCAATTGAAATAGCAGGCGAAAGACCTTCTATGCTTTCAACATTCGGTTTGTCCATCTGTCCCAGAAATTGTCTTGCATAGGTAGAAAGACTCTCTATATAACGTCTTTGGCCTTCTGCAAATATTGTGTCAAACGCAAGCGAACTCTTGCCGGAACCACTCACTCCAGTGAAAACAATAAGTTCATTTTTTGGAAGTTCCAGGCTTACATTTTTTAAATTATGCTGGTTTGCGCCTCGTATGATAATTTTTTCGTTCATAAAAATATTATTACACAAAATAGGATTGTTAGTAGAAGGTAGACTCTTATTGCGACTGGCAAATGAGATTAGTCTCCTTAAATTTTTATACTTTTTGAATCCCTTCCGGCATAAGTCTGTAGCCTCCACCATAAATGGTTTCTATGTATTTTTTGCCGGCCGAAATTTTATCAAGCTTGGCTCTTATATGGCGAATATGTACTCTTATGGTTTCAACATCGTCATCCGGCAAGTATCCCCAGATTTCGGTAAGAATCTTAGAGGAAGGTACCATATTCCCGTAGTTTTGAACAAGTAAATTTAAAATCTCGAACTCTATCGGGGTTATTTTTGCAACTTTGTCATTAATTTTTACCGAATAAATCTCCGGAAGCAAAGTGATATCGCCAATAGTTAAAATTTCTTTTGTAGCTAATGATTTAGGTATTTGATTAGTCCTCTTTAAAAGAGCCTTAACTCTTGCTGTAAGTTCTTCGATTTCAAAAGGCTTCACAAGATAATCATCAATACCGATGTCAAATCCTTTAATTTTGTCCTGAAGCATATTTAAAGCGGTAAGCATAAGAATCGGGATGTCTTTTGTAGACTCGTTTTCCCGGATTCTTTTTGCTACCGTATATCCATCGACTTCGGGCATCATAACGTCAAGAATAATTACATCTGGCAGTTCCTGTTTGGCTATGGCATATCCTTTTATACCGTCTAAAGCGCTGAATACTTTGTAGCCACTAAGCTCCAGATTGACTTTTATGAGTTCATTGATTGATTCATCATCATCGATTACCAGTATCTTATTCATTTTGATTTCTCTTTTACTTGGTGATTCTATTCGTATTTTATTCCATGTCTTTCCAATCTATCAAGTGCTTCGATAATTTTTTCATCGGGTTGCACTGTAGATATTCTGAAATAGCCGTCTGAGTAATTACCAAAAGCTATACCTGGGGTGAAAACAACGCCTGTTTTGTCAAGAACCATCTTGCAAAATTCTTTTGATGTGTATCCTTTTGGGACTTTTAGCCAGAAGTACATTGTTGCTTCCATCTTTTTGACCTTCCAGCCGAAAGCGGAAAGTCTTTCCAAGAGGAGATTTCTTCTTCTTTTATAATTTTCGACCGTTGGTTCAACGAAAGAATAATCCATACTCAATGCTTTGATAGCCGCGTCTTGCACTATAGTAGCCGTGCCGTAATCCATATTCGTTTTCATTGCATAAATTGCATCAATGTATTCTTTTCTTCCCACAACAAAACCTATTCTCCAGCCGGCCATATTAAATGTTTTGGAGAATGAATGGAATTCCACTGCTATATCTTTAGCGCCTTCAATTTCAAAAATGCTTATAGGGCGGTATCCGTCGTAGCAGATTTCTCCATAAGCTAAATCTGAAACTAAAAGTATATTGTGCTTTTTACAGAAAGCTACGGCTTTTTCCCAGAACTCTCTTGTAGCAATCGCTCCGGTCGGGTTGTTCGGGAAGTTTAAGAATATAAGTTTAGCTTTTTTAGCGACTTCTTCAGGGATAGAATCTAAATCCGGCAAGAAATCATTTTCTTCTAACAGCGGCACATGGTAAACTTCGCCGCTTGCTATCCACGTACCTCTTGAAAGCACAGGATAATAAGGGTCAGGAACTATATTCAGCTCACCTGGGTTTGTAAAAGCTAATGCAATATTTGCAAGCCCTTCTTTGGCTCCACTGAGGGTTTGAATTTCAGTATCAGGGTCGATTTCAACGTTGTATCTGGTTTTCATCCACTCTGCTATCTGATCTCTGAATTCTTTTTTTCCTCTAAAATCAGGATACCCATGGCTTTCAGTTTTTTGAATTGATTCCATAGCCGCTTCTACAACGGGAATTGCTGTCGGGCCATCAGGGTTTCCGATGCTCAAGTCAATTAAATCCAAACCTTTTGCCTTTGCTTCTTCTTTCCACTCAGCAAGTTCAGCAAATATGTATTTCGGCACATTTAGAATTTTGTCTGACGGTTTTATAAATATCTTAGTTTCCATTATTGTTCTCCTATAGTAATTTTAGTATATTTTAAGACGATTTTGTAATTAGCTTTAACATTTTTTCAGCACGCTGTTTAAACGTATGATTATTCACGACACTTCTTCGCCCGTAACGGGCCATTGCTTGTGCCAAATTCTGGTTCTGCAAATAAAAATCAATCTTATCGATTAAATCGGAATCGTTTTTGTAAACTTCAAGTTCTTTTCCTACTTCAAAATGACGGTACAAATCCGGCATGTCGTCGGTCAAGAGGAACCCGCTGCTTGCAAGTACTTCAAACACTCTGTAATTTATGTTATTTTTGCCTTGCTCTGTTATGTTTATATTAATTTTTGTAGAATTATAAATTTTTGCAAGTTCTTCTTCCGTTTTTACGAAACCTTTGTATGATTCTTTGTATCTTTCGATTTCTTCATCATCTAAAAGCCCTGATTTCAGCATTTCGGCGATGCTTCTTTCAAAGTGATCTTTGTAACAAAAAACACTTATTTTTTCATATTTTTTAATCAATAAAGAAAGCAGCTTTTGTCTTTTTTCCGTTAGGGGCCTTCCTACAAAAGAAATCGAATGTTCAAAGCCCTCAAAAGAGGTTTTATAAAGTTTTGGGTCAACCGCCAACGGTAAATAATGAGAGCCTTTTATATCTTTGAGAAATTCCTCATCCCATATAAATACATTCTTCTTGGCTTTTTTTATGAGATCATAAATTTCCGGCCTGTCTGTAAAAGCGAATTTGCTGTTTGGTTCATCTCCGAAGTAATGTATAAATTTATAATCCGGATTGTTCATCAAATCCTTTGTTAGTTCAGGACTGTTTAAATATCCGTAACAATACCCGAGGATGTAGTCAGGATCGAACTTTTTAATTTCTTCATAAGTTGTTTCCCTTATGTCTTTTTCAACGACATAAAAACCAAGTTTTCTGAAGCCTTCGGCAAAACCTCTGGTTATTAAACAACCTGCAATACTTACTGGAGATGTGATAAAAAGTTTTTTCATTATTACCTTCAAATTAGATGAATATCTATTTATTATAAATCTTTGTTCAAATTATATAGTCGTTTAAAAAGTCTATTTAATCTTTGTCGCAATCTATCGAAAACCCATCGTTCCCGCTATATTACTTACCTTTTCGAGGTGTAATTCTTTCGCAATATAATAAAAATACCGCTTTAAAATTTAAAGCGGTAAATAAGTGTTCTCTTTCCCTGTAAACTTATTCTTCAGCAGCTGTCTCTTCAGCCGCCTCACCCGCTTCTTCGCTGGCTTTGGCCGCGGCCGCATCGGCGGCAGCTTTTTCTGCTGCTGCTGCTTTTTCAGCTTTTTCAGCTTCTAATTTTGCTTGTGCTTTTTTAGATAATTTTTCGGTATTTTTTGGTTTGTAAACCAATTTACCTTCATCATCAGCATTATCTATTAAATATTTAACAGTATCAGTTGGTTGTGCACCTTTTTTAATCCAATCTAAAGCAGCAACTTTATCAAGCTTCATTTCTTTAGTTTTTGGATTGTAATGTCCTAGTTGTTGAATCGGTGCAGATTCACGTCTTGTTGTTGAATTTATAACAACTATTCTGTATATAGGGTTCTTTTTGTATCCCAATCTTTTTAATCTAATTTTAACCATGCCGGTCAGTTCTCCTTGTTACAACTGTAAATTTGCACACCATTTTGTGGTGTTTCAGCCGCACTTTTTCAAAACATTTAAGAGGATAAGTGTTTCAAAATCGTATAACTATATAAACACAAGGATAATTTATAATCAAGCGGTTTTCTGAAAAAAATAATGTAACACTTTTAAGCTCTGAAAAGTTTAATTATTCTAATATAGATTAAATAATCGAGAATTTGTGATATAATTCAAATACAAATTAGGGAGGAGTTTTTACATGAAAAAACTGTCTAGCTTTATTTTAGGGGTAATACTCTTGAGTTCTTGCGCATATGCTGTCCCTGAAGTTTTGACAGAGCCAATGAAAGAAATGCTTAAACAATCTCCGGCAGTACCGAATATGTTCAATGTCGTTCTTTCAACTTTATTTATGATCATATTCATATATGTTGTTGCCTTTGTTTATCAAAAGTTGAATGCGTTTAACAATAAAAAATTCTCTGAAAACGGAGAAAAAGCATATAATCTAAACAAGCTGAAAGTGATAAATTGTCTGGCGCTTGGAGCTCATAAAACTCTTCATATTGTCGAAGTTAACGAAAAATTCCTTGTTTTAGGCTCTACCCAAAACCAAATATCTTTGTTGAAAGAATTTGACAAAAGTGAATTGAATAAAATAATAGAATCCAGAGTCGAACCTTCTAAAGCTCAAAAAATTGAGCCTGAAATTATCGAAGAAGGCCTTAAAACGCTTTTTCCTAAAGAAGAAAAAATAGAAGAAAAAGAAAAAGTAGACTACGAAGAAATATACAAAAAGTACATTTAATAAGAATAATAGGGGTTTGTGATGTCGAAAAGTGTAACAATAGGTAATAAAGCAGTAGGGCCGTCTGAGCCATGTTTTATAATCGCCGAAATAGGAATCAATCATAACGGTTCTGTTGAACTTGCAAAAAAATTAATTGATATTGCCGTTATGGCCGGGTGTGATGCCGTAAAATTCCAGAAAAGAACAATTGACGTTGTTTATACAAAAGAAGAGCTGGATATGAAGAGGCCTAACCATTTCGGGGAAACGAACAGGGATCTGAAAGAGGGTCTTGAGTTTGGTTTTGAAGAATATTCTCAAATCGATGAATATTGCAAACAAAAAAAGGTGATGTGGTTTGCTTCTTGTTGGGATGAGGCTTCTGTAGATTTTATAGACCAGTTTGATCCTCCTTGTTACAAAATCTCATCTGCTTCTTTGACTGATGATAATTTGTTGATGCACACAAAAAGCAAAGGTAAGCCTATTTTGCTTTCAACAGGAATGAGTACGTTGGAAGAGGTTGACCATGCAATAGAGATACTTGGTGAAGACAATATAATATTGTATCATTGTACATCAACATATCCTACCGATAACAATGAATTGAACCTGACTTGTATTCAGACATTAAGAAATAGATATAACTGCCCTATTGGTTATTCGGGTCACGAAAGAGGAATTACTCCTTCGATTGTTTCTGTAGTTTACGGAGCCGTATCCATAGAGAGACATATAACCACGGATAGAGCACTTTGGGGTTCTGATCATGCTGCAAGCTTAGAGCCTACAGGGTTATTTAAAATGGTAAGAGACATTAGATCCATTCCTCAAATGGCAGGTAATGGTGAAAAAATAGTTTATGAATCGGAAAAACCTATCATCAAAAAACTCAGAAGGGTAAAAACAAGCTGTGTTCAATAAGCTGAGACTGCCTAAAAATATTAAATTGATAGTAAGCGATTTTGATGGCGTTTTTACAGATGGCAGCATCTATATAGATGAAGACTTTAAAACCACAAAAAAAATAAACTTCAAAGACATAATGGGAGTTTCTCAAGCTGTAAAAAACAATCTTCAAATTGTTTTGATATCAGGTGAAAGATCTAAAGCCGTTGATTTTCTTACAAATAAATTCAGCAAATTGGAAGCACACCAAGGCATAAGAGAAAAATTTATACTCCTAAAAGAGATTATCGAGCAAAAAGGTTTAACCCCCGAGGAAGTCATATATATTGGCGATGACGTAAATGATATAGACTGTTTAAAATATGTAAAGACGAGAATAACAGTACCTAATGCCAACCCGAAAGTTAAAAAGCTAAAGGGAATATATATAACTAAAAACCCGGGTGGTGATGGTGCTTTTCGAGAAGTTGTAGACACATTGCTTTAATAGACGGGATGAATGATAAATTTTTTTAAAAAAATTTTAAAAAAGATAAAAAAATTCGACAGCTACGCATCTGATTACAAAAAGAAAACAAATATTGTCGAACTGCCATCTATTGCATATGTGAATTGGGGCATACAGCTTGCAAATTTGAATTTGTTGGATGAGGCTATAGAAAAGTTTGAAACGTCCATAAATATGGCACAACAAGCACCTAGCGCATATTTGAATCTGGGGATAGTCCATGCGAAAAAAGGTAATTTCGCCGAGGCGATTACTAATTTCAGGAAAGTCATAAAGCTGGATCAAAACAATAGCAAGGCATATTCCTTGTGGGGTGCATCTCTTATCGAGCTCGGTGATTTTGAAGCAGCAGATTTCTTTTACAAAAAAGCTCAACAAATTGATTCAAGAAATCCTGAAAGTTATATAAGCTACGGTATAGCGTTAGCTAGGCAAAATAAAAAAGATAAAGCGCTTGAACAGTTCAAAACAGCTATTTCTTACGATTTAGAAAACCAGCAAGCGATTTTTTTAACAGGGGTTGTGCTTTTTGAAATGGAAAAAGTTGAAGAAGCTCTTCAAAAATTTGATTATGTAAACGAAATTAACCCTGAAAACTATGACGCTTTCTATTATAGAGGCTTATGCAAATATAAGCTGAACAGATATGATAAGGCAATAGAAATGGCTCAATCTTCGCTTAAGTTGAATCCGTTAAAAATCGAAAACACTCTTTTGATTGCTGAATCTTATATGATGCTTGGAAACGAAGAACAATCAATAGAATTTTACAAATTTGCAAATCAATCAGGAATGGAACATGCACAATTCTATTCATCCTGGGCTCTTGCTCTTCAAAAATTCAATAAATTTGAGGAAGCAAAAGAAAAATTCCTCACATCACTCCAGTTGAATCCCCATAATTATTTGGTTTTATTGCATCTTGGCATAAATTTCCTTAAACAGGATAATACAGACGAAGCGTTAAAACTTTTCTATAAAGTATTGGAGTCAAACCCTAATGAAACAGATGCGCTTATAAATATTGCTACTATATTTTACAATCAGGAAAAATATAAAGAAGCAATGGATTTTTATTTAAGAGCTATCAAAACGTCCAGAAAAGCGACTCATTTGTATTTTTACATAGCAAATTGCTATTATCATTTAAAAGATACAAAGAAAAGCTGCGAGTTTTATAACAAAGCGCTTGAATATCATCCAAGACATGTCGAAGCTTTATTAAATCTTTCAAACGTGCTTTTAGACTTGGGACAGCCAAGAGAAGCTCTTAGAAAAGTGCGCTCCGCATATGTTTTGGAAAAAAATTCTTTGAGAACTAATTTTATGTATGCCGCGGCATTGCTAAAACTTGGAATGTACAAAGATGCTTTAGAAAAATTAGATGTGGCGATTCAGCTTGATGATACATTCTCCGGATCAAAATTTTTAAAGGCAGAAGCTCTGTTAGGGTTAAACAACCCGCAAGAAGCCATAGGTGTATTGACTTCTTTGCCGGAATATTTGCATGAAACAAAAGATTACATTAATTTATGCGCATTAAGCTATGCAAATCTTGCACAACTTTCACCTTCGAATTACAATATAGAAACAGCTAAATATTATTCGAGAAAATTAGAGGAAGTATTTCCTGAAGAGATAAAAACGACTAAGATATAAAAGAAACATTAAAACAAACGAGAGGCATTAAAAAAAGTGGGAATTATTGTACAAAAGTTTGGCGGAACATCGGTAGCAGATGCTAAAAAAATACACAATGTAGCGTCAGCCGCGATAAAAGAGAAAAATAATGGCAACCAAGTTGTAATTGTTGTTTCAGCAATGGGGCATACAACAGATTATTTGGTCAAGCTTGCTAATGAAGTGACTGAAACACCAAGTTCAAGAGAAATGGATATGCTTTTATCGACAGGAGAGCAGGTTTCTATTGCGCTTTTAACTATGGCTATCCAATCTCAAGGGCACGATGCCATAAGCATGAATGCTCAACAAGTCGGTATAATAACTGAGTGCATACACTCTTCAGCAAGAATTGTTGATATAAAAACAGATAAACTGGAAAAAAATCTGGCTGAAGGCAAGATAATTGTTGTTGCAGGATTCCAGGGAGTTACTCCTGATGGAGAAATAACAACGCTTGGAAGAGGCGGTTCAGATACATCAGCTGTTGCAATAGCTGCGGCTCTAAAAGCCGATAGATGTGACATATACACAGATGTCGAAGGCGTCTATACTACAGACCCAAGAATCGTTCCAAACGCATTAAAGTTAGAAACAGTTTCTTACGAAGAGATGTTAGAGCTTGCAAGAGTGGGAGCTAACGTTCTTCATCCTCGTTCTGTCGAAACAGCAAAACAATTTAAAGTACCCTTGAGAGTCAGAAGCTCTTTTAAATTAGACAACCTAGGCACATTAATAATAGGAGTTGAAAATATGGAAATTTATAAACCGGTTGCAGGTGTAGCCGCAGATTCTTCCCAGGTAAGAATAGTTATCAGTGAAGTGCCTGATGCACCCGGAACATCAGCAAAAATCTTCAGTAAATTGGCTGAAAGCAATATAAGTGTGGATATGATTATCCAATCATATGCAAGAGCAAATGAAACAAATGACATAGCTTTTACCGTTGATGAAAAAGATTTTGACAGGACTATGCAAATAATGAGAGCTGTAAAAGAAGATCTTAGCGCAGGAGAAATCCTTGTCGATGAAGATATCTCAAAAGTCTCTATTGTAGGTGCAGGCATGGTTGACAGACCGGGTATCGCAGCAGAAATGTTTAAGGCCTTGGCTGATGTTAATATAAACATAAAAATGATTTCTACAAGTGAAATCAAAATTAGCTGCCTTGTTGAAAAAGCAAAAGAAAAAGAAGCTATTATCGCTCTTTGTAAGCAATTTAAACTGGATACCGATCAAGTTGCAGTTGTGCACGGTGATTTGCCTAACGTGTAAAGAACCTTTTAACAATATTATAAAAAGAGCATTCTAAAAAAAGAATGCTCTTTTATTTTTCGTTTATAATATTACCATATTAGGAATATTTTTAAGAAAGAGGGTCCTTGATGAATTTTCATTTAATAAAAAATAATGTTTATTACTGCGGTATAAAAGACAAAGAGAGAAGGCTTTTCGATGAAATAGTGCCGCTTCCAGAAGGTACTACCTATAATTCTTACCTCGTTGTCGGAAGCGAAAAAACTGCATTGATAGATACTACTTATCCTCCAAAGGTTGACGAATTTATTTCAAAATTAGAAAAAAATGACGTTAAAAAAATAGATTATATTGTTGCTAATCACGGCGAGCAAGACCATACAGGAGCGCTCCCTAAACTCTTAGAGAAATATCCTAAAGCAAAAATTATCACAAATCAAAAATGTCACGACATTATAAGCGATCTTTTGGATGTGGATGATAACAAATTTATTATCATTGGAGACAAAGAAGAAATTTCTCTTGGAGATAAAACCCTTCAATTTATGATTACTCCTTGGGTCCATTGGCCTGATACAATGTTTACGTATATAAAAGAAGACAAGTTGTTGTTTACTTGTGATTATTTTGGGGCCCATTATACTTCTTGGGAACTGTTTGCAGATAATTCTGAAGAGTTAAAATCTTCTGCAAAAAGATACTATGCCGAAATTATGATGCCTTTCAGATCATTTGCTGCAAAATACCTCAAAATGGTAAAGGAAATGGATGTAGATATGATTCTCACAAGCCATGGACCAATTTATAAAGAACCAAAATTTATCCTTGATTTGTATGAAGATTGGACAAAAGAAAGTGTAGACAACTTGGTGGTAATCCCATATGTGTCAATGTACGAAAGCACAAAAAAAATGGCGGATCATCTTGCTCAAAAATTACGAGAAAAAGGGATAGATGTAATATTGTTTGATGCCGTAGGTGAAGACCATGGGGAACTGGCAATGAGCATCGTTAATGCCGCAACTATTGTCCTTGCCGCTTCGATGGTTCTTGCAGGTCCTCACCCTTTAATGGTAACCACCGCATATCTTATCGGTGCACTCAGACCAAAATTCAAATTCCTTTCTATTATAGGCTCTTATGGTTGGGGAGGTAATTTGACAGGTAAATTGGAAGATATGTTTACTATGTTAAAACCCGAAAAATTAGACTATGTAACGGTAAAAGGCTGTCCTAGAGAAGATGCGTACAAAAAATTAGATAACTTGGCAGAGTTGATTTATCAAAAGCATAAAGAAATTGGGCTTATATAGTTAATAAATTTTAAAATTATAAAACCTTCTGGCAATTATTGTTTTGTTTTAACTTTATTCAAACATAATGTAAGCTAGAAGGTTTTTCTATGAAAGTTGATGGGCAATATAGCCATATAAATTCCGCACACAGAACCCAAAACAATAACAGGGTTCATGATAAAAGTTGTAGTGCAAAAAATAAAAATGAAAAGCCCAAAACAGACACATATGCAAGAAGTACAGAAGAAGATGCCAATTACATGAAACATATGGCTGCATATAATCAATATATGGCTGTTCTGGCTTCCAGTGCAATAAGAACCCCTAAAAATATAACCCCGATAGAAGAACTCGAAACAGAGCCTCAGCCTGAATTTCCATCACCTGTAGAAAAATCCGGGAATTCAAATCCTACTCATAACAATGAAACTCATCATTACAACCAGGACGAGAACCCTCAAAATGGTGAAGAGTGCGAGTGTTTTCAGGTTGAAACCGAAGATTAATTTATTTTGCTAATAAGGTCATTATAAACATCTATTGTCTGATGACAAATGGTGAGCTTTCTTTTCATAAGGCTTTTGATTGTCATTTTGAAGCATTTTATAAGGGCTCTATCAAGATTTTCGTGTTTGTTTAAAACTTTGCAAATTTTAGATCTGCATTCATCTTCTCTTGTTTTTTCTTCTATTTTGTCCGCTAAATATATAATTTTTTCAAATTCGCTCATCCCTACTCTACCAAGGGTATGCCACCTTATGGCAGATAAAATGTCTTCATCGGAAACTTTGAATTGAGTTTGAGCGATGTAAGCGCTGGCAGGCGCATGCCAGGTTTTGGGGTTTAGAAGTTCACAAGGTTCATATTTTTTATATTTGTTTTTTAAAATATCTAAAAGTTCTTCGTTAGAAAGGCACTTCGCGCAATCGTGCAAAAGTCCTGCGATTTTAGCTTTTTCTTCATTTAATTGAAAATCCCTGGCAAGTTCTTGGGCTTTTTCCATTGTGCCAAGAGAATGGATATATCTTTCTTCGTCAAGATTTTCTTTAAGCCATTTTTTTATTTCTTCTATATCAATCTCTGTATAATTCATTTTCTTGAATATATCTCTCTACTTCACTTGGGACATCATTAGTAATTGTAGCATGGTTTCTGACTTTTTCTCTTATAGAACTGGATGAAATTTCTATATAAGGCATTCTGGCAAGTTCATATGAGTAACCTCTGTCTTTCAACTTTTTAAAAGGGTCTTCATCAAAATTTTCCTGTCTTACAAAAAGGATAAAATTCAAAAGGTGTTTGAGCTTTTCCGCCTCATGCCAGGATTCTATGTGCTGGAATGCATCTGTTCCAATAATAAAGCTTATTTTTTCCTTTGGATTATAGATTTTATATAGCTCTTTGATTGTGTAATAAGTATATGAGGGCGCATTCCTCTTGTATTCTATTTCGCTGGACTCAAAATGAGGATATGGATCTAAGGCCAGATTAACCATATTTAATCTGTGAGAAGCCGAATCTTCATCATATAAAAAGTTAGATTTATGAGGCGGTTTAAATGCAGGAATGAATATTATTTTATCAAAATCAAAATTTGAGTATACAAATTTTGCCACTTCGATATGAGCTGTATGGATAGGGTTAAAAGTCCCCTGATAAAGACATAATTTCATTATTTGATAACCACTTCATCAAATATAGTGTTGCAACTAACCGAAAACTCATCGTTTCCGCTTTGTTGCTCACCTTTTAAAGTGTCACTCTCGATTTTTGCAGTTGCAAAAATAGGTCGGACATCAAAATGAACTTCTTGTACTATTGCTAAAATTCTGTTTAAAAATTCTTTATATCTGTCTCTTGATGCTTCGCCCGAAAGAACGATATCAGCTTCTTCCGCGCAGGGTCTAATGTATACTTCGGCCTTATTTGAAGCATTTTCAAAAATGCCTTTGGCAGATTCCCCGAGTCCTCTTTCTTCTGCTCTTATAAAAAATCTTTTTGCCTGGACTTCTTTTGTCACCGCTACATAAATTTTAAAATCAAACGCATCTTTAATTTTTTCCGTAAGCGAAAATAATCCTTCTGAAATAACAATTCTAGAAGGATTAGCTAAAGTATGGTTGTCAAATCTGATTGCAGTTCCTGACATGTCGTATTTTGGAAGAGAAACTGATTTTCCGGACAATAATTCAAGGATGTGCTTTTTCATAAGTTCTAGTTCCAAAGCTTCAGGAATATCTAAATCATAATTTTTTGCAAAATTTGAGAAGCTTCCCGCCGCTTTTACCATATCAGATCTATCGTAGTAATAATCATCGGTATTTATTCTGGTAATAATATTTTCAAGCTCGAATTCTTGTGCAAAAGCCTGTATAGTATCTATAATATCTAATGCTACAGTTGATTTACCGCTTGCGGTTTCGCCGGCAACCCCTATTGATGCGGCTCTGTCGATTGAGCCTGAAAGGAACATTGCTATTTTTTTTATTACCGATTTGTTTACCTTCAACAAGATTGTGTTATGGCTCGACAATTCATCTTCAAAAATTTGAAATAACTTATCTTCAATATATTTAAAGTGACTATTAGGAGAAAAAGAACTTACAGATGTCTTTTGTAAAACTGTGTTTTCAATTGTACTTAATGTACTGGTCAAGGTAGTTTCCTCTTTTATTTTCGGTAGCTATAAAGATAAAAATATCTAAAAAAAATTTTTGCTTTTCTATTAAAATATCAAAAAATTTTTTGAAAAACAATTTTTGTTTTAATTGTAAATAATAATATGTAACATGTTTTTCGCGGCAATTGACTTAGGCATGGAAAGCAAATATCATGGATAAGTATCGTTTTATGTTATGCGAAAGATTTTAAGATAAAAATCACAATCACCTCTAAAAGGTGAATAATATAGCGAAAACGATGAGTTTGGGTAGATATTAGTATTTGGAGATTTTAAAAATGCGCTTGGTACAAAAGCTAAAACAATTTGAAAGAAGCTTAGTATATTTAAAATGGGCCGGTTCTGAAGGCTACGGTAAAATTCATTATGTAGGTTCTGATTTCGTTGAATTTGAAATATTAGATACAGAAACGATGGAGTATTCAGAAAAAGTACTTATTAATTCCCAACTTGTGCTTGAAGCTGTAGTAAAAAGCGTTGATATATCAAGAGTCTTGGTAGAGCTTTCGAGCTCTCTTCCTTGTGCGCAAGTTGATACTCAAAATAACTTCTAATTTAACTTTAAATAAAAAAGAAGCTATTCAAAATATAGCTTCTTTTTTTATTGTTTTATTTAATTATCTGAATTTGATATCTGAAAAATTCTTAGCTAAAACTTCTCTGACATTTTTCATTTCTTTATCGATTATTTCATCAGTTAGAGTGGCTTCAGCGTCTTGCATTTTTATTCTGAAGGCTAAACTTTTGAAACCTTTCTCGATATGTTCTCCCTGATAAATATCAAATAAGTCAGCGCTTCTAAAGAGTTTAGCTGTAACCGCTTTTTTAATTATAGTGTTTATTTTTTCGTGAGAGACATTTTCATCTATCGCAAAAGCTATATCCCTTTGTACTTCAGGGAACTGAGGAAGTTTTTTATATCTTACTGTAGAAAAAGATGCAACCTCTAAAAGTTCTTCTAAGTTTATTTCAAACAAATAAACTTCCTGAGAAAGTTTTAATTTATCTTTTAAGATAGGATAAATTTCACCGAAATATCCGATAACTTTTGGTGTTTTGCCAAGTAAAGTAAGTTTTGCGCTTCTGCCGGGGTGTAAATACTCACAATCATCGGCAGGAGAAAGCTTGACCCTGTTTGATAAGCCTAATAAATCGATAAAAGCGTCAATGACTCCTTTCAGAGTGTAAAAATCAGTTTTAAGGTGTTTTCTCCATAAGTTATTGTGGATGTCTCCTGATACAAATCCTGCAATCATTCTGGACTCTTTAACTCCGCTGTCTTTTTCATTTGCATCGTTTTCTTTTAAGAAAATTTTTCCGATTTCATACATCCAAATATTTTTTTGTCCGTTATCAAAGTTATTCTTAACGGTTTGAAGCATATTGGCAATTAAAGTTTGTCTTAACATTGTATGATCTTCTGACTGTGCATTTTGAACACAAACCGCTTTATCTTTTGAATAAGACAAGCCAAATTGGTTTAACAAAGGCTCTCCTATTAAAGATGAAGTTACTGCTTCGTCAAATCCATATCCTAAAAACAGATTGTTTATTTTCTTTAAAATCCTTGATTCTTCATTTATTTCAGGAGATTGCGTTTTTCTTGGAAGAGTCGGAGCGATTTTGTCGTAACCGTTTATCCTCGCAATTTCTTCTATTAAATCGATTTCCCTTGTGACATCGTTTATTCTGAAACTTGGGACTTTAAATTTTGCTGCAATTTCATTTTTTCCTAAAAGCTCGAAGCCAAGTTTATCAAGTATTTCAATACATCTTTCAGGAGAAATTTCGCATCCTAAAATTCTTTTAATTTGATTGAATCTTAGCGTTATTTCCAAATCAGAAAGTTTGTTTTCGCCTGCTTCAACCACACCTTCTACTTTTGCTCCGGCTAATTCGGCCATAAGCTGCATAGCTCTTAATAAGGCAGGTTTTACTGTTTCAATATCGACGCCTCGCTCGAATCTCGCGCAAGCCTCACTTCTATAACCAACGCTTCTGGCGTTTCTTCTGTTTGTAGCAGGCGTGAAATATGCTGATTCTAAAACTATATTCTTTGTATTGTTGTCTACTTCGCTGTTCGCTCCGCCAAAAACACCGGCGATACAAACTCCTGCTTCTTTAGTTGCGATAAGTACACTGTCATTATTCAATTTGCGTTCGACTTCATCAAGAGTAACTATTGTTTCGCCCTCTTTTGCTCTTCTTACGCATAAATAACCGTTTAATTTGTCCATATCGAAAGCATGTAGAGGCTGACCGTATTCAAGCAATACATAGTTTGTAATATCCACGATGTTGCTGATAGAACGAATGCCGCAAGCTTCTAATCTTCTTCTCATCCATTCCGGAGAGGACTTAATTTCAACATTTTTCAATAACCCTGCTGAATAATATTTACAAGTATCTTCATCTATAATTTCTACTTTAAAGTTGTCCGTCGATAAATCAATAGTAGCTTCTAACTTTGAAAAATTAAGTTTTCTGTTGAAAATTGCGCTTAATTCTCTCGCTACACCAATCACTGACATTTGATCTCCGCGATTCGCAGTAGGAGCTAAATGAAAAATTATATCTTCTTTTATGTTTAGGACGTCCTCTAATTTATTGCCGACTTCAATATTCGGATACAATCTGTTTAATATTAAGATTCCATCTTCTGATTGCTTATTCTCTAACCCCAGCTCATCTTGAGAGCAAAGCATACCTTGAGATTCTACGCCTCTAATTACGGCAGGGGTAAGCTCGAATAATTCGCCTGTTTTTCTTGAAAAAACTTTAGATCCTACTGAAGCATACGGAATAATCTGGCCAACTTCGATATTTTGAGCCCCGCAAACAACTGTTCTGATTTCTTTCCCTAAATTAACATCAACAAGATGAAGTTTATCCGCGTTAGGATGTTGCTTTACAGCTATTATTTGAGCAGTCTGAACATTGTAAAATTTTGGTCCTATTTTTTCGATTTCTTCTACTTCTAAACCACTCATAGTAAGCTCATGCGCTATTTGTTCAGCATCAATTCCACTTAAATCGATATAGTCATTTAACCACTCTAAAGATATTTGCATTTTCCTAACCTTATACTTCTGTTTTATTTTCAAATTTTATTATAAAGAAAGCCAGATGTCATCAAGAAGTCATGCCTAAACTCATATTTTTTATTTTTTAAAAAAAGTTTAGAAAAGTTTACATATCTTAAAACAGGTTTATTTCTAATTATAACGTGGAATAGAAAAAAAATATAAAATAAAAACTTCATACTTAAGTATAACGAATTTCTAACTTTATAAGAATTAATTATAAGCACCAAAATTCGTATTATGAGAAAGTGAAAACACGAAGTCAGGTGCAATAAATACAATATTGCTTACAGCTTCTATTAATCTTAAAGAAAAAAATAATAGTTAAGTTAATAGGTGACTACAAGGAAGTAGTCTAGAATTGAAAGGAGAATCAACATGTCAATTGTTGTAAACACAAACGTATCCGCTCTTATGGCGCAAAGAAACTTAAATTCAGCAACAAATTTGTTGAACACAAGTATCGAAAGAATGTCTAGTGGTTTGAAAGTAAACAGAGCAGCAGACGATGCAGCTGGTTTATCTATCGCGACAACCATGAATACAAAAATTAGGGGTTCAGAAGTTGCACAAAGCAACATCCAACAAGGGATTAACGTACTTCAAACAGCAGAAGGTTATTTATCAGGTATAACTGATAACATTAACCGTATCAGAGACCTAGCTACACAAGCTGCAAACGGAATTAACTCTACTGATTCAAGACAAGCAATCATAAAAGAAGTTAATGCTCGTGTAGATGAGATCAACAAACAAGCTGGTTCAGCTGAGTTCAACGGCGTAAAACTTCTTGATGGTACTAGCTTATCAAGTGGTATGAGATTACAAGTAGGTGCTGATGCTGATGCTACTAATAACTCTATCACAGTTAGCAGTTCAGTATTTGCTAATGCTACAGCTTCTGCAATCGGTCTAAAAACAGCTATTTCTTCTGCATTTACTGATGCTGCATCAGCTGCTTCATTCTTGACAGAGTGTGATAGCGCTCTTAAAGATATTACAGCTAGAAGAGCAGATATCGGGGCGTTCCAAAACAGACTTTCTGCTAACTACGATTCTTTAGGTATATCTATCGAAAACTTAACAGCATCTAAGTCTACAATTATGGATACTGATGTTGCTAAGGAAGCTTCTAAATTAACAAAAGCACAAATACTTCAACAAGCTTCTGTTTCTTTATTAGCACAAGCAAACCAAACACCAAGTATTGCTTTATCACTATTATAATAAACAATAATGGCAATATAAGTAATTGGCCCGAAGTGAAAACTTCGGGCTTTTTTTTGAAACATTTATTTAAAAATTTCGTCTACAAAATTGACAAATTACTAACTTCAATAATCTTCATAATCTAATAGTTGAGTATTTACAACTAAAAGGCCGGTATGAACCAGCCTTTTTTTATTATTTATGATAAATGCAATCTAGCACCTTTCCAAATATTTATCCAATTCCCATTGGGAAACGTATATTCTGAATGAATCCCACTCTTTTGCTTTCGCGTTAGTGAACTCGTTATAAATATGGTCACCTAATGCTGATTTTGTAACGCTGCTTTTATCCATAAGCTCTAAAGCTTCACTTAGACTTCCCGGAAGAGCATCGATTTTTTGTTTCTTTCTTTCTTTTGAAGTCAATTGATAAATATTGCTTTCTACCGGTGCCGGTGGTTCTATTTTGTTTTCGATACCATCGATACAGGCTTCTAGGATTGCTGCAAACGCTAAATATGGGTTACAGCTTGGATCCGGTGATCTTAATTCAACTCTTGTTGCATTACCACGTTTAGCAGGAACTCTTAATAGAGCACTTCTGTTAGCCAATGACCATGCTAGATAAACAGGAGCTTCGTAACCCGGAACGAGCCTTTTGTAACTGTTAATAGTTGGGTTAGTGACAGCTGTGATGCTTTTAATATGTCTTAGGAGCCCGCCGATGGAATAGAGTGCGTCTTTTGACAATTGATAAGGACTTGATTCATCATAAAAAGCATTTGTTCCATCTTTAAACAATGATACGTTACAGTGCATACCTGAACCATTTATTCCAAATACAGGTTTAGGCATAAATGTCGCCATTAAGCCATGTTTTGCGGCTACTGCTTTCACTGCTATCTTGAATGTAACGACATTGTCTGCTGTTGTCAGAATATCAGCATATTTAAAATCCACTTCGTGTTGGCTTGGTGCAACCTCATGGTGAGATGCCTCTATGTCAAATCCCATTTCTTGAAGAGTTGCAACGATGTCACCACGGACATCTTCTCCAAGGTCATCAGGGCCGACATCATAATACCCCGCTTTATCGTGATTAATTGTCTTTGCTACACCATCTTGATTTTTTGCAAACAAGAAAAACTCTGCTTCAGGACCCATATTCATTGTAAATCCAAGTTTTGCAGCTTTTTTCATTACTCTTTTTAAGTTGCATCTAGGACAACCTTCAAAAGGTGTTCCGTCAGCATTGTGAACATCACAAATGAGTCTTGCTACTTTACCTTCATCTTTTGTTCTCCAGGGTAAAATAGCGAATGTATTTTTGTCAGGAAAGAAGAACATATCAGAGGTCTCAATGCTTCTAAATCCTTTGATTGATGAGCCATCTAGCATCATCTCATTATTTAAAACTTTATCTATGTGGACAGAAGGAATTGCCAAATTTTTAACCTGTCCATTAATGTCGACGAATTGCAATCTGATAAATCTAACATCATGTTCCTCGATAAGACTTTTAATGTCTTCGTTTGAATAATTTTTACCACTTAATGGTGTGTGTTTAAAATCACTCATCTTTAACCCTTTCAAATAAATAACCTTTCAATAGTACAAATTTTTTTAAAGGTTGGCAAGCCATAAAGTGTTTTTTGAACACTATATTTCGATTTGTTTACAATTCTAAGATTTATAGATACAATAAAACAAAAAGGAAAGCTTTATGGTATTTAGATTTTTGACATCAGGAGAATCTCATGGCCCTTGCCTAACGGCTATAATAGAGGGGGTGCCTGCTGGCTTTACCATAGACGAAGTTTTTATAAACAATGAACTTCAAAAAAGGCAGATCGGATATGGAAGAGGCGGTAGGATGGCTATTGAAAAAGATTCCGTAAATATCCTATCCGGCGTTAGATTTTCAAAATCTCTGGGGAGTCCGATTTGTTTACAAATAAAAAACAAAGACTGGGAAAATTGGACTATTCCTATGTCTGTTCAGGAAGTAGAAAAGACCGAAGAAAACAACCTGTTAATAAAAGAAAAGACTATAACTAAGATAAGACCCGGCCATGCTGACTTTCCAGGAAGTATAAAGTATGCACATACAGATATCAGAAACATTCTTGAACGCTCCAGCGCCAGAGAAACCACTACAAGGGTTGCTGTTGGTTCAATAGCTAAACTTATACTTAAAGAATTTAATATAACAGGTTTTTCCTTTGTGACTCAGATTGGAAAAGCCGCCTTAATCGATGTAGATTATCAAAATTTAGATGTCGAAAAAATCGAAAACTCGGATTTAAGATGCCCTGATGAAAATATATATTCAGAAATGAAAAAGGAAATAGATAGGGCAAAAGAAGAAGGAGATACTTTAGGCGGAAGCTTTGAAATTATATTTAAAAATCTTCCCGTAGGCTTAGGTTCACACGTTCACTGGGATAGAAAACTAGATGGACTTTTGGCTCAAGCAATAATGAGTATCCCGGCAGTTAAATCTGTAGAAATAGGTTTGGGTAAAGATGTTGCATCAGTTCCTGGCTCAAAAACACATGATGAAATATTTTATGATAATGGTCAATATGTAAGAAAAACCAACAATGCCGGTGGTATAGAAGGCGGTATGACCAATGGGGAAAATGTCGTAATAAAAGCGGCCATGAAGGCTATTCCTACAATGCAAAAGCCACTTAAATCTGTTTGTATGGACACACATGAATCATATAATGCCCATTTTGAGCGCTCGGATACTTGTGCGGTTGCCGCTTGTGCAATTGTAGCAGAACATATGGCAGCCATTATTCTTGCGGATGCTTTTCTACAAAAGTTCGGTCAGGACAATTTAGAAGAAATTAAAGCAAATTATAACAATTATTTAAGTGCGTTGGCAAAGAGGTAAAATTGAGCAAAAAAAACATTGTTCTGATAGGTATGATGGGAAGCGGTAAGACTACTGTTGCTCAAAAACTGCAAGCTAAACTCAAAGATTTTTCTCTGGTAGAAATAGATTCTGTAATAACAGAATTAGAGGGAAGAAGCATCAATGAAATATTCAAAACCAACGGGGAAGAATATTTCAGACAGATAGAAAAATTGCTTATTAAATCATATGAGGATTTTTCATCGAAAATTATATCCACCGGCGGAGGTGCTTTTAAAAGCATTGAAAATATAGCTTCTCTAAAAAAGAACGGAGTTGTTTTTTATCTTTTAGCCAGCCCTGATGAACTTTATGAACGGATAAAAACGGATGAATCTCGCCCTCTTCTAAAAACTGATTGCCCAAAAGAAGAAATAAGCACCCTGTTGAAAGAAAGAGAAAGACACTATAAAAAAGCTGACTTCGAGATTGAAACAACAGGAAAAAGTATAGAGGAAATAGCTGAGGAAATAATAAACAAATACAAATCCTTATCTGGCAATTATTTGACAGTAAAAATTCCTGCGCAGCTAGAAAAAGAATATCCAATAATTATTGAAGAAAATATTTTAGAAAAAGCTCAAGAGTATATCGAGAGATATGCCAAAGCCAACAGGTATCTTATTGTTACAAATAACACAATAAATGATCTTTTTGCAAATAGGCTAAAGCTTGAAAATTGCGAAAAAATTATTCTGCCGGACGGTGAAGAATTCAAGAATTTTGAAACTCTTCAAAAAATAATAGATAAAGCAATAGAAGTAAAGCTGGAAAGAAATGATACGATTATAGCTTTTGGCGGAGGAGTCATCGGTGATATGGCAGGATTTGCCGCATCGATTTACCAAAGAGGGGTTAATTTTGTTCAAATTCCAACAACATTGCTCTCTCAAGTCGATTCTTCCGTTGGAGGGAAGGTTGCTATTAATCATTCAAAAGGCAAAAATATGATCGGTAATTTTTACCAGCCGAAGTTGGTTTTGTCAGATATAACCACCCTTAAAACCTTAGATACGAGGCAGCTTAAAACTGGTTTGGCAGAAGTTATAAAATACGCCTTTATAGAAAAGACTTGTGATGCCAATGAGTATTATAATCTTTATGACTTTTTAATAAAAAACAAAGAACAGATACTCTGGCTCCAACCAAGTATGATTAAAGAAGTGGTTGAAATATGCTGTAGTCTAAAGAGTTCAGTTGTTTATCAAGACGAAACTGAACAAGGACTGAGAGCAATACTTAATTTTGGGCATACATTCGGCCATGCAATTGAAAAAGTCACAAAATATAAGGTGTTTACACACGGTGAGACTGTAGCCATAGGAATGAAAATTGCATTTAATCTGAGTTATAAAATGGGGTTAATCACTGAAGAATACAAGAACAATAGTCTAGCGTTAATAGACTCATATGACATAATACCTAAGCTTGATAAATCTATCACTACAGAAGAAGTTATGGAAGCTATGAAACTGGATAAAAAAGTGCGTTCAAATAAAGTAAGATTTGTTTTACCTGTTGCACTTGGAGAAGCTGAAATAATTGACAACATAGATGAAAATCTTATTAAAGAAGTTATACAGCAAGAATTGTAAGCTTTTTAAAAAGATGATATAATTATAAGGCAGTTTAGGTTAAAGGGTTTATATGAAAATATTGATTTCAAACGATGATGGGATTATGGCTAATGGGATAAGAGCACTTACAGAAGCTCTTGCGACTGAACACGATGTTTATGTTGTTGCTCCTGACAGAGAAAGAAGCGCAGCAGGACATTCATTAACATTACATACTCCTTTGCGTGTTGAAGAATTAGAACCAAAATTTGGAGTAAAACGTAATTGGGTTACTACAGGTACGCCCGGTGATTGTGTTAAAATCGGCTTGAGTGCTATTTTAGAAGAAAATGAAAAACCAGATTTGGTAATCTCAGGAATAAATCACGGCCCAAACCTCGGATCTGATATTTTGTATTCAGGAACAGTAAGTTGTGCGATGGAAGGCGCTATGATTGGATATCCAAGTATAGCGGTATCTCTTGCAAGTTTGAACTTTGACCACGATTCGTTTGTTATTGCCGCCAATTTTATAAAAAAATTCTTACCTAAAATAAAAGAGATTGATTTCCCTAAAAAAACTATACTAAACATAAACGTTCCGGCTCTACCGCCAGAAGATATAGCTGGAGTGGCTATAACAAGATTGGGAACAAAAATGTTCACTGACACATATGACAAAAGAGTCGATCCAAGAGGAAAAGTATACTACTGGATGGCCGGTGAGCTGATTAAATATAGCGAAAATGATGATACTGATATTAATGCAATCAGGTGGAACAAAATATCAATTACTCCGATTACTTTTGAGATGACACACAAGAGTATAATGCCTGATTTGGAAAATGCATTCTGCAAAGACGGTAAGTGCGATTGGCTTTAGGATGAATATTATCTTTAACGGAGAAACTAAAGAAATAAAAGAAGGTGCGTTTGTTTCGGATTTAATAAACGAAATGAGCTCCCTATTGCCTAAAATGTTTGTCATTGAGCTAAATGAACAAGTCATATACAAAGAGAACTATGATATTACAAGGCTTTCTGAAGGCGATAAGTTAGAAGTAGTAGTCTTTGCCGATGGCAACTAAAGGTCAAGTCCGATATTTTTTAGATGCTCTATTTCTGAATTTTTAAGTCCTATAATCGAAATAACATCAATTCTGTAATTATCGTATTTGATTTTCGTTTGGTCTAAATAAGCTAGAGCTGCCATATAAATTTTTTGGATTTTTTTTTGACCTACAGCTTCCAATGGATGCCCATAATTAAGGCTGGAGCGGGTTTTGACTTCAACGAAGACAAGCGTGTTTTTATCTTTTGCGATTATGTCTACTTCGCTGTTTTTAGAAAAATGCCAATTGCTTTCAATGATTTCATAACCAATCGAAATCAGATAATCTCTGGCGATTATTTCTCCTGAATTCCCGATTATTTTATTCTTGGTTAACTTCATTTCCTAATTATATCAGCAATAGCAAATTTTAAATATTTATGTTAGAAATAAAATATGAAAAACTCAATATTAATAACAGGGGCCTCATCCGGAATCGGCAAGGAAATAGCCAAAACACTTGCTGAAGAAGGCTATAATGTTTTTGCAGGAGTGAGAAAAAAATCTGACAAATTCGCTCTTGAAAAATTAAATAAAAATATAAAAGGCGTATATCTAGATGTAACAAGCCAGGCCAGTATAGATAAGGCTTATTGGTACATAATGAAATATACTGACAAAATATCTGCAATCATAAATAATGCCGGAATTGCAGTGGCCGGGCCTATGGAATTTTTGCCTGTAGACAAAATCAAAGAACAGTTCAATGTTAATACTTTTGGAGCAGTGGCAGTAACTCAGAAATTCCTTCCGTTAATGAATGAAGGCAAAATCATAAATACAAGCTCTATCGCCAGTACAGGAATCTTTCCGTTTTTATCACCATATTGCGCATCAAAAAGAGCAATGGATATTTTATTTAATGCAATGCACCTTGAGTTTAAGAAACCTGATATAAAAATCGTATCGATACAGCCTGGAAACATAAAAACACCGATTTGGGAAAAATCTGTTAAAAGTAATTTTGACGTTTTGCAGACTCTTTCTTCAGAATGTATAGAAAAATATTCGCCTGAATTCAGACTTTTAGAAAAAAATGCGCATAAAAGCAACGAAAATGGTTTGCATCCGACTGCTGTCGCGAATTTAATAGTCAAAATACTTAAAATGAAAAACCCTAAACCTTGTTACACCGTTGGTGTTGATGCATTTCTGGTGACGCTGTTTGCCAAACTTCCCCAAGATGTGGTGAATTTCCTGGTAAAACATGTGTTAAGTAAAAGGCTTATTGCGTAAGGTATTCGTTAAAATTTTTGTCTACCTCGAAGTAATAACCGCAGCCATCTAAAGGTTTTCCGCCGTTTATTATAAACTTATTATTGATTTTTGGGTACCTTCTGCATTCAATTGAGCGCATAACGTAGTCTTTGCAGGTATTATCGGATTTTAAAGATTTGCAGGTGAACAAAAGAGAATCATCTTCATCTTTTCCCGAAATAAAAAAATGATTGTAAGACTTGCTGAATTTTATTAGTGAATCAAACTGTTCTTCAGTTTTTACTGTGTTATCGCCAATGTAAAAAACAATATTTTTGCAGCATTCCCCGCATTTTTTGCAGTCGCCTTTTGATACAAACTTTGATGAAGAAAGCTTTTTAAAATAAAACAATAAATTTTTAAACATTATTTCACCCAAAAATCAGCTATAGCTAAGGCTTTGTCTAAATTCCTGATTTCAAACGCTCTCATTATATAGTAGCCTTTTTCCGGAATAGTAAAGTAATCAATATAAAACTGTTTCGTGCTATCAACGCATACGTCCTCAGATTGATAAATTTTAAAACCCCAGTTAGGAACTTTTTCGTTCTTTTTGATGATTTGAATCCTAACGACGCTGTCTTTGAACCCTTTAGGTACAATCAATGCATAATTGATTCTTTGGTTTTTGCGAAATTCTTGGACAGGAAAGTTGACAGTATCTTTAGTTATCGCCTTGGAGTTTAAAACAAGTATAGGTTTATCTTTGTCACACCCAGAGACAATTAGCCCGACAAAAACAATCAGTATAGTAAGAATTTTTTTCATAGGATATTTATTTTATAAATTTACTTTTCAAGAAATTCACTTTATATTGAACATTCGATTTTATATCAGCATCATCTGTATATTTCATAAAGTGCTCATAGTTTTCAACAGCTTTTTGATAATTTCTTTCTTTTTCATAAGCTAAAGCCAAAGCATAGTATGCATAGGCATAATCAGGTTTTAAAGAAACAACTTTAATAAAACTTTGTTTTGCATCTGTTAATTTGTTGGATTCTGCCTGGCAAAGCCCAAGATTAAATAGAGCATCCGTGTTGTTGGAATTAACTTTTAGTGCATTTTGGTACTCTAAAGTAGCTCCCTGAAGGTTAGACAACACTTTGTAGGCATTACCGAGTTTTATATAAGTATTATCATCTTGGTTGTTGATATTGATAGCTTTTTTGTACTCTTCTATAGCCTTGTCGTACTGTTTGTTTTTAGAATAAGTGTCGCCCAATGAAATATGAGTCTCAGCAACGTCATTTGAAGAAGAATTTGGCATACTTAAAACATTGTTGAAAACTTCAACAGCGTCATCTGTTTTGTCGTATTTAGCAAGTATTTTAGCATATTGAGTTGCTATAAACTTGTTATCCGGGTCAATCGAAACTGCTTTTTCGTAATTTTCTATAACTTTACTTTTAATTCCCAACTTGTCGTATGAATTTGCGATATTTACATAAGCCATAGCCGCATTAGAATCAACCTGTGCAGCTTTTTCATAGCTTTCAATTGCTTTTCTGTAATTTGTTGATTGAGCCAGTCCGTCACCTTGAGCTATATATGCTTTTGCCAGATAACTCTTGACCTTAGGATCTTTTTTCTGAGATAACAGGTTTGTGTAGAGGTTTATCGCGGTAGAATACATTCCGACTGCGTGGCAAGCCAATGCTTTATTGTATTGCACGTCATAATCATTTGCATTCAACGCCAACAACTCGTCATATATTTTAATTGCATCATAATAGTTTTTGTTTAAGTGGTAAGCTTTTGCCAATTCTTTTTTTATGTCGTTATTTTTAGAATCTACAGCTAATCCGAGCTTATAAGTGTTTATTCCTTCATCAATATTTTTATTTTTTATATACAGAATACCCAGATTTAGGTACGCTAATGCGTTCTTTTCATTGGTCTTTATGTATTTAGCATATTGTTGAATCGCTTCATTATCCTTACCTAAATCCGCAAGTATATTTGCATAATCAAATCTTATTTCATCAAAATCAGGTTTAAGCTCTAAAGCTTTCTCAAATTGTGCCAGAGCAAGCTCGTCTTTTTCCTGTGCCACATAAACAAATCCCAGATTGGCATAAGATGCGTAGTCATTGGTATTTTTCAATATTGCTTTTTTCAAAATAATTTCAGAATTTGTATAATCTTTTAATTTATACAGAGCCAAGCCATAGTTTGAAAATTCATCAAAACTGGCAGGATTAGAAGTGTAAAGGGTGTTGTACTCTTCGGCTGCATTCTTTGCGTCACCTATTTTTAAGTACAGGGAAGCTAAATTTTCTCTGGCATCAACGTGCTCAGGATAACAGGTTAAAAACATCTGGTAATAATTTAGTGCTTCTTGGTTGTCTCCCATAAGCATTTTCACGTTTGCCAAATTTAAATAATTATATTTATAGTCCGGAAAAATCTCTAATGCCTGACTGTACGCACTATATGCGTTGTTGTAGTCGTGTTGCTGCTGCAATATATTACCGATGCTTATATATATAAAAGCGTCATTAGGCCTAAGCTTTAATGCTTTTTTATATGCAGCCAGTGAGTTTTGCCATTCGCCTATATCACTGTATATTCCAGCTAATTTTGTGTATAGAAAAGCATCTTCGCTTGAAAGTTCGATTGCTTTTTTTAATTGGTCAATTGCTTCACCATACTTGCTAGCGTCTTCTAATTTGCAAGCTGCACGGTAGTACTGATTTGCCTCAGGAGTCATTTGTGCGTTTACTCCAGATGCCAACAAACTGAATGATATAAAAGTCGCTATTAATAATTTGTGCTTAATGACAAGACCCTCCGTGCTTAATAAATTATCTTACTTTTTAAGAAAAAAATCAATCAGTTTAGTTGTCTTCTTTAACAAGTTTGTCATAAACTTGAGAGTTTATTTCTCCCCCGATTAATATAATCAAAGACGTATAATATAGCCAAATCATAAGGATGGCAAAGGCCCCGATTGTTCCGTATACTTTATTGTAGGTGTTTAGATTGTTCAGATATAATGAATAGCCCCACGAACCGACCAACCAAAAAATACAGAAAAACAACGTGCCTGGTAAGGTGCTTTTTCTTTTAGTTGTCTCATGTCCTACGAAGCAGGGTAAAATATAGTAATTGATAAATGCCATAAAGTAAAGAGCTAAAAAGGATACAGGCCATCTTGCGATTAGCACAAAATTTACAAATGCATTTGGTAAGCTAGTAAAAGTGATTATGAATTCTATGATAACTTTCCCGAATATAATCAAGTTGACGCTTATAAATAAGACAAAAGCGTTAGCCAAAACCATTAAAACTGATAGCAGCCTTGTGTACCAGAATGGTCTTGTTTCTTCGAGTTGATAAGCTCTGTTTAATCCTTTCATAATTACGGCGACTGCATTCGACGCAAGAACAACCGTTATTATTAAACCAAGGGTAGCCACCAATCCACCTTTATTAAAAATCATCGCTTCGTTGAGAGCATTTTCTATTAAAGTTATCACGGGGGCAGGTGCTATAGCTGTTAAAAACTCCAAAATAGGGTTCATTAAGGATTTTTTGCCCAGCCAAGCAAACAATGACATCAAAAAAAGCATAAAAGGAAACAACCCTAAAATGAACATATATGCCATTTCTGAAGCCATTCCGGGGAAATCTTCAATTATTATTTTGTTAAATAAATTTTTTAAATACTTTTTCATACAATTTCTCTTGAAATATATTCTAAAAGCTTATTTATAGCTACTTTAGGCGGTTTTTTTATGGTGCAGCCTGCTGCATAGGTGTGCCCACCTCCATTAAAGATACCTGCTATCTTGCTTACATCAATCGTTTTTGATCTCATGCTTACCTTTGTAAACTGATTTTCTACTTCTTTTAGTACGATTGAAGCTTCTACTGTTTTTATTTGTCTCAATGCTTCAGAGATTCCATCTGTGTAATCGTCAGATGCATTAAACTTGTCCATAATATCCTTGGTGATGATTGCGTATGCTACTTTTCCGCCGAAATCAAACTTTGCGTTGTTTATTACGCTTACCTGAAATTGAACCATATTTTGAGGCTTTGAGTCGTAGCAGGCTCTGGAAATTTCGCAAGGATTTGCGCCTAATTCAACCAGCTTTGAAGCCGTAATAAAAGTTTTTACGGATGTATTTTCGTATTTGAAACACCCGGTATCTGTAAGAATAGAAGTATAAAAACAAACAGCAATCTCTTTAGATATGCTTAGATTAAGCGATTCTGCTATGTCAAAAATCACCTGTCCTGCAGAACATGCGGCAGGGTCGATTATGTCAATGTCGGCGAAACCTTTATTAGTCTTGTGATGATCGATGTTTATCGTCTTTTTTGCCTTTTCAAATAATTGGCCGGCCTCTCCCATTCTCTCTTTTGAAGCCACATCAACTGCAATCGCCAAGTCATATTTTACTTCGGGGTCAATGTCTTTTACATTTTTATACAAATCTATTTGCGGCAAAAAGTCATATATTTCCGGTATCTTATTCGTATAAACAGGAGTTACATCTTTATTATAATGGGTTTTGATAAGTAATGTTAAAGCCAAAACTGCGCTCAAAGTATCACCGTCAGGATTGACGTGTGAAATTACAATTATGTTTTTAGCTTCTTTTACAGCTTGATTAAAGTTATTATTATTCATATTTTTTTTATATAATTAAATGATAAGAACTATTGTATCATAGACAAGGAATAAATTAATGGAATACATAATATCATTCGCCAGCATATTGGCATTGTTAGTTTTAATTGTAGGATGTTGCACCGTTTTCACAAATGCAATTGAGCATCTCGGTAAAATGTTGAATATGGGGCATGGAGCAGTTGGTTGCGTTTTGGCTGCTGTAGGCACAGCTCTTCCTGAAACGATAGTTCCCCTGGTTGCAATACTTGGAGCATATATCACCGGCGAAAGTGTAGATGTGGGGAGTGAAATAGGTGTAGGAGCCATATTAGGGTCTCCTTTTCTTCTTGTAACTTTGGCTATGCTTGTAACAGGTATTTCTCTTTTGTTTTATTCAAAAATGAAACAAAGAGAAAAAGAGATAAATATTGATACAACTCTTTTGCAAAGAGATTTAAGGTTTTTTGCTCTAGGTTATTCAATTGCGATTTTGGCAACATTCATTGATTCAAAAACAATAAAAATAATAATCGGATGTTTGCTTTTACTTTTATACTTGATTTACGTATTCAGAACAATATTAAAAAGCTGCGCAATCGACTGTGAAGGCGAAATGGAAGATTTATACTTGGTGTCGATTTTGAAAATAAAAGACAAATCACCCACCGTTTTGATTTGGACTCAGGTTGTAATATCGATATTATTTCTTATATTCTTCTCGCATTTATTTGTAGAAAATATAAAATTTGTATCTCAAAGCCTTAATGTCAGCCCGATGATTGTAAGCTTGCTATTAGCTCCTGTCGCCACAGAGCTGCCTGAAATGTTTAACAGCATTATATGGGTAGGAAAGTCCAAAGACACTCTTGCTATGTCTAATATCTCGGGAGCAATGGTTTTTCAAAGCTGTATACCAATGTCAATCGGGATTTTCTTAACTAATTGGAAATTTTCTCAGGAAGCTATTTTCAATATAGTACTAGTTTATTTAGCTGTCATAGTGCTTTATATAAATACAGTAATAAGCAAAAATAAGCTTAATACAAAGACTTTGCTTATCTCGGGAACCTTTTATATAGTCTACATAATCTATGTAGCGTATAAATTTATTATTTAGCCTATATTTAATGACAAAACCTTAATGTTAAGGTAAAATGTATACGCAGGATAAACTAATTAGAAAGACAATGCTTTGTTTGAAAAATTTACCGAAAAAGCTGTAGATGCAGTTAAAATATCTCAAATAACCGCCATAGAGCTGAACCATGAGAAAATATATCCTGAGCATCTTCTAATAGGTCTTGCAAAACAAAGATCAGGTATGGTTACAAAAATGTTCTCTATTTCAAAATTGAAGATAGACGAACTCAAAGATTTAGTAAAAGAGAAACTAAGCTCTAAAACCACAGAAAAACCGATAGAATTCGTTGTTTTCAGTGATAGCGTAAAGCAGATTTTCAACAAGTCATTAAACATAGCAAAAAAATTAGGTAACAGCTATATTCAGCCCGAGCATATATTTCTGGCGCTTGTCGACGATAAAAATTCTAAGACAAACCAAATATTAAGCGAGCTTGATTTTGACATAAGTAAAACAAAAAATGTCCTTCTTAAAGTAATGGACAAAAAGAAAAAAACAAAAGATTTGCATCCCGAAGGAACCGCGAAAAAATTATCGGAAGATAAATATGGCTACATTCTTTCCATTTTAAAAGAATCAAGTACTTCAGAAATCTTTGAAAGAGCTGTTGCAAAACTTTCCACCTCAAATTACGAGATAATGGGAACCGAGCAGATAATCCAGTCAATATTGGAAGATGAGAATACTGATCTTGCCAATATATTAAGTTCTTTAGGAATAAATGCCGATTCATTTGCGCAAAAACTTGCTGATATTTCTTCAAGACAAGCGGAATTTGAAGACAAACAGGTAATATTTACTCCAAACGCTTTAAAAACAATTCTACTCGCAATCGAAACAGCAAAAGAACTAGGTTCAGCTTCAATTCAGCCTGAACATGTTATCTTGGGCCTTTTAAAATCAAAAAGCGGAATTGCTTATAACATATTTAAAGAGTTCAATGTCGATGATGAACTCTTGGAAGATAAAATTATAAAACCTATCGAAAAGCAAATGAATGAAACGCTTTTGATATTAAGATTGTCTAAACAAGAAGCAAGAAGAATTGGTAAAAACATTGTCGGAAGTGAACTTATTCTGTTAGGTATGCTTCTTGAAGGAACAGGCCCCGGTGCAATGGTTCTTAAAGAACTTGGAATTACCGTAAAAGATGCCAGACAAGAAGTTGAAAAACTAATTGGGGTTTCTGAAGATTACTCTGAAAAAGAGTTCCTGTTCAGCGAAAGAGCAAAACTTATACTCGAAGAAGCCTGGAATATAGCTAAAGAAGAAAATAAAACTAAAATCGGCTCCAGACACTTGCTTTTGGCCATATGTAAACACCCTAAATCTCTTGCTATGAAAGCATTAACTCACCTTGGTGTTGATGTGGTTGAAATTAAACAAGGCTTGCAAAATAAAAATTTATTATAATTAAATATGCAAAACAAAACAAAAAAAATTGAACTGCTTGCTCCAGCTAAAAACAAACATATTGCCATAACGGCAATTGATTCAGGAGCAGATGCTGTTTATGTAGGGTATTCAAAGTTTGGAGCCAGAAGCGCTGCAGGAAATTCTTTGGAGGACATAAAAGAGATAATCGATTATGCCCATATTTTCGGTGTAAAAGTCTATGTGACTTTAAATACAATCTTCACTGACAATGAGATCGCTGAACTTGAAAAATTAATTAACAACCTGTACGAAATCAATTCAGACGGAATAATCATTCAAGATATGGGAATTTTGGAATTAAATTTGCCCCCTATCCCCATAATCGCAAGCACCCAGTGTCATAACAATACATTAGAGAAAATAAAATTTTTGGAAGAAACAGGATTCAAAAGGGTTATTCTTCCTCGAGAGTTCAGCCTCGAAGAAATAAAAAACATATCGGAAAATACGAATATTGAAATTGAAACATTTATCCACGGCGCTCTTTGTGTTTCATACAGCGGTCAATGCTACTTGAGCCAGGCGATTGGAGGTAGAAGCGCAAATCGAGGCGAATGTGCCCAGCCGTGCAGAAAAAAATATTCTCTTGTTGATGAAAAGGGTAAATTCATAGCAAAAAACAAATATCTATTGAGTTTAAAAGACTTTAATCTATCCTCTCATCTTAAAGACTTGATTTCAGCGGGAGTGACTTCGTTCAAAATCGAAGGCAGATTGAAAGATGAATCTTACATAAAAAATGTTGTAAGTTTTTATAGAAAACAAATAGATTCATTGTTAGAAGAATTGGACCTTACAAAATCTTCTTACGGCAAGATAGAACACTCTTTCGAGCCTAATCTTGAAAAAACTTTCAACAGAGGCTACACAACATATTTTTTAAATAAAAGATCAAAAGATATTTCTGCTTTAAACTATACAAAATCCTTAGGTGAATTCATCGGAAAAGTCACAAATGCCACAGATAAATCATTTTCTATAAAAGGCAAAAAACTTAATGTATCGGATGGAATATGTTTTTTCGATGAAAAGCAAGAATTAGTAGGAACAAAAATTCAAAAATATGAAAATGGACTAATCTTCCCAAAATCAATGGCAGGAATCAAAAAAGGTGTCGATATTTACAGAAATTATGACCATCTTTTTGAAACTATAGAGCTTAAAAAATCGAACAAAAGAAAAATAATTGTATCTTTAGAAGTAAAAGAAAAAAATGACAACTTGATAATAACTATCAAAGATGAAAATGGAATTTCCACAGATATAAGGGTAAAAAACGAATTTGAAACGGCGAAATCTAAAGAAAATGCCCATAAGAATATCGAAAAACAATTGTCTAAATTAGGCGGGACAGAATTTTTACTGAATTCTATCTCGATAGATATAAACAATCCCCCATTCATAGCCGTTTCAGAGCTAAATTCTATAAGAAGAGAGCTGATAGAAAAATTTAGAACTGTTCGTCTCGCTAATTATAAAAAAGAACAAGAATATGAAAAGTTAAAGCTTATAAAATACCCGCAGCAATCGTTGTCATTTGAAGCCAATGTTTCAAATGAAAAAGCAGAACTCTTCTACGAAAAAAGAGGGGTTACTACAATAGAACCTGCTGCAGAATTACAAAAAAGCTTAAAAAATAAAAAGGTTATGACAACAAAACACTGTTTAAGATATTTGTTTGATATTTGCCCGAAACAAAAAAAACAAAACTATACTCCAAAAACTCTTGAGCTAATAGACGAGCACAATAAAAAATATAAACTTACCTTTGATTGTAAAAAATGTGAAATGTGCATATATTTCTAAGGAAATATGCCTTTTGTGAAAAATATTAAATAGTGTAACAATATATACTTTTTATGCATACGGTATATATTTTTGGGTTTTATATAAATAGGTGTGTAATTAAAATTGTATTCTGAAAAATGCAATAGGAGTAAAAAATGAGTATAGTAGACGCTTTACAAGGTGGTAAATTTGAATTTATAAAAGGTGCTGCGGGCGAAGTTACGATAATACTTGGAAACGGAAAAAACGTTGTAAATGTCGTCGCAGGAAAAGCAAACATCACTACAGGAATGGGTGATGATACTGTTATTTTTAGCGGTAATTCATTTGATATAACTGACTTTGGCGGTGAAAACTTCTACCAAATCACAGGCAATCTTGAAGATACAACTACTAAAAATACAATGAATTTAAGTGATGGAAAAGATACTGCTCTTGTAGCGGCTAATAATGTTGATTTTAACGACGGTGATGGTGACTTAACCCTAGTCAGCCTTGGCGATGGTCTTGACGTTACAAGCAAAAATGGCGATCACAACATCAGTTTTTGGGGTGATAAAATCAATATAGCTCTAGCTGATGGTGATAATTCAATCCAAACTATCGATAAAACACTGAAAAATGCTACAGCCCCAACAATCAAAGTATTAGAAGAAATGGGAATGATCGCCGCTTTAGAAAAAGATACTACAACAAGTGTAAATAACCTCGGCTCAGAAATTGTAGGCGATGACAGAAATCAAGCAATCATCAACAAATATAACTTGAACCCGGAACAACAAAAAATCCTAAGTCAAATTGACATTACCGCGGTTTATACAAATGATGCTGCAAAAAAAGGTACCCCTGAATATACAACGAATAAAAGCTTGGTAGGCACTCCTGTTTATCAACTAGTGCCAAGTGTCCAAAACAACAACGGATACTATGATTCTAAGACATATACTCCAGGCATGTATGTAATTGCAAAAAGAGATAGCACTTCTAACCATTCTTGGGCTCTTGTATTAGATAAAACAACAGGCAAAATAAAAACTAATTCAGATGGATCATACGCAAACGGAGAATGCTTGGTGCAATCTTCAGAAGGTTCTAAAGTTCAAGCTACTGACGTTACATATTCTCAATTCTTGAGAACAACATACCAAAACGTTTATACCTTGAATGGCGTATCTGATGTAAACGTTTATACAGGAAAAGGCTCAAATAATGTTTCTATAACATCTGCTAACGATAAGACAAATTCTATAAAAATAGAAGTCGAAGAAAAGAACAATGCTAATAACAATATATTTATAACTCCTCCATATTCTGTAACTGATCCAAAAACTTGGACTCAAGATTCTGAGGCAAAACAAGGAAAAACTACTATATATGCAGCGGCCAGCGCTATCCATAACTCTCCACTTATAGTTGATTTCAATAAAGATGGAAAAGTATCAGCGAAAGCAGGACTTGGTGTTGATATTGATAACAACGGCACAGCTGATGGTGCGGCAGTTGACGGAGATAAAATGCTTGCAATGTCAGATATCAACGGAAACAAAAATATTGACGGACAAGAAGTGTTCGGAAACAAAACAATAAGCCCATTTACAGGCCAACCATTAAATGCAGCAAACGGTTTTGAAGCGTTAAAAGTAATCGCAGAACAAGCAAAACAATATACAGGAATTGACTGTATTAAGTACGGCAGCGTTGATCTTCAATTGCTTAAAGCAGCATTAGCAAAAGTAGGCGTTAATTTAGGATTCATAAGTGCTGAAAATACAACTGATTTAGAAGATCTTGGACACGTAGCATCAATCAACGTTACAAACTATGAGGAAAAAGACGCTTCAGGTGATGTCCAACACAGACAGCTTGGTTCTTACATCGACGTTGATGGAACAATGCAAAAAGTCGATGATGTATGGTTCAAAGCCTAATAATATAGAATGATTTATAGAAAAAGACCAATTTAATTGGTCTTTTTCTGTTTTCTCCAAATGCCTTAAAGATTAAGTATTATGTTTTTTGATGTACAGTTAACTACTTTTGCAAAAAGTAAAAACAATGGTAAAATAATCAAATAGATTTGGAGAAAACTATGAAAATAGTTGATGCCGTTAAAATAATACCAACGTGCGAAAATTTTAAAAAAGATTTCACCATTTATGCTCTTCTAACGGTAGTTGTTACTGTTTTAAGCTACACTTCCAAAAGTGATTTTTTTAAAGATACAACAATGTTGTTGCTTTCATCACTCATTATCATTGGATGTGCAATATTAACATGCGGTTACTATTTAGTGGCGCTTAGGAATTATATGCTTTGTAAGCCCAATTTCCTTCCTGAGTGGTTTAAAAAGCACGATATTAAAGAAATCACAATCGGTGCTCTGAAATATATGCTGGCTTTATTCTTATGCATTATTATAGTTGCGTTGTGGAATATCATAGGCATGCACCTTATAAAGACAAACCAATTTGCAGCACCTGTGTTTATCTCTCTTGTAATCATAAATATTAGCTTTCTTGTAGCGATTATTGTCTTTTTGCCGGCAATTACAATAGAGTTTTGCACCAATTTGAAATTTCGCTCATTTTTTAATCTTCAACAGATAGTTTCGATTATTCAAACCGCAGGTTGGCACTACTATAAAGCTGTTGGAATTGTATTGCTTTTAAACCTGATAATTACGGTATTTTATAACTACACGCAAAATATCTTGTCTCTAAATATTATTTTTTCAGTATTCTCCACCTATGTTTCTTTAATAGCAGCAATCTTTTATGGGGATGTGTTTAGAAAAGTGGTTGAAAAGCGAAAAGAGCAAGAATCGATATAAATCAGAATAAGTTTATTGAGTAAGGAGTATGAGAAGATGAAGGTAAAAGAAGCAGTAGGTGAAATACTACAGAACCAAAATTGGCAAGTGAATATTTCGATATATCTTTTAATCGTTTTATCAAGTTGGATTGTTGGTTTTTTTGTAGAAGATATAAATGCTTTGGGTGCTGTGTTGATTATCACGACATTTGCTCTAGCGATTGCTGCGACTTTTTTAACTTTCGGCTACAATATAGCAACGTTAAGAAATTATATGCTGAAAAGGAATCCTTTTCTTCCTGATTGGATAGCTAATTTCAAAGAGATATTGAGCTTTTCTGCAAAAGCTTATGCGGGAATGTTCTTATATAGTTTAATCTATCTGGCTCTTATATCGCTTGTTCCTTTTATGCTGTCATTGATCCTTAAGTCACCAGTTTTCATGATTCTGGTTGTGATGTATTCTATATTGGTTATTGTTGCTGTTTTGGCCTTTATGTATATGTTACCGGCTATGTTGATTTATTTTTGTACAAACCCAAAAGTAAGATCTTGTTTTAACATAGGGCAAGCAAATAAAATAATAGAACAAGACAGAAAAAATTATACTAAAGTTTTTCTCAGAGTGTCACTTTGGACATTTATAGCAAGTTTTTTCGCAACTCTATTTTCAAAAATTATGATTTTAAAATTAATTTTCACAGCTATGACAGCTTTTGTTGCCTTGATTTCAAGTGTGCTTTACGGAAATTATTTTAGAACAATTTTAGAAGAGCACAAAAAAAGACAGTTAGTTGTTTAGGTTTTTAACCCTTAGCGGCGCCTTCATTTTGTTTAAGCAAAGTGTTTTGTTAGATTCCAACGGAAAAGGAATATAGTATGAAAATTACTGAAGCTATAAAAACTGTTTTTAAACAAGAAAAAATTATAAAAACATTTATATTATTAGCTACCTTTACTCTAATAAGTTATTATATTTTCCTATATTTACCAGCATTTATGCCTGAAAACGTTTTCTCAAAACCGCATTTAAGCGCATTATTGCTTTTTACCATTTGTACAGATTTGTATTTGTCTGGCTGCTATTTAACAATAACTAAAAACATAATATCCAGCAATAAGTTTGGTAACTGGTTTAGTAGAAACAGCAATATTTTTTTGTTAGGAGCAAAATTTCAGACCGGGCTTATTAGTTACGGAGTAATGCTAGGGTTGGTTTCCATTCTTGTAGGGGTATTCGTCAGGGTTTGCCTCGTAGGATCGTGTAACGTAATTGTAGGTTATATAACAATTATCACACTTGCTGTTGCTTGCATTTTTGGAACAAGATTCACAAGCTATGCAATAACGCTAGGATTGATAAAATTTATCGTGGATACCCATCCTCATCTCCAAATAGGGATGTATCCTAATATTATAAATAGCGCTTCAATAATGTCATCTATTTTATTATTGATTTTGACTTTTACTATAGTGATTATTTATCCTTCGATAATAATTAATTTCTTGCAAAAAAAGACTGTTTCTTCCATATATCAATGCCAAAATATCCTACAAATAATTAAAGCAAATACAAAAAAATATTGCAGTTTAATCAGGAAACTTCTTTTGGTGTCCTTTTTGGGATGCTTTATAATAATCACTTATGCCTGTATTGTTTCAGCAATTTCCAAAAACTTAAATCCAATTGTAATTCAAATATTTGTTTCGATTATGTTTGTTTTAATATCATTAGTTTCTAATGTATTAATAGCTGACTATGCAAGGGAAACAGATAATAATGCTGTTTAAACTACCCCTTAACAGCACCTTCATTTTGACCTGAGATAAAGTATTTTTGCATTGCTATAAAGAAAATAAGTATAGGGATTATTGATATAATTGAACCTGCTGCAATATAGCGCCAGTTTGCGCTGAACATACCTTGCAAATCATTTATGCCGACAGGAAGTGTATAAAGAGTTTTCTTTGTTAATACAATGCTTGGCCATAAAAATTCACCCCAAGAACCGATAAACGTAAATATGGCAAGTACTGCTAAAGTCGGTGTAACCATAGGAATCAAAACTTTGTACCAAATCTGAAAAACGCTGCATCCGTCGATAAATGCAGCTTCTTCCATTTCTTTAGGAATGGCCAAAAAAGCCTGACGCATAAGAAAAATCCCAAATGCATTAACCGCAAAAGGCAGTATCAACCCGACAAACCCCATAGCATTGTTAACCGAATCTACCATATTGAGTTTCAAAACAATAAGATAAACAGGAAGCATTATCGCCTGAAAAGGTACCATTATTGTAGATAAAATCAGGTAAAAGACCCAATTCTTGCCTTTAAAATCCATTCTTGCAAGTGGATAAGCAGCTAATGCTGAAAAAATAAGATTTAATAATACAGTGAAGCCGGCTACTATTATGCTGTTCCAAAAATAAAGCATAAAGGGAATTTGCTTCCAAACGCCGACAAAATTCTCGAATGTAGGATGTTTAGGAATAAAGACAGGAGGGTATTGGAATATATTCTCGCTGCCGCCTTTTAAAGCAGTCGAAATTAACCACAGGAATGGGAATATCGACAGAATCGATACTATTATAAGTATTGTATGAATGCTAAGTGATTTTGCTAATTTTCTTATCATACTTGGTACTTCTTCCCTTCAAAAAATACGATATTGATTATAGAAAAGACCATAACTATCAAAAGCAAAATTACTGAAGCAGCAGATGCTACTGATAAATCCAAGTTTTCAAATGCTCTTTCGTATATGTAATAAACAATCGTTTTTGTAGAATTTAATGGGCCACCTCTTGTCATAACATAGATTTCGGCAAATACCTTTAGAGCTGAAATAGATGAAATAGTCGTTACAAGAGCAATTGTAGGCATCAGATGGGGAATGGATACTGTTAAATGCTTTTGAAGGAAATTAGCCCCGTCGACTTCTGCTGCTTCATATAAATCCGCAGGAGCGCTCATCAATGCTGATAGATATATCATCATATAATAGCCGACACCCTTAAATATGGTAACCAATATAACCGAGTATATTGCAAATTTAGGATCTGTAAGCCAACCTATAGCATTTAGCCCTATGCTTTCCATTAAATAATTCAAAATCCCCTGCTGAGCGTAAAGCCACTTAAACGCAATAGCAACAACGACAATTGATATAACAACCGGCAGATAAATCAGAACCTTATATAAAGTAACGCATCTTATTTTCTGGTTTATTAATACCGCAAGTATGAGCGGCACAATTGCCAATATAGGCACGGCTCCAATTAAATAGATAAAAGTATTAATTATAACTTCGTAAAACTCTTTTGATTTCAATAAGCTTACATAATTTGCCAAACCAATCCAACTTGGATTGTAAATATCTTGTGAAAAATCTTTAAAACTAAGAATGATTGTTTCAATAAAGGGAATAAAGAAAAACAGAACCAAAATTACCAATGCAGGCAATAAAAACAGGTATGGTACATATTTTTTGTAGTATCTGTACACTCTAACATCCATTCTTAGGAATACAAGATTCATTATAAATTATATATTTGTTTATAAAATCCTATAAACATAGCAATCTTTTGGCACAAAATGTTTTTATATAAATATACGTAGGAGATTTTATGTCAAAATTATTATATAAACTAATTGAATTGGTTTTTGATGCTCAGAAAAAAATCCACAAAGCTAGGTATCAAAATCACTCTAATATGGTTTTTACGAATTCTACAACAAAAACTTCTATGAATAGTGCCTGCACTTTAAGGCTTGCTTCTAAAACAGAAGAAAATAAACGCAAAGTGGATCTTGGCGCAAAAGAACTTATAAAAAGAAATATCAAAACTCCTGAAAAACTTTTGGATTTCATCCAGACAAAAGGAACAAAAGTCTATAAAACAGCAAAAGCTGATACGATATTGAAGCTCATCGGCGAAGAAGAAGGTTTTATAACTCCTCAAAAAGGATTTAAGGCTCTTTATCTCAACTTGTTGATAGGCTTGTTGGTTGAGCATAAATTGAACATTTCATTAAAAACAAAAGAAATGTTTTTGCTAAGAGATCTACCTGTAGATATTTACATAATGTCTCATCAATTCCATAAATGGTATGGCTTTAAAATGAAGCTACCAGGTTATGATTTTGAAACACAAGAAAAGTTTAAAAGAATCTTTAAAACCTTAGATGATAATGAAATAAGACAATACTCTCTAGGGGAAGTAATTTCAATAAAAGAAGCAGTAGCCAGAAACGTAGAATCCATAGACTTTGTGGTCAATCTGGCAAGGGAATATGACGGCTCTAAAAAGTCTTTAGAAAAAATAAAGGCAAAAACAGGCGCCAATGTTTAATTAAACAATTGTTAAAAACTTTAAAGAAATCAAGCATATGCTTGATTTCTTTATTTTGCCTTAAAGAGTTGCCGGAGTTAAATTTCATCTATCAGAAGGAGTTTTCATTCTTGCGTTATCTAAAAATTAGACTTACAATTATCTTATGTTATTAGGAGAAATAGAACAGTTACTAAACTGTTATAGAGAATAGTTAAAGGAGAAGAGAATGACTTATCTAGACAAATTCTTCAAGTCAATGAAGTCAATGTGGCTGATGCTTTTTACATTGTCGTTCATTGCTGCTCCTGCTTTTGCTGGTGAGGCCGACTTGGTTGTTCCAGACATAGCGGGCGCAAATCCACTCTACCACACCCTATTGTTATGTGGTATTGGGGTTTCTGTATTAGGTCTACTTTGGGGTGTAAAAGCTTTCTTTGATGTAAAAAAGCTAAAAGCGCATCAATCTATGACTGAAATCGGTAACCTGATTTTTGAAACTTGTAAAACATACCTTATTCAACAAGGTAAATTCTTACTTGTTTTAGAAGTATTGATTGCAATATGTATTGCGTTCTACTTCGGAGTTCTTCAACAAATGGGAGTCAAAGAAGTAGGAATCATCCTTGCATGGTCAGTTATCGGTATTCTTGGTTCTTATGGCGTTGCTTGGTTCGGCATCAGAATGAACACACTTGCAAACGCAAGAACTGCTTTTGCCGCACTTGAAGGCAAACCATTGAACATCTTGAACATTCCATTAAGAGCTGGAATGAGTATTGGTGTTCTTCTTGTGAGCGTTGAGTTAATAATGATGTTAATCATCTTATTATTTGTACCAGGACACCTTGCCGGTGCTTGTTTTATCGGTTTCGCTATCGGTGAATCACTAGGTGCATCTGCTCTACGTGTAGCCGGTGGTATCTTTACAAAAATTGCTGACATTGGTTCAGACTTAATGAAAATTCAATTTGGTATCAAAGAAGACGATCCAAGAAACCCTGGTGTAATCGCAGATTGTACCGGTGACAATGCTGGAGACTCTGTAGGGCCTACAGCTGACGGATTTGAAACTTACGGTGTAACCGGTGTTGCTCTTGTAAGCTTTATTTTGCTTGGCGTAGTGGGTTCACACAACCAAGTAGTTTTATTGACATGGATTTTCGTAATGAGATTCTTGATGATTATCACATCAGTTGTTGCATACTGGCTAAACGATGTTGTTAATAAAGTATTCTACTCAAACAAACCAAAACTTGACTTTGAAGCTCCATTAACAAACCTTGTATGGATTACTTCAATTCTGTCTATCTTAATGACATTTGGCGTAAGCCACTATTTATTACAACCAATGGGCGGAAACCTCTGGTTAATATTATCAATCATAATAAGTTGCGGAACTTTAGGTGCTGCGTTAATTCCTGAATTTACAAAAGTATTTACAAGTCCAAAAGCTAAACATACATTAGAAGTTGTTACTGCTTCAAGAGAAGGCGGTTCTTCGTTAACAATTCTATCCGGTCTTGTTTCAGGTAATTTCTCTGCTTTCTGGATCGGCATGGTAATTGTATTCTTAATGGCAATTGCATACGCTGCAAGCACACATATCCCAGAAGCAGTAATGGTGTATTCATCAGTATTTGCTTTCGGTCTTGTTGCATTCGGATTCTTGGGAATGGGACCTGTCACTATAGCTGTTGACAGCTACGGCCCTGTTACTGACAATGCTCAATCAGTATATGAATTGTCACTTATTGAAGAACAACCTGAAATCGCTTCAAAAATTAAAGAAGAGTATGGATTTGAGCCTGATTTTGAAAGGGCTAAAAAATACTTGGAAGAAAATGATGGAGCAGGTAACACGTTCAAAGCTACTTCTAAGCCGGTACTTATTGGTACAGCTGTAGTTGGAGCTACAACGATGATCTTCTCGTTGATTCTTGTAATCAAAAACACATTAGGAATCGAGCCAGAAGCTGTTCTTAACCTGTTGAACCCATACACACTATTAGGTTTATTAACAGGTGGTGCGGTAATTTACTGGTTCTCAGGTGCATCTATGCAAGCTGTTACAACTGGTGCTTATAGAGCGGTTAAATTCATCAAAGAAAATATTAACCTTGAATCAACAGAAAAAGCAGCTAACGTAGAAAATTCAAAAGAAGTAGTGAAAATATGTACAGTATACGCTCAAAAAGGTATGTTCAACATATTTATTGCACTATTCTCTTTTGCTTTAGCATTAGCTTGTTTATCAGCACCAACCAACAGCAACCTTCCTGTATCGTTCTTCGTAAGCTATCTGATAGCTATCGCTATCTTTGGTTTATTCCAGGCGGTATTTATGGCAAATGCAGGCGGATGTTGGGATAATGCTAAGAAAATCGTTGAAGTAGACTTGAATGAAAAAGGTACCGACCTTCACGACGCTACAGTTGTAGGCGATACTGTTGGTGACCCGTTCAAAGATACTTCTTCAGTTGCGATGAACCCAATAATCAAATTCACAACATTATTTGGATTATTGGCAATGGAAATTTCTATTAACGAATCATTCAGAGCTTTCGCTCCAAAAGTTGGAATTGTCTTATTTATAATTGCAATCATATTCGTAATTAGATCTTTCTACTCAATGAGAATACCAGTAGATAAATAATTTATCTCAAGTATAAACTAAGAGCCGTTTGAGAAATCAAGCGGCTTTTAATTTGGAGAATTGAATTTTTCTAGTCTTTTAGGGTAATGAAATAATTTTACTATTGTTAGAATCTATAGAATAAGTCTGTCGCCCCAAATAAAAGGAGTATAAAATGACAAGTAAAGAAACATTTTTAAAACAAATAGAAGCACAAGAAAAAAGATGGAAAGCTCAAATGATGGATTTGGATGCTAAGGCCACCGCTTTTGAAGCAAAAACACGCAAAGAATTTGACAAATGTATGGATGATCTTGAAGAAAAGTTCAATGAAGCAAAAATAAAAGCTGAAGAATTAAAGAAAATGAACGAAGAAACTTGGAAGCAGATTGGTAATAACGCCTCTAATGCTTGGGATGCTCTCAGTTATAAAATAAACGAGATGATTTCTAAAATGTCCACCAAAAAATAGGGTTAAAACCCTATTTTTCAAGCTCTTCAATCATTTCTTCGACTTCTTTTTTGCCGTGTTTGTAATATTCAAATTCTTCAGGATCGAGGTATTCTAAAAGTTTCAGAAACTCGCCGGCGTGTTCTTTTTCTTCATTCGCTATATCTTTAAGGACCTTTTTAGACAGTTTATCATCTATAGAATCATGCAATTGCATATACAGCTGTATTGCTTCATATTCGGCTGCAATGTTATATCTTATAGTTCTAATTAATTCTTCTTTTGTAAGCTTGCGGCTTGCATTCATTGCAACAAACGGGTTTGAAAATTCAGGCATAATAATCTCCTTTTTCTGTGGAATATAGATAATTTATGAGATAAACCTGAAAAAAACATCCTGCCCAGGTATAGGTTTTGAAGTGTCACTTCAGATGAATAGCAAAAAAAAGGTAACAATGAAATCACATTATTACCTTTTTCAACATCTTTTCTTTATTTTGACTAGTAGTCTTCGCTTGAAACGTCATCTTCATCATCCAAAGAGGATAAATCTCTTGAAGAAGATGTATCAAAATCTTCTGGTAGAAGTTCTGGATCAGGCCAAAGAGTTGTCTCATCATATCTTGAAGCGTTTAAGTTTTCACTTGCGCTGAAGTCTGAATTCGTAAGATCAGCTTCTATAAAAATGCTGCCGGCCATATCAGCATCTGTAAAATTGCAAAAATCGACTTTGGCAAAGCTAAAATCAGTGCCATTAACTAATGAACCTGAAAAATCGGATTCTATTATAGTCGCTCTTGTGAAATCTGCGGCTTTTAATTCGCACTCTGTGAAGTTTACAATTGATAGGTGACTATCATTAAATGAACTGCCTGATAAATCCGCTTTGGAAAAATCTATGCCGTCTAGGTTTGAATTAGAAAAGTCCAATTCGCTTAAATCAAGTTCTTGTTCACCGATAGACGCTTTATAATCGGCGTATTCACTCGGCTTTTTTAAAATTAATTCCAGTAGTTCTTCTTTTGAATGCATTTTTTCTATTCTCCTTAATCGTCAATTATTTTCATCTGCATAGCTAAAAGAACCGCTTGTGTGCGGTTAGAAACCTTTAATTTTTTAAATATACTGTTTAAATGTGTTTTTACAGTTACTTCTCTGACAAAAAGTTTCTCGGCAATAGAGTTATTGCTTGCACCTTGAGAAACCATTTTTAAAACCTCTTTTTCCCTTTGGGTCAATGGCTCGATGTCTCCTTCAATACTGAAAGAATAATCAATTTGTTTTGTCTTTGTTTTTTGCCAGTTTGAACGTCTTAAAAGAGCCTCAATTCTTGCTAAAAGGTTAGGCAAAATAAAAGGTTTTGTAATATAATCATCTGCTCCGAACTTGAGCCCTGAAATCTGTTTTTGTTCTTCATTTACAGCCGTAATCATAATTATTGGCATAGATTCAGTCTTTTTATTTGATCTTATTGCCTTTAATGTGGACCATCCATCCAGGTTTGGCATCATTACATCCAGAAGAGCTAAATCATAGTCAGTAGTATTTTTAGAAAGTTTGTTTAATGCCTTAACTCCATCAGTAGCGACTTCGACATCATAGCCATACATCGGCAGTGCATCAGCCAAGTATTTAGGATTATCATCTATTAATAATATTTTTGCTATTGATGACATTGAGTCTCTCCTGTGTCTTTATTTTAATTGGAATTACTATATAAATCAAATAATGTTATGATTTAAAGCTTTTATTGCCGCCTTTGTCCTGTCTTCCACCCCGAGTTTTTGAATGATGCTGCTTACATGAACCTTTACCGTGTTGACGCTAAGCTTGAGTTTTTTGGATATTTCATTATTATTATACCCTTCTCTGATAAGTTTTAAAACCTCTTTTTCTCTGGAAGTAAGGTTATAATCATTTATTTCTTGTAGTTTTGTTTCTTCTTTATCTTTAGACACTGCGTTGAGGATGACTTGAGCTACTTTAGAATCGAACCAAACAGCACCTTCTATAACAGAGAGAACTATCTCTGCAAGCCTATCAGGGTTAATGTCTTTTGAACAATAGGCGTTAGCTCCTGCTTTTATAGAATCCAGGACTTCTTCTTCGCTGTTGTGAGAAGTCAAAATTATAACTTTAGTATCCGGTAAAAATTTCTTTATTGCCTGTGTAGCTTCAATTCCATCTATGCCAGGAAGGCCCAAGTCCATTATAATGGCATCTATTCTTTCTTTTTTTGCAATAGAAATGGCGTCTTCGGCGGTGCCGGCTTCAAAAAGAGCATTCACAAAATCTTTTGTTTCAAAAGCCGTTTTCAATCCAAAACGGATCAATGCGTGATCTTCAACTATCAAAAGATTATATGTTTGCATTAAAACTCCTTTATATTGGCGGTAGGTACATTTATGAATATAGAATTTTTTGTTGAATATAAATTAACAGCTTTTTTGAAATTATTGTTTGCGCTTTCGCTGTCACTATTCATTTTAGCAAGCATAGCGTTATAATAGTAATACCTGTAGCTCTTTTCTTCAAGAAATTTTACCGAAGCAAGGCAATTTTCAGCCGCTTTAAAATCGTTTTTTTCGATGTAATAAGTAGTTAAATCCAGCCAGGAGTTGGAATAAAAGGGGTTTAATCTTATCGCTTTTCTTAAATCCGCCTGTTCATTTTCTTGATTTATTTTAGACTTAACATAATAAGGCTGAAATGCTTTATTGTTAATAACTATAGCCTTATCACAATAATTTGAGGCTGTTGTGTTGTCATTTTCGAGCATGCTGACAAAAGCAAGATTCAATAGGTTTTCAATATTTTTCTTGTCATACTTTTCTGCTTTTAAATACGCCTTTTTAGCTCCGGAATAATCTTTCTTTAATACAAGAATATTGCCCAAACCGCTATATGCAAAGGAGTGTTTTTTATCTATAGCTAAAGCTTTCTGATAACTGTCTGAAGCTTTTTCAAATTCTTTATTCAAAAAATGAATATTTCCTGCAAGAGTGTATGCTTCAGGCAGTTTGTTTTTATAATTGACTATTGATAATTCATTTAATGCTTTCGCATAGTCTTTGTTCGCAAAAAAGTACAAAGCAAGATAGTACTTGGATTTTAAAGGATTTCCTTCCGCTTTAGACATTGCGATGTATTTTATTGAATCGAGTTCTCTCAATGTTACGGGGCTTAATCCGTTTTTTTGTTCTATGTTCACGATAACGTCTATTGCTTCGTTATATTTCTTTTGTTCTGTGAGGATTTTTGCCTTTAATTCCGAATAATAAACATTGTATGGATTTATTGAAAACGCTTTATTTATCAGATTGAGCGCTTTTTGGTAATCCTTTTCTGCATAAAGAGCTTCTGCAACGAGATATAGGGCATAGTCTGATCTTTTTATTATTTTATCTTTTTTCATAACGTCAGCTATCGATTCATGAGTGAGATTGCTGTAGTTGATTGAAGATTGGATATCAGCCAAAAACATTTCTTCTTCTGTGCTGTGCATATATTCAGGAAAATAATATTGCTTAAGCGCGTCAATTTGCTCTTGCCATATGTATTTATCCCCGACTTTGTTTATAGCGCTGTTAGCAAGGCTAAAAAATCCCATATCTGATAGTTTGTAGGCCATAAGCATATAATAAAAATCGTTGTATGAGCTTTCGTTAATAATTGATTCAAAGCTCTTATAAGAAGAAGTGGTGTTCCCTTGCTCGTACCTTTCTACAGCTTCAAAAAAAGATTGCATACAGGAGTTTTCTTCATTCATTTTGTCAACATTAAAATACAGCGATTTTTTATTGCTGATTAAAAAATCATAAATGCTGAACTCATTCATTTTTGAGTCCATATTTTTGTTGTTGTCACTATAAAAATCTGTTTTCTCAGGAGCAGAAGTTGTCACAAAATCGCCCGCGTCCTTAACCGATTCAATATTATTTGCCAGTATAATCCCTTGAGACAGTACTAAAGTAAGTACTATAAAAAATATTTTAAATTTCAAAATTTCCCCTAATTTGTAATCGCGGATTTATTAATGTAATAAGACTCAAAGAGATTAATAAATCCTTCCTCATTTTCCCCTTTTTGCTCCGATGCAATAAGATTGTACAAATCTAACATTGTATAATTGCTTAAAATAGATCTGTGTTCTTGGCTTAGAACGCTATCGTATTCGGTCAAAAATATATCTATTATTTTGTCACACCCTATAGATAAAAATGCATCCACAACTAACTGGTCAAAGTGCGCATCTTTTCCTTGAACAAGTATATCTATAGCTTTTTTAATCGGCATTTTGTCACGGTAATGACGAACAGAAGTTATGGCGTCAAAAACATCCGCGACCGCAAGGATTCTGCCGCCTAAAGGAATTTCTTCGCCTGATGAGGATCTGAAATAGCCTGAACCATCGAATTTTTCGTGGTGAGATGATGCAATTTTTACGACGTTTTCAAAAGACTTTGAAGCACTGATTTTGCTTAAAATATCATGAGTAATTTCAACGTGCGTCTTTATATGATCATATTCTTCAGGGGTTAATCTTCCCTCTTTTTGTAAAACAGAATCTCTTATCCCGATTTTTCCAATGTCATGGAGAAGCGCGGCTTTTGAAATAGCCTGTCTCATTTCATTGTCGACTTCTAATTCAACAGAAATCAGTTCAGCATACATTTTTACACGTCTTGAATGACCTGATGTAATCTTGTCTCTTGCGTCGATAGACGCAGCCAGTGTATCTATAAAGCTTGAAAATAGTTCTTGCTGTTCTTCAAGCATTTTTTGCTGACGATTAAATAATATATTGTTTTCTAATGCAATTCCTGCGTTAGAACCGATGGTTACGAGTAAATCTTCATCATGGCTGGTAAAATCACCGTTAAACTTATTTAAAACCTGGAAAACGCCTATGATTTCATATTTGATGTTTCTAATCGGCATGCACAAGATATTATTTGTTTTATAGCCTGTCTGGATATCTATTTCTTTATTGAAGCGAGAATCGGTATATGCATTTTGAATATTAACCGTTTCTCCTGTTTTCGCCACATGCCCGGCAAGACCCATATCCAAAGGAAATCTTATTTCTTCGCTTCCTATTCCTAAAGCTATTCTTGACCAGAGTTCGTTTCTTTCTTTATCAATCAAAAACACCGTACATCTGTCAGCATTAAGAACCAATCTGGTTTGTTCTGCTATTGTGGTCAAAAGCGTGTCCAAATCAATTTCTGCACTTATTGTTCTGGCTATTTTCAATAAAGCCAGCATCGGATCAGAAGAAAAATCTCCTTCTTTTTTTTCTGTTGAAATTTTTTCAAAAGGTTTTGTAATTATGTCTTCATTCTGTTTTTGGAGGCTGGTATAAATAACATTAAGTCTTTTTAAACAACCTTCCTGGTTAAGCTTTTTAGCCAGATTCATGCCTTTATTAAGGTAGAAATAAGCTTTCTCAAAGTTTTTCAGTTCAAGGTTTACAAAAGCCAAAGATTCATATGTTCTTAGTTTTAAATACGGGAATTTATCAAGCATGGTATCTGCTCTGTTCAGGTAAAGAAGAGCTTCTTGAATGTTTCCTTCTTTAAGAACAACCTGAGAAAATGCATATCTGTTGATTCCTCCTGCATATTCACATGAGGTGCTGTTTGCTAAATATTTTGCATCTTCTAGTATCAATAAACATTTATAATAAGTTTGTGGCTCCAGAAGATATTTTAGTAAGCCCATAAAAGATAAACAAATCGAAACATTTTCAAGTGAGTTTAGCTCTAAAAAATATTTGTGAGCCAAAACAATAACTGAATAACTTTCTTCAAATCTGCCCTGTTCATATAAAGTTAAAGCCTTATCGAACAGATCTTTTACCTGTGTAATACAAGATTTTTTTTCTTCACCTATATCATTTTTAAGCATTATTAAAGCCTTAACAAACTATACTTTTAATTATACAATATATTTCAGGAAAAAATAAATATGGATAGGAAATAAAATGAAAAAAGTTAGTATTCTTGTTCCCGTATACAATGAAGTAAACACTTTAAATCTAATGATAGATAAAATTGAAAATGCTTCGTTCTGCAATTTGGAAAAAGAAATTATATTAATCGATGATGCGTCTAAAGATGGTTCCACAGAGCTTTTAAAAGACCTTGAAAGCAAATACAAAGTTTTATATCACCCTGAAAACCAGGGTAAAGGAGCTGCCCTAAGAACAGGTCTTAAAGAAGTAACAGGAGATATTGTTGTCATTCAGGATGCCGACTTAGAATATGACCCCAATGACTATGAGGAACTTATAAAACTTATAATCGAGGACAAAGCTGATGTCGCATACGGATCAAGACTCAGCGGAGGCAAGCCTTCTCGTTCTTTTATGTTTACACATTTGCTCGGAAACAAATTCCTGACACTACTCACAAATATATTATACAATACGACCCTTACAGATATGGAAACCTGTTATAAGGCGTTTAAAGCCAGTTTTATAAAAGACATAACCATCAGATCAGACAGGTTTGATTTTGAACCTGAAATAACTGCCAAAGTCCTTAAAAAAAGAGCAAGGCTGTATGAGCTTCCTATTTCATATTATGGAAGAGAGTATGACGAAGGCAAAAAAATCACCTGGAAAGATGGATTACATGCTATTATTGCTCTTATCAAGTTTAGGTTTACAGACTAGAGCAATACGGGCAGTCTTTCTTTTTATAACATTTTACCCTTTTAAACTGCATGTTTAAGCCGTCAAAAAATATTCCATGTTCATTTAAAGGCGTGCCGATGCCCAAAACTAATTTTAGCAGCTCATATGAAAAAAATGAGGCAATTACAGATGGTGTGGGGCTTATTACCCCGTGTTTTAAATTTGTTAAGTTTTTATCGGTATCGACTTTAGGCGTTATACAACCAAGGCATGGTGTTTTATTTGGAATTATGGTGTATGCAAATCCGCCAAATGCATAACAGCCGCCAGTCACAAGTGGTTTGTTCATTTCTAATGCGATTTTGTTCAATAAAAACATAGATTCGTGAGTGTCAAAACAATCAATGATAAAGTCGTATTTTTCTACAATGTCTTTGTAATTATCTTCATTTAATCTTAAATTATAGCCCTCAACCTTAATATGAGGATTATATTCTTCAATCCATTGATGTGCAGATTCGACTTTAGACATCCCGATATTTTTATATTTATGCATATATTGTCGGTTAAGGTTAGATAATTCAACAACATCGCTGTCAATAATCCCAAGTGTTCCCACACCCATTGAGGCAAGATTAGCAATGACAGTTGAACCGACACCACCTAAACCTGCAATTAGTACCTTTGCTGACAACAGTTTTTCTTGTCCTTCGATGCCTATTTCTGAAATGATAATATTTCTATCATATCTTTCTATTTCCAGTGATTGCAAATTATTCCACTCCATTTGTAGCTCATATAATTTTACACAAGAATTGCTTTTTGCAAAATTAATTATAAATACTTTACACTACGCAAGTAGTAGTCTTGACAAGATAGTACCTTCGATTTATATTTTAATAAGTTAAAGGAATAAACAATTTATGAATTCAGTTTCAAAAACAAACAATATGATGTCAATGATGATGCAAAGCATGTTCGTAAACGACAGGCTCAGTTTGTTTTTGCAAAAATAATTCTTAATGAAGATACAAAGCAAACCGCCTGAAAAAAGTAAGGCGGTTTTTTTATTGAAACAACGATAGAGGCAAATAAAATATGAACAATAAATATAAAAATATGATGACAATGATGATGGGCTGCATGTGCTTAACTTGCAGGCCGGGTTTGTTTTTCCGAATGTGATTCTTATATAGATAACTTTTTGAAACAGACCGCCTGCAAAGAGGGCGGTTTTTAATTGCGAGCTTAAATGAGGAAAACAGTAATGACATCATCTATAAATGTTAATAACAAACCAAATACAATCAGACAAGTGCCATCTTTCAAATCGAACAGCGATTTTCTTTTTAATACCATAGGAAAATCGTTAAAACCACTAGATAGCTTTATAAAAATGCAAGAAAATCTCTCCAGTACAAGGTTTATCCAAGATACAGCGACAAACTGGGTACCTAAGGCTTTGTTTACGAGAAGTAAAGCAGATTTTGCGGAAATGAGTTTTCTTGAATTTTTGGAGTCAGCTATTTTCTATTTTGCTCCCGGGCTTTTAGGCGAATTCGTTTCAAGAAAATTGTTGTTTTCAAAATTTTTACCTAAAGAAGCAAGAAAAGAATTAAACAAGCATATTCCTAAAAGTGCAAGCGAAATACTTAAAAACCCAGAGCTTACAAACAATGGAGCGGCAAAAAGACTTATACCTGTTAAAGCTGCAATAGTTTTGAGCTGCATCTGTATTCCTGCGGCCGAATATGCGTTGAGCTTTGCGAAAAATTTATTTACTTTAAAACTTTTTAAAAAAGCTGATTTCAATAATATTGCGAACCTTGATAAAAACCAAAATGAAAATAAAGAACATCAGGAAAAAGTTGAAAAGAGCGCTAAATCCCATATCAAAAAAGCCGGCATAATTTCTTTGGTTGGTTTAGGAAGCGCGGTTGGGTTGGCTGCTTTAGGGCATAAATCAGCAGCCCTTCAAAAAGTCAGCAAAACAATATTGTCACCAGGAGAAACTATTTACAAAGGGTTTGAAAAACTTGGCGTGAAGTCTAAAAAAATACAAAACTTCCTGCAAACATATGTGAATTTTGACTTTGATTCAAGTGACGGAAAGCTCGCTCTTAGCAAAGGTCAGTTGGCCGTAACTGCCATATCGGGATTTTTCGGATATAATTCCGCTGCAAAAGATAGAGGAAGATTGGATCAGCTAGAAGTTCTAACGAGAGTCCCTCTTGTTGTATTCTATACAATCTTCGGCAGTTCGTTGTTTGAAAATGGATTTAAAAAAATACTTAATAAGAAAAACATTTTCCCTGAGTTGATTAAAAAATCAGAAAACGGAGCTTTAATAGTCCCTTCAAGAAAGGAATTGCCAGAACTTGCATTAAAGCTAGCAAAAGATAAAGGTACGAAAGTCGAAGATGAATTCAAAAGATTGATAAAAGGAAAAGCAACAATAACCGCAGTGCCGTACTTGTTCAGCCTTATATTTATGGGTTTTTCTCTAGCTGCTATAAGCAGGTTGTGGACTCAATACAGATTCGACAAATCTCAAAAAGAATCTTCCAAAGACACTCTTTTAAGCTTCAGTTTTTTAGCTAAAAACAAACCGAATGTATTTAAAGGTTTTTAACAAATAAAATAGCTAAGGGTTGTTTTTAATCTTTAGCTATTTCCTTTAAAGCAGTACCATCTTTGTCCACATAAGTAACATCGGCATTCTCGATATTCCCTTTGACACTGGAGCCCGTTTCTATAATCAATCTTCCTCTTTTGTTCCAAAATTTAACGTCACCTTTAATTAGCCCGTTGTTTTTGATTTTTACTATAGGATTATTTATTTTAGTGGTCGTAACAAGCGCATCGAAACAAATTTCGCCAACTTCAGCGTTATCTACCGTTATTCTTCCGGTGTCAGATGCCATAATTATTTTTCCATCGATTCTCGATTTGTTTGAAACAACTACCTCGGGAAGAGTGCATCTTTCATAAAAATTGCCGCAAACAACATTTCCCATAACCACGCTTCCGTCAGAAACTTCAAATTCCGTATGCCCTTTAGAGCTTCCGAGTAAATCCTGTTTTAAAGTTGTGTGATTGCTAAGAACTATCTTTTTTCCTTCCTCGTTGGTATAAACATCCCCACATACCTCTGAATCTTCAATTATCAAAGGGCTTATGCCATCCGCTTCTATATCTCCTTCAACAACGCTGTCGACAATTTTTGAATCAGCTTCTAAGTAATCTCCTTGCCTGTTAACGGCATTGCATATACAAAGATTTTTTATAGTTGAATTTATAATTTCAAACCAATATCCTAAAACATCATTTCTGACTTCCCTATGAATGACTTCTTTTTCATAGTTAGAGTCATTATTTAAAAAGGTTAACTTACTCTTAAAAGCAACACTATCTTTTGCTTCATATGTTCTATGAGGCTGTTGATTTGTTGTGGAATTATAAGTAACGGGCTTGTATAAGAAACCCGATGTGGTAATTTTCATGACTTATTTTGGATTATTTATGCACTATAGCTATAAAACCACTAACGTTTTTTTTTGCTACTAGTAACATGGCTAATAAATTTCATAAAAAGCCGAAAATAATAACGTTTTGAACTGCATATAAAAAAATAGCTTATGATTTTAAAATCGTAAGCTATTTACATTAACATTAAACTACAATCAGTTTTTACGCTTATTTATGATTTGTACCTTCAGTTATTTGTTTTTTTGCTAATTCCCCGGTTAGAGTCATTAGGCTTCTTGTATAGCCGAATTCATTGTCGTAATATACTTTGAACGATACTAAATCCCCGTTTATTACTTTAATGCTTTCAGGTACGTATAATCCGCTTTCATGTCTTCTCAAGACATCTTTTGAGCTAGAACCCAATGGAGCGCGGGCGATTAGGTTTTTGTATTTAGGATCTCTAGATGCTGCTTTTAACGCGGCTTTCACTTCTTCTAAGTCAGTTTTTTTGTTTAAATTTAATGTTATTACAGCCATTGAGCCATCTGTAACGGGGACTCTTGTCGCAAATCCGTCGAGTTTGCCGTTAAGGTGCGGTAAAACTAATCCAACAGCTTTTGCAGCGCCGGTAGTTGTCGGAATCATAGAATCTAAAGAACTACGGTCCTTGGAATCTCCTTTTTTATTGGATTTATCGGTTAAATTCTGTGTCGCAGTGGCTGAATGAACAGTTTCTATCACTCCATTTTTAACACCGAATAAGTCGTCAAAAAGCTTTATGTATGGAGAAATACAAGTAGTTGTGCAGCTGGCAGCTGATATTACATTGCCGTTTTCCGGTTTATCAATGTCTTTAATCATTTCACTGTTTACGCCGGGGACAACTGTTAGCATGTCCGTTCCAGGGGCTGACAATACTGCATATTTTATCCCGTCTTTTATGTGCTTTTGCATTGTTTCTCTTGTTGTATTAGCACCTGTCGTATCAACAGCGATAGATGCATTAAGGTCAGAGAAGTCAACAGGATTGCGCGTTGCAACCAGTTTAATAAATTCTTCATTCTTTTTTGATTTAATGGTTAAGAAGGTTTCGTCTTTTTCTCTTTTTATCCCTACTTTTATGCTATCAGGTAATCTCCCTAATACACTGTCGTTTACAAGCTGTGTGAGTATTGCTTTGTCGCTTATATCTTTTATAGTCTCGTTTCCTTTAAGACCCATTGAACCCATATTTATAGCAACGATATTTTGGTTTCTGTAAATAGGAATCATAGCATCCCAACAGCTATAAACCCCTTCAGGTGCGTGTTTTGCAAGCAAATACTGCCTGAAAGCATTTTTTCCGATTCTTCCCCCTCCACCTATGATTACAACATTTGCCATGTCTGGATCATTTTTTTTCTCAATTCCTTTAAAGTTTGTTTTTGGCGCACTACAATATGCGCTTAGTGCAGAAATTTTCATTTTTAACTCCTCGTTTTTAATTTTGAATAATAAACACAATTATATAAAATACGAAAAAATTAAATTTGCTAGTTTTTTTTAAAAAAAATAAAAAAAATTGCAAAAAATATCAAATTTTAATCAAAATTTAAAGAAAATATTTATTTTGAAGCTGTTTTTTTACGAAAAATATAAATTATAGTCCATTTTCTCTTTCTTCTGAAAAATAGATATTATTTTTTTCGTCTTTTATTACGCTAAATTTTTTAAGAAGAAAATTAGATGAGTTTTGGACCCCTGCTCCTTCTGCAGAAAAAATAACGTCAGCAAGAATGTATCCGACAATAGGAGACAATTTTAATTTTTGAGTTGTAAAGCCAAAGACTAAAGCTAAACCCAGGCTGGCAAAAAGAGTCAGTAATTGTTAATGTTATCGTGATCCATTTGTTTGCCATTCCTTAATTAGCCTTAAACGCAGGTTTCAAGCGCGTTTATAGTTTCATATTGTAAATCCTGATAATATGTTTTTCAAGCTGTCAAGGTTGATATAATTTTAAATATACTGGATATTTTAAACTTTCCATGCAAAAAACCATCTTAGAAAGATGGTTTATAATTCTGGTTAAATTCTTTAAAATGGGCCCGGTAGGATTCGAACCTACGACCAAAGGATTATGAGTCCTCTGCGCTACCGCTGCGCCACAAGCCCTTGTGTTATTATAAAATAACATCCACATAACCATCGGTCAAGTAGTTTTGTAATTATAATTTGATAAATTTTAAATTTCTTCCGAAACCGATTCTTGACCAGCAGCAACGTTTAATAGCATTTTTATTGCTTCCTGATCAGTTTTTAGTTCATTAAAATTATTTGCAAGCTTTTTGTTCATTGATATCGGATCAATGATAAGCATTTTTATTAACATTCCTGTTAATACCACAGGGACTGCATATTTTTTCAAGTTAGGAAGCTGTGCCTGTATTTTAGGATGTTTGTTTGTAAATTCTATAGCCCTTTTTAGTAAAGGCTCAAATACTTTTTTAGACAGACTTGATGTATTAATTCTTTCTTTAACTGTTATAAGTTGATCAACAACTTTTTTCTTGGTATTCGCAGGGATTTTATTTAAAATATGCAAGCCAGCTTTTTTAGCTCCTGTATATGCGGCAAATCCCAAACCTAAATCAGCGGCGGTATAAGCTAATGGATGTTTTTCTTTTATATCGGATAGTTTTTCTGACTTCTTGGTGGCTTTGTCTAACATTTTCGATGAAAGATCAAACACTCCGAGGAAAAATCCCCAATTTGCCAATCTTGTTGCAAAAGCGCCTAATGTAGGAGCTAAAGTAGAACCAGCAGTCAGTGGTAACAGTTCTTTTTTCTGAGATGCAAAAATGGCAGAATCTATAATCGGAACAGTTTTCATAACAGCATTGTTAAAATTTCTGTTACGTTTTTCTTTTTGATCAGAAACTGTTTTATTATGCGCTAAATATAGCAAATCATTATCAGAAAGACTTGCAAATTTTTCTGCGTTTTTTCTTATGTCGCCTGTAATTAAAGAGTTAGTGCCGACTGGGTTTACCATTTTGATGACCTCTTTTAGTTTTTTATATTATACTATGTTAAAGTGCAAAGATAAAGTTTTTTGCTAGCAAAATTGTAAAATTTTATAAAATTATGAAAAAATTTATAATTAAAACGCTCGGGTGTAAAACCAATCAGATAGAATCCGCTGTTATTGAAGAAAAATTGATTAACGACGGATACCTTTCTACGACTAAAATCGAAGAGACTGATTTTTTTATACTTAATTCGTGCTCTGTAACAAGTTCTGCTGATAACAAAGCTTTAAGTACATTAAGAACAGCAAAAAAACAAAATCCAAAAATCGTAACGGTTCTTACTGGATGCTTTGCTCAACTTGAAGGAGAAAATTTAAAAAATAATCCTGATATTGATATTTTAGTCGGCAATCAAGAAAAATCTGACATTACATCCATATTGAAAACATCTGAAAAATATAAGATTTCTGATATTTTTGAGCATAAAGATTTCAGGTACGAAAAATTAAATGATTTAAAAAAGACAAGAGCGACTATAAAAATCCAGGATGGATGCAACAACAGATGCTCATATTGCACCATACCTCTGGCACGAGGCGTAAATAGAAGTAATTCAGTTAAGAATATCGTTGAACAGGTGAATGTTCTTAAACAGAATGGGTTTGAAGAAGTCGTTTTTACGGGTATTCATATAGGCCAATGGGGATATGATTTTCAAGACAAAAAATCATTGTTAACGCTTTTAAAAGAAGTCGAAAAAACAGACATAACAAGATATAGATTGGGCTCTTTAAATCCTATTGAGCTTGATGATGAATTAATAGAATTTTTATCCCAATCAAAAAAATTCTGCCAGCATTTTCATATATCGTTGCAATCAGCTTGCGACAAAACTTTAAAAAACATGAACAGGCCCTACTCGTTTGAATTTGCCCAGCAATTGATAAATAAGTTAAATCAAAAATTTACTCTTCCTTTCATTGGAAGCGATGTTATCGTGGGGTTCCCGGGAGAGTCAGAAGAAGATTTCCTGAATACATACGAAAATTTAAAAAATACAAACCTTTCTCAGATACACGTTTTCCCATATTCAAAAAGAAAAAACACAAAAGCTTTTGATATGCCGGATCAGGTATCTTCTGAAACAAAAAAAGAAAGGGTTAAAGCAATAAAAAGCCTGTCTGAGAAAAAACACGACGAATTTTTGAAAAGAAACATCGCAACAACAGCTGAAATAATAATAGAAAAGAACAAAGACAAGCAAACAGCGTTATATAAAGGTGTAACAAGAAATTATATAAATGTTCTCCTGAAAGAAAAACAAAACAGTAATAAAACAGTCCAAAATATCAAGCTTATAGGCTTTTCGGAAGATAATAAGAAACTTATCGGAGAAATCGTTTCTTAATTGCAAGAACGGTATTGTCTATGTTAAATTATTTATCATGAGGCGTTTGCCCAAGTACGAGAATGGGATATTTTATGAAATATGTACCGCTGCATTTACACAGTGAATACAGCTTGTTAGACGGAGCAATAAGAAACAAAGAACTTTGCAAATTTGCAAAGGAAAATGGCATGGAAGCTATTGCTGTAACAGATCACGGTGCAATGTACGGCGCAATTGAACTTTATAAAACGGCAAAAGATATGGGAATAAAGCCTATAATCGGTTGTGAGGTATATGTTTATAAAGGCGAGCTTTCAGAGAAAGATCAATTGAACAATAAGTTGCATCACTTAGTGCTGCTTGCAAAAAATAAAATAGGCTATAAAAATCTTGTAAAACTAGTCAGTGCCTCATGGATTGAAGGTTTTTATTACAAGCCAAGAGTGAATCATAAGTTAATTGAAAAATACTCTGAAGGCTTAATATGTCTTTCTGCTTGTATACAAGGTGAACTCGCTCAAGAAGTTTTAAGCGGAAACAAAGAAGGCTCAAGAAAAATTGCGAAATACTATCAGAGCATATTTAAAGATGATTATTATATAGAAATTCAGGACCACGGCCTTTCTGACCAAAAACGCTCTAACCCGGAACTTATAGCCATAGCCAAAGAACTGGGGATTAAGCTTGTTATAACCAACGACAGCCATTATCTGAAAAAAGAAGATGCCAGCTGGCATGATACTTTGCTTTGTATTCAAACAAACGCATTGAAAGCCGAAGAAAATAGGTTTAAATTCCCGAATAATGAATTTTATGTTAAAACGGCGGAGCAATTAAGAGATTCTTTTAAATGGCTTGATGCTGAAACGTTTGAAGAAGCTATAAATAACACCTGGGAAGTCGCTGAAAAGTGCCACTTGATTATAGAAATGGGCAAATCTCTTTTGCCTCATTATGAAGTGCCAAGAACTCATACGGTAGAATCATATCTTGATTTCAAAGTTAGAGAAGGGCTTGAACGAAGATATAAAACGGTTACTCCTGAAATCGAAAAACGATACAAATACGAACTGGGTATCATTGAGCAAATGGGATTTGCCGCATACTTTTTGATTACATGGGATTTTATAAACTATGCAAGGGAACAAGACATTCCTGTAGGTCCAGGCAGAGGTTCTGCAGCAGGAAGCTTGATTGCTTATGCTCTAGGAATTACAGACATCGACCCTATCAGGCATAATTTGCTTTTTGAAAGATTCTTAAACCCAGAACGTGTGAGTATGCCCGACGTCGATATAGATTTTTGTATTGAAGGGCGTGGAAAAGTTATTGACTACGTTACCCAAAAATACGGCGAAGACAAAGTCTGCCAGATTATTACGTTTGGCTCTCTCGGTGCAAAAAACGCAATAAAAGCTGTAGCAAGAGCTTTAAACATACCTTTTGCAGAGTCAAACAAAATATCTCAACTTGTACCTTCGATACCGGGCATTAAAATAGAGGATGCGCTTACTGATGGCAGTGATTTAAAAGATTTATACGATAAGGATCCTCTTGTCAAAAGTTTGGTGGATGAAGCAAGAAATATCGAAGGCTTAAAACAAAATATCGGGATGCACGCTGCAGGCGTTATTATTTCTCAATCTCCGCTTGATGAGATAGTCCCGGTACAACCTTCAAAAGAAGGTAACATAATTACCGAATATCCAAAAGATGATTGTGAAAAGCTCGGTCTTTTGAAGATGGACTTTTTGGGCCTTAAAAACTTAACGACTATAAAAAACACGCTTAAGTTAATAAAAGACAGGCATGATGTTGATTTGGACATAAACAATATCCCGCTGGATGACAAAAAAACCTATGAATTGTTGGCAAGCGGCGATACTGATGGTGTTTTTCAATTAGAATCCGGCGGTATGAAAAAGCTGGTTAGAGACCTTAAACCATCTGTGTTTGAGGACTTAGGTGCGTTGGTTGCTCTATTTAGGCCAGGTCCTTTGGACTCCGGGATGGTAGAAGACTTTGTGGATAGAAAACACGGAAGACAAAAAGTATCTTACCCCCACCCGGATCTTGAGCCGATTCTTAAAGACACGTATGGTACCATCGTTTATCAAGAACAAATCATGCAAATAGCACAGGTGCTTGCAGGATATTCTCTTGGACAGGCAGATATTTTAAGACGTGCTATGGGTAAGAAAAAAGCCGAGGAAATGGAAAAACAGAAATCAGGCTTTATCGAAGGTGCAATCAAAAACAAAGTGGATGAAAAAATCGCCTCAGATTTGTTTGAAACAATGTCAAAGTTCGCGGCATACTGTTTTAACAGGTCACACTCAGCTGCCTATGCCTTTGTGGCCTATCAGACAGCTTATTTAAAAGCCCATTATTCAATCGAGTATTTCTGTGCCTTGTTATCAAGTGTTAAAGATGACCAGGAAAAAACTCAAATGTATATTGCCCAAGCTCAAAAAATGGGCATAAAGGTTTTGCCTCCGGACATAAATAAATCTCAATCAGAGTTCGCTCCTGACGGAAACAATATAAGGTTTGGATTAAATTCAATAAAAGGTATAGGACAATCGGTTCTTGAAATGCTATTGGGAGAGAGAGAAAACAGTGAATTCACTTCTATTGCGGATTTTGCAAGCAGGCTGAACACGAAATGCGTGAACAAAAAAACAATCGAAAGTCTCACAAAAGCAGGAGCATTCTCTTGTTTAGAACAATCAAGAAAAAAATTGTTGAATAACGTCGATAATATTATAAATTACGCAAGCAGAGAATCCCAAGCCAGAGAACTGGGACAGGTAAGTCTTTTTGCCAGTGTTGGAGCTTCATCGGGCTTTCAGATGCCTTCTTTTGAGCTTTATGGAACCGATGAAGAATTTACTGATCCTGAAATACAGGCCTTTGAGAAAGAATTTTTAGGATTTTACGTAACAAGTCATCCTCTTGAAACGATAAGGGACAAGCTGCCTTTCTTGACTACTCACAATATTTGCGACTTGTCAGAAATGCCTAACGATAAATATATCACTATATGTGGGCTATTAACTCAAGTTAGACAAATCCCTCTAAAAAAAGACCCGACCAAATTTTTAAAAGCGGGTGTAATAGAGGATTTGACGGGCAAACTTGAATTTGTCGCTTTCCATAAAACTTTGCAAGAATATAATTCCTTTATTGAAACAGAAAAAAAAGTAATATTTTCCGGCAAATTTCAAAAAAGAGAAGACGACAATTCTCAGATAATTGTCGAAAGCGTAAAACCTGTCGAAAACAGCAATATAGTAACAATTACTGTTCATAAAGAAATTTCTTTTGAAGAAATCGTTAAATTAAAAGATTTACTGGTGAATTTCAAAGGCTCTGACCCGTTATTGTTTAATATCGAGTCTACAGAACCATCAATAAGGATTTTAAGCGCATCCAATTTCTGGGTAAACGCAACAAATGAACTCACTCAAGCTCTGGAAAGAAACTTCGGCGGAATTGTCTCTACATCTATAAAATCACTTGATGATTAAAGTTCAGAATCAATGTATTTTTGAAGATAGCTGTAATGGTTGTAGTAAGCATCAGGGTTATTTTGAGCTGCCTTGATTTTATCTGACAACTGAACAAAAAGTTCTGCAAGCTTAGGATCAAACTGAGTTCCAGCGCATCTTTTGATTTCTTCTATGGCGACCTCGTGAGAAAGTGCTGTTCTGTAAGGTCTTGTTGAAGTCATTGCATCATAAGTATCCGCGAGTGCTATAATTCTGGCAGATATAGGGATGTCTTCTCCTGCTAAACCTGAAGGATAGCCTTTTCCGTCCCATCTTTCGTGGTGTGTTTTTAACCAGTTAGCAATGAGTTTAAGCTTTTTGATGTTGCCAATCATTTTTTCGCCCTGAACCGGATGGCTTTTCATTACTTCAAATTCTTCATCCGTAAGCTTTCCTTGTTTACAAAGAATATTTTGAGGAATTCCTATTTTACCGATATCATGTAATAAGCCCGCTGTTTCTATCTCTTCAAGAACTTCGTCTTCTAAATTAAGTTCATTAGCTAAAATTAATGAATACAAAGTAACTCTTAAAGAATGACCGTGGGTATATGGGTCTTTTGCGTCCAGAGCGAAAGAAATTGACTTGATAGTCTTATAAAAAAGTTCTTTTAAATCTTTTAGAATCAGGTTCTTATGGCTTGAAAGCTCATATTTTTTCAGTCCGTTTTGAATGGAAACTTTAAGCTCCTCAGGTTCAAATGGTTTTAGAATATATTGATAAAGCTGACAATCATTAATCGCTGAAACGATAATGTCTGTATCCTGGTGACCGGTTAATAAAATTTTAACGATGTCAGGATGTGTGGTGCTTACATGTTTTAAAAACTCAGTACCTTCCATCTCCGGCATTTTTTGGTCACTAACGACAAGAGAAATCGTATCTCCTTCGTTTCTGATAATTTCAAGAGCTTCCTTACCGTTTGTTGCTGTTTTAATATTATAATTGCCTCGCAACGTTCTTCTTAGAAGCTGGAGATTATTTTCTTCATCATCTACAAGCAAAATGGTTTGCTTAATACTCTCGATATCATTATCGATGAGTGTATTTAAACTTTTTACAATAGTATTCTCGTTCATTACTTTTTCTTATACTCGCACAACTACTGTTATTGTCGTCATTTATTGTTATAACTTGAGAAATTATTATATATAATTTACAAAAGTTAAAACTAAAATCTATTATAATTTATTTTGCAATTAAATGAAATACGTCAAATAGGAGAGAAAATGCTTATAAATGAATACAAAGACGGAAGGATTTTTGCCGGAAGACTTGATTATGATTCTGATTTGCTCGAAAGCATCAATAAAATCTGCATTGACAAAGGTGTAAGAGCCGGTTTTGTTAATATAATTGGGGCTTTGTCAACATTAAAGATAGGCTATTTTAAACAAGATTCAAAAGAGTATATATTTTTAGATGACGTCAAAATCGACAGCCCATTGGAAATAGTTTCTTGTACCGGGAATATTTCTATAAAAGATGCAAAACCATTCTCTCACTTGCATATAATAGGTTCAGACAGAGATGGCAGATGTATCGGTGGGCATCTGATGCCAGGAACAAAAATATTTGCGGCAGAGTTCTTTATAAAAGAAATTACAGGAACTGACTTGGTAAGAGAGTTAGACCCGATAACCCAGCTTCCACTGTGGAAAATTAACCAAGACTGACCTTGATAAAATTTTGTGTTTTAACTACTATTTAAGTGTATTATTTACACAAAAAGAGGAAAAAATCATGTCAAGAAGACCTGTTATTGCCGGCAATTGGAAAATGCATAAATTGCAATCAGAAGCCGTAGAACTAGTAAACGGAATTATGGCAGAACTTAAAGAAACAAGTTTGGAAAAGCTTCCGGAAGTTGTTGTTGCGCCTACTTTTACATCTTTGTGCGCTGTTAATAAAGCGATAAAAGACTGTGGTTGCGGCAAAGTTAAACTTTCTGCTCAAAACTGCTACTTTGAAACTCAAGGTGCTTTCACCGGAGAAGTTTCAGTTGAAATGGCAAAAGATGCAGGCTGTGAATATGTAATTATAGGACACAGCGAAAGACGTCAATACTTCAGCGAAACTGATGAAATGATTAACAAAAAAGCAAAAGCAATTCTTAAAAATGGCCTAATCCCTATTATTTGTTGCGGTGAATCATTAGAGCAAAGAGAAGCGGGAGTTACTGATTCTCACATAGCGTCTCAAATCAAGCTTGCTTTGGAAGGCCTATCTGAAGAAGAAGTGGCAAAATCAATAATCGCTTATGAACCAATCTGGGCAATCGGAACAGGTAAAACTTGTGATTCTGACGAAGCAAACAGAGTAATAGCTATGATAAGAAACGTCGTTAAAGAAGTATCAGGCGAAAATTCAGCTGATGCAATCAGAATTCTTTATGGCGGCAGTGTTAAACCGGATACAATAGTAGAACAAATGTCTAAATCAGATATCGACGGCGCTCTTGTAGGTGGTGCAAGCTTAACTGCTGACAGCTTTGGAGCAATTGTAAAAGGCGCAATGTAATATTACAAAAATAACTTTAAAAAACCGCTTTAATCAAGCGGTTTTTTTTATATTTTAAATTTTGCAGAGAATTTAATTCTTTGTTTAGAAATTTCCGCGTCAGAATAGTAATTAGCAGCATTTACCTCAAGTTCCAGGTCTCTTTTGTTTCGTTTGGGTTTGTATGACAATCCCACCTCATCTTGATTTGTGTTTTGAGCAATGTTTGTTATAAATCTTGTTTTTACTGCTATTGAGTCTGTAAGCTGGAATTCAGGAATAAAATATAAGCTGGTTTCCAAACCGTCCGAGTTATCATATTTGCTTTTTGCCGCTTGCAGGTTTAGTTTAAGCCTATCAAGCTTATATTGGCCGAAAACGCCACCTGTTTTTTTCATATCTCCAAACGATTCATTAGAGAAGAACCCTCCTCCAAAAACAAACGCTCCTTTTACATGCGGAATAGAAATAGAGTTCGTTGAAGCAGCCAGCCCTCCTGATAAATCATGGTTGAGTGTTGAATCATAAAAGCCTGTAGATATGTTTAAGTATTTGCCGTTGGTTTCTATTTTTGCTCCATTATTATATAAAGCCTCGTTTACACCTATAAAAGAGATCGGCAACCCATTTAAAACCCCTAAAGAACTTTGTCCTATATAAGCTCTTGTGTTTTCTCCCACTTTGTTGCTAACACGTGAAGAATTCATTATTATTGGCATAGGCGACTGGTTTTTTGTATCTTGGTAATAAGAATTCATAAAATTCTTTGAGGTGTCCCAAATCATATTCTCAGCCCTAACAGGGCTGTATACGTTCATTTTCTCTACTCCTAAGATGAATATTTTGTCAGATATTGGAGGCACTGCTGAATGTTCATTAGCTTGTAAACTTACAGCATTATCTTCCGCTTCCGTCACTTCTGCTTCAGTTTCTGTATCATTCTCAGCGGCAGGAGTTTCATAGCCCATTTGTTTAAGTTCTTCTTCGTCAAGTTGATAAAATTCTTCCTGATCTTGAGATTGTTCTTGATTTTGAGATTGCTCGATATTTTTGTCAGTTGGCACTTCAATTTCTTCACTTTTGAAGAAACCTGCCCAAGAAGTGTTAAAAGTGAATAAAAAAAATGCTGAAAGTGTTATAAATATTCGTCTCATGCTTATATTATTACGCAAAAGAATAAATAATTTCAATTCTTTAAATATATGAAAATAATAAACAATTATATAATTACCAGTTTTTGGCACCGTATTTTAGCCAAGGTTCAATTTGCTTTAGGATTTTTTCTCTTAATTCCGTTGCCGTCTGCCCATCGCTCGTTACAACATCATTATCACCGTATAAAGATAACTCTTCCAGCAATTCTTTTAAATTACGAACAATGCGTTTCTGATGTTCTCTTTGTTCAAACTGCCACCCTTCAAACCCACATCCTGGAGGATATAATGACCACCCATGCGCAGGAGCTCTTTTGCAACATTCGGGGCGAATTTCATATATTGAACACAGATTATCGTCTGTTACGTGTTGGCAGTGATAAAAAGTCACCTTATTTATGTCAAAGTCATCGTTTTCTTTTATTTCACTTACAATTCTTTCAAAATGTTCAGGAACAGCAGCTTTCGCTTCTTGCCACGAAGAATAAGGAACGAATGTATTTAGGAAGGCATGCGCTTCTACGTCACCGGACTCATCTTTTTCTATAAGTTCGTCATGGCAAGATGGGGGAACCGCCAGTCTACAGCACCTGCCGCACATTAGGCAAAGGCTTTGCCAGTTCGGGTCTTGTGCTTTTTTCTGTTTTAAAAATTGTACCGCTTCATTTTGATCCATATTAATATTATAGAAACTTAAATCTTCCTTTTGAATTTTTTTACAGATTATTTACAATTTTTTCGTTTTTATTGTTAACTTTACACTAAATGGCTATACGGATTATATACTCAATCTATATAATGTTAAGTTTTGTAAAGTCGAATTTTGAAGCGATATCTTTCTTGAAATACACTAATAGTAGGTGTTTTGCGAAGATTAAGAAAAGTTAAAAAAATATATATTAAAATTAACTAGCAAAAAAATAAAAATAAGAGGTTTTATGCTAAAGGTAAAAAAAATATAAACACGGAGATATATAAAATGTCAGAAATAAATAATAATAATTTTCCACCGCAGATACCAGCGGCAAAAATAGATAATAAACCTATTGTTCCGAAGATACAGGAAGAGCAAGCGGCTCCAAAAGATACTCAAAAGCCGGAACAAAAGGCTGAACTGCCAAGTATCGGGTTACCGGGGCGTTCTCAGGTAAAATCAACAGGTACTGTTTTGTCTGATATCGACTTTTTCTTGAAAAATCCTGAAATGGTTGAAAAAGCAAATAATTTCTTTGAAATGACTTACAATCAATTGAAAGAAAAAGGATACCCAGAAGCATACGAAACAGCAGCACAAATAACAGATGCTTTTACAAAAGAATTTATTAACTAAATTTTAACTTCTTGATTCCTTTGAGCTATAGTGATAATATATCCTTGCAGTAAAATTAGGATTTATATGACACTAAATAAACCACTGGAAGCCAAGGACCGCATAATACTAGCACTTGACGTTGATACTCTCGAAGAAGTGGAACATTTCACTTCACTTTTAAAAGACTATGTAGGATATTTTAAAGTTGGTTTGCAGCTTTATACAGCGTGCGGATTTGATGCTGTTGAAATCATAAAAAAGCACGGCGGAAAGGTTTATTTCGATGGGAAGTTCCATGATATTCCCAATACGGTGGCTAAAGCCAGCGTAAATTTGATGAAAAAAGGTATAGACTTTTTCAACATTAACGCCAGCGGTGGATCTAAAATGATTTCCACTACAGTTAAGTTGTGCAAGGAAACTGCAAAAAAACTAGAAATAGCACCTCCTACAATATTGGGAGTTACTCTTCTTTCCAGCTTTGGACAAAGAACTTTAACTGAAGAATTAAATGTAAAAGTAAATATTGACGAATATGTCGCTCATATAACAAGAATTGCAAAAGAAGCCGGGATAAGCGGTGTTGTTGCATCTGCTACAGAGGCAAAAAGAATCAGACAAGAACTCGGTGAAGATTTTATGATTATGTGCCCTGCCATAAGACCGACTTGGTCAGTAGTTAACGATCAGATAAGAGTCGTTTCACCTTCTGATGCAATCCATGCCGGGGTTGACTATATGGTAATCGGTAGGCCGATTACTTCAGCCGAGGACCCTGTTGCCGCGGCAAAATTAATTATTAATGAAATTGAAGAAGCGCTAAACAACAGAGAATAAGACTGAAAGGAGACGTTATGATTATTGGGATCCCTAAAGAGATTAAAACAAACGAAAATAGGGTAGCGATAACCCCTTCGGGAGTCCATGATTTAGTTAGGAACTCTCATACAGTCTATATTCAAAAAGGAGCAGGTGTAAACAGCGGTTTTGAAGATTCTGAATACGTTGAGCAGGGCGCAAAAACTCTGGACACTATCGAAGAAGTTTATAAAAAATCAGACGTAATTGTAAAAGTAAAAGAACCCCAACCTTCAGAGTACACTCTTTTGAGGGAAAATCAAACTTTATTTACTTATTTACATCTTGCTGTAGAAGAGAAGCTGACAAAGGTTTTGCTAGAAAAAAAAGTTACAGCAATTGCATATGAAACAATTCAAACTACAGACGGTCAACTTCCGCTTTTAGTACCGATGAGCGAAGTTGCGGGAAAAATGTCTGTACAAATAGCTGCAAATATCCTTGAGAAACACAATGGAGGATCTGGAGTTCTTCTTGGCGGAATCGCAGGTGTTGCTCCTGGAAAAGTTGTGATAGTTGGAGCGGGAGTTGTAGGTATCAGTGCTGCTAAAATAGCCGTAGGGATGGGAGCTGACGTAAGAATCCTTGATGTAGATTTAAATAAACTAAGATATGTTGAAAACATATTTGGATCAAGAATTAAAACATATATGTCGAATCACTACAACTTGAAGAACCAAGCTTCACAAGCGGATGCTGTTATAGGGGCAGTGTTAATCCCAGGGAAAAAAGCGCCGCATCTGATTGATGAAGAAACAGTCAAGACAATGAAAAAAGGTTCTGTAATAGTAGATGTAGCTATAGATCAAGGCGGAATCGTTGAGACAATAGACAGAATAACTACACATTCAAACCCCACGTTTGAAAAGCATGGAGTAGTTCATTACAGCGTGGCGAATATCCCCGGTGCTGTCGCAAGAACCTCTACCATAGGTCTTACTAACGCTACTCAAAAATATCTGATGCATATAGCAAATCTTGGGCCTATCGAGGCGGCAAAATTATTCCCCGAATTAGCTAAAGGTTTCAATACTTTCCAAGGGAAGCTTACAAATGAGGCCGTGGCTGAGTCATTAAATATGAAATATTCTGAATTGTCTATGCTTATTGGATTTTAGGATATAATTCGCAGCACATTTGACAAGAATTAAACACTTTAGATGCTTTTAGATTTTTTCTGAAGCATCTAAATTTTGTATCATTGTATATTTCGATGAGTTTTTTGTTTTTTACATTCCCTATTTTGTAAGAAAGGCAAGGGTAAACATCTCCTTGAGGGTTGATAATCATATTCGAGAAAGGATATGAACAAGGTGAATAGATTTCGGGTAACGGAGTGGTTTTCAATGTGAAAAATTTTTCTATTCTTTCTAAATCTCCTGTCGGTTCAAACTTTGGTGCCCATCTGATCTTGACTTTAGAAGTCTTTGAAAGGCTTTCCAGTTCTTTATAAACTTCTTTGAAATGCGCCATATCAAAATAAGGTTTTATAGGATATTCCTGATTATAAAATTCTTCTCCAAAAGTTTCCCTTAAAATAGAATTTTGTTTCAGGTCATTATTTCGTTTAAAAGCAATCGAAAGGAAATCAAAATTCATTTCTGTAGATAGCTTATACAGCTTAACCAAATCATCGATATTGTTCTCAAGGACAATGGTTTTTATGTCAACCAAAGGCTTTTTGCCTTGTCTTTTTGAATTAAGAAGCTCTAAATTTGAAATTATCTTTTCAAAGATTCCGGACTGCATTCTGTTTATATCATGGATTTCTTTTACACCGTCTAAAGATACACTCAAAAGCAAAAGGTTATGTTTTATAAGAATATCTATCATCTCTTCAGATAGCAAAATACCGTTTGTTACAACGTTAACTTTTCCTAAAGTCTTTTCTGATGCACGTTTAAAAATTTGTTCAAAATCATTTCTTAAAAAGACTTCTCCTCCGACCAAAGTTATTAAAGAATAAAAAGGAATCTGGTTGATTATATCTATCCATTCGTCGGTCGTAAGTTCTTCTTTTAGTCTGTCCTCGCCGATATAACAATAAGGACAATCCAGATTACACCTATATGTAAGCTCCAAGCTGTATCTGATAGGCATAATAGCTTTGCCCATCTTGTTATGGTAAGAAATATTGCCGTAAAATTTTCTTGCAGCGTCAAATAATAAAGACGAATCCAACAAATTTTATCCTCTCAAATTATTTAGCTTATCTAGTGCCTTAAAAGAATCTATGGCGTTATATGCCAAAATTATTCCTTTTTTTATGCTGTCAACTAAACCCGCTATATATATCATAACACCAACGTTCATCACAATCACATCAAGCTTTGCGCCTGACATTTTTTTGTTTAGAATATCTCTGCACAAATTTGCGTTATAAAGAGGAGTCGCTCCGGTAACTGATATCGGCTCTGCTTCTTCTATTCCAAAATCTACAGGGTTTATAACATAGTTTTTTATTTCATTGTCTACAAGTTCAAAAATTTGGGTGCATCCGCAGATATTTACTTCGTCAAAGGAAGGATTGGAAGAACAAGCTATAATTGCTCTCTTGTAGTTTTTGCTTCTCAGTTCAAATAAGTATCCCATAGCTCTGTGAACATCAGCCAACCCTATAAATCTAGCTGTTTCAGCGACCGGAGAAAGTAATGGGCAAAGATTGTCAATAATCTGCTCCGGCATAGCATCCACGAAGGCAATTCCTGTGCTGTAAAAATATTTTTCGATTTCTTTTATTGATCTTGCTGTTTTAATACCAAGAGCGTCTAAAAAAGCAACACTTGAGCATTTTTTAATACTGTCTTCTGAAACATGTTTTATAACCCTTAGGCCTAAAGAATTTGCTACTATTGATGATAAAGTAGAAATGTTAATAGCATTGGTGCTTGTGCCTCCAGCGCCTGTAATATAAAGTATATTAGAATTTGAACCATTATTTAAAGAAACATTCATATTTAAATTATTCCATATGAAATCACTTTTTATAAAATTACTCGTTAATTTTAATATTTCTTTACAATCAAACAAAAAAGGCAATTTTTACAAATAATAATTGTTTATATAAATACAGGGGATTAGAAAATTTATTTCAAGGGGGAAACATTATGGCAATTGGACCAAAAGACAAATTAGATCAGCTTTTAGTTAATAAATACGCTGGTGAAAAAGTTGAAAATCACAGCATGATAAAATTAGTTGATTCACAAAAAATGTTAGAAACAATGAATGATTACGCTCAAATGCATATGAATATGTTGGCTTTAAGTCAAAAACTTAAAGGCGTATGTTCTACTCTAAACGCTAAATCAGCAGTTTACTATAAATCTAAAAAACGTTCAGTCCAAGCTTCTTAAAACTTAGGCATCCTAGAATTAAATTGTTTTTTAGATTAAGATATAACTGTAAAACAGACAAGAAAACAGTTGTGTCAAAATGAAAAAAATAATTTTAGCATCGACTTCTCCCAGAAGAGTTGAACTTTTAAAAGCCGTTGGAATAAACTTTGAAACCACAAACCCTGATTATGATGAAAATATTATAGGTTTAAAATTTTCATATCAAGCAATAGAATCAATAGCTCTAAATAAAGGTAAATCAGTTCTCGAAAAAACAGATAAATCAGCACTTATCATAAGTGCTGATACTGTTGTTGTTATGGATGAAGAAGTTTTAGGAAAACCAAAAGATAAAACAGATGCATTAAGGATGCTAAAGATGCTTAATGACAAGACCCATTTTGTTGTTACCTCAATTGCACTGATAGATAAAGCAAATAACAGAGAGATTTTGGAGTCTACAACCAGTCACGTAACCTTTAACAATCTTTCTGAAAGTGACATCATAAATTATATAGAAGATTTTGCCCCGCTTGATAAAGCCGGGTCATATGGAATTCAAGAACTCCCATCATATTTTATAAAAAATATTAAGGGAGATTTTGACAATATTGTTGGCTTGCCTACAAAAACCTTAATAAAAATGATTGAAAAAATAACTAAATAATCTATTTATAGTAAAATGTTTCATGTAATGGAATGAGTTATGGAGAATATGTAATGCCTGTTCAAATGGTCAAAGATAAAATTAGAGATGTAATTGATTTCCCGGTAAAAGGAATTGTTTTTAAAGATATTACGACAGCAATCAAAGACCCAGAGGCGTTAAGACAGATAATTCACTATTTGACAGACAAATTCATAGATAAAAAAATTGACTATGTTGCCGCAATAGAATCAAGAGGGTTTATTTTCGGTTCTGCTGTTGCCTGTAATTTAGGCGCTGGTTTTATTTTGATAAGAAAACCTGGTAAGCTTCCTGCTGAAACAATAAGTCAGGAATATGATCTTGAATACGGCACTGATACAATACAAATGCATAAAGATGCAATAGAGCCGGGCAAAAGGGTCCTTGTAATAGATGATTTATTGGCAACCGGCGGTACTGTGGGAGCTTCTTGCAAACTTATAGAAAAAACAGGAGCAAAAGTAGTTGGAGCCGCTTTTGTTATTGAACTTGAATTCCTTAACGGAAGATCAAAACTTCCAAAGGATTTAGAAGTAGTCTCAATGATCACTTACTAAAATAAAACGGATTGATTTATTTAAAAATAAAATTAAATAACAAATAACCGGACAATAAAGAATGGGCGATGAAGATAAGCAGTTTGAAGCCACTCAGCAAAAACTGCAAAAAGCAAGAAAGGAAGGACAGGTAGTTAAGTCAAAAGACTTTTCTACGGCCATTGCTATGCTTGTTATGTTTATGACAATCTTCAAGCTTGCACCTTTTATCTGGGACCAAATAACAAAAATATTTGTTATGGCTTACGAACAGATTCCAAATAAACACCTGGAAGAAATAGGGTATACTTATTTGTTTTCCTTAACTATTGTTCCTACAGTACTAATTTTAGGACCAATATTATTTCTGGCAGCATTTATGGGAGTAATGGGCGATTTGATCCAGGTAGGGCCTCTTGTAACAACAACTCCGTTATCTCCAAAATTAGACAAACTTAATCCCACAAAATATTTCAAGAATCTAATGTCGGTAAAGACCTTATTTGAGCTTGTAAAAAACATAGTCAAAGTAGTTATCCTCGGAATGATAGGCTGGATGGTTTATAAAGCCCACTTGCCGGCGATTCTCGGCCTTGCCGCGGTTGATAACAATTTTGCAATAATGATTCAATTCGGAAAACTTATTGTCGATTTCGTTATGAAAGCAGGCTTGGCATTCTTGGTTATTGCAGCAGCAGACTATGGTATGACAAGATGGAAATTTATGCAGGACCAAAAAATGTCTTTTAAGGAAATAAAAGACGAATATAAGAACTCAGAAGGCGATCCTCACGTAAAAGCTGCATTAAGACAGAAAAGACAGCAATTGCTGCAAAAAAGTATGATGGATGCCGTCCCAACGGCTGATTTTATAGTTACAAACCCAACTCATGTAGCCTGTGCTCTTAAATACCATCAAGAGGAAATGGAAGCTCCTAAATTGATAGCAAAAGGTACTGAGCTGTTCGCAAAGAAGATTATAGAGATTGCCAAAGAGCACGCTATACCCGTAATAGAAAACCCACCTGTTGCAAGAGCTCTGTTTCGTATGGTAGAATTAAATTCGTACATCCCGCCAGATCTTTATAAAGCGGTCGCAGAAATTTTACTTTTTGTATATAATTTGCGAAAACCGCAAAATGGGGTTAATATTATTAGTAAATAGATAAGTCGATGTAGTGGTTACAACAGTGCACTCAAAAATAAAAGATTACATAGAAATTATCGAGAAAGTTGCAAAAATCGAGCAGCGACGGATACCTTCGCACATGGTCGAATATGAAGAGCTGGTCAGTATTGGTATTATAGCAATACAAGCCTTAATACAAGGCAAAACAGAGCAGCAACTTGAAAGATATAATAATGCCTACATCGCCACGGCCGTAAGATGGGCTATTCGTAACGAGCTTAGAAACAGATACAAATGGTATTCTCTAAAACATGCCAAAGGAGAAGAAACCAGTGAAGAAGGAGCTGAAGGCTCAGATGCAATTTCTCCTACAAAGGTTAGAGAAGCTATTTATGAAACGATTCTTTCTATAGATAGTATCGCAAGTGCTTCTTCAGACAACGATTCTCCGTTTGACTTTATAAAAGACCCATCGGCGCTTCCTGATGAAAAAGCAGAATTAACCGAGCTTGGAAAAGTTATAAGAGAAGCAATCGCTACTCTTCCACAGAAAGACAGAACGATTGTAGAGTATAGGTTCTACAGAAATATGCAGGTTAAAGAAATAGCAGAACAAGTTGGTCTTTCTTCCTCAAGAATCACAAGGATTGTACAGGCATCGCTGAATTACGTTCGTGAATATTTAAATAAGCGCGAACACTACGAATATTGATAACAAATAAGAAAGTGTAATGTTATAGCGCATTAGACTAGTTGTTTGGTGTGTTTATTTATCTTTCATATGAGTAGAAATTACTTGTTTCAATAATTTCCCGCCGAAATAAACGCCCAGTCCTACGGCAATACAGGTTCCTGCTAGACCCATATAAGTGGAAGCGACTATCCCTCCTAAAACACAAGCTAAAATACCGCCGGTTAATGCAGCTGTTTTGGCAGTAGATCCTGTTGATTCTATTTTTGCATTGTCTGTAGGTTCATATTTTGTAGTCTTTACAAATTGATCTGTTTTTAATGAATTCAACGCTGAGTTTTCAGCATTTTGAGTAAAAGCAACTTTTGTAACGTTTGTAGAATCAGGTTTTTGAATCTGATTTACTTTGCTTTTAATTTCAAATATATCTCTTGTTAAATTAGTATCCAATTGAACTCTGTCCGGGGAGCGTCTTTCGACACCGGAACGTCTGTCGACTTCAACAGGAACACTTTGCTGTCTTCTGTCACTTATTGCTTTATATTGAGGATACAATCTTGAATAATCTAACATATTCAACCTTTTTATTAGTTTCACTCATTATAAACCAAAACCAGATATTTTTTGCCATCTTAATAAATTATTTTAAAGATTATTTATAAAAGGTGCGTATAATAACGCACCTTTTTAATTTTATAACTCTTTATAGCTAAACCACCAGTCGTAACTTCCCGGTATATTGGAGCGCTCTTTCGCCTTATTAACATCTAATGGGGGAGGAATTATGACCTTGTCTTGGATAAGTTCATTGTTAGGCCAATCAGCTGGGAGAGCTACATCTTTTTCATCAGCTATTTTTATGGCTTTAACAGCCCTTATGATTTCATTTATATTTCTCCCCACTTCTGGAGGATAATACATGATAACCCTTATTTTCCCTTCTGTATCACAGATAAAAACAGCTCTAATTGTGCTTAATCCTTTTCCGGGATGAATTATGCCGAGTTGATTGGCTAAAGTTTCAGTAGCCGCAATAACCGGAAATGTTATTTCTACTCCAACCTTCTCGTATATCCATTCGAGCCATTTTATATGCGAAAAAACCTGATCTACAGATAAACCTATCAATTTACAGTTTAATTCGTCAAATTCTGACATTCTGTTTTGAAAAGCCATAAATTCAGTTGTGCACACGGGCGTGAAGTCTGCGGGATGGCTAAATAATATAAAGTAGGAACCTTTATAATGCTCAGGAAGATGTATTTTCCCTTTTGTTGTATAAACAGTAATGTCAGGGAATGTCTCGCCCAGCATAAGCGGTTTGTTTAGATTTTCATCCATTAATAGTCTCCTTCTTTAGGAATAAAAAATACAATTCTGAAAATATCACAGATAAATGTTTTTTTTATGCCTAAAAAAGGCTACGTTTAAAGTATAAATGAATCAGTTCTGAGAGTTTTCCAATGCCTTTTCGACGTCATTTATTATGTCTTCAATGTCTTCAAGGCCTACAGATATTCTTATGAAGCTTTCATCTATGCCGCAGGTTTTCATTTGTTCGTTTGAAAGCTGCCTGTGGGTCGTTAAAGCAGGATATGTCACGATACTTCTTGAATCACCAATGTTTGTTGCGTGTATGAGAAGTTTTAAATTTTCAATAAATTTTACTCCTGCATTTTTGCCGCCTTTTATACCGAAACTTACTAATGAAGAAGAGCCTTTAGGCATAAATTTTTTAGCCAGTCCGTTGTATTTATTGGATTCTAAAGCCGGATATGATACCCATTCTACAGCAGGGTTGTTTTCTAAAGCTTTCGCAAGTGTTAACGCCGAATCACTATGCCTTTGCATTCTTAGATGAAGTGTTTCTAGACCAATCAAAGTCAGGTATGAGTTAAATGGACTCAAACAGGTACCAAAGTCCCTTAATAATTGCGCTCTTGCTTTCACAATATAGGCGGCTTTTTTGAATTTTTCTGTGTAACTTAACCCGTGATAGCTTGGGTCTTTTTCCACAAGTTCAGGAAACTTTCCTGATTTTTCCCAGTCAAAGTTGCCTGAATCAACAATTATTCCACCCATTGAATTACCATGACCCGTTAAATATTTGGTCAGAGAGTGAACTACTATATCAGCACCAAAATCAAACGGCCTGAGAAGATAAGGCGTAGGAACCGTGTTGTCTATTATTAAAGGTATTGAATAAGAATGAGTAACATCAGCCAAAGCTTCAATGTCTATTACGTTTATGTTAGGGTTGCCGATTGCTTCAGAAAAAATACATACTGTCTTTTCCGTAATGGCTTTTTGATACGCCTCTTTTTCTTCTGAATTAACAAAAACAGTTTTTATTCCAAATTTTTGGAGTGTAGAGCTTAAAAGGTTTATTGTGCCGCCGTATAAAGTAGATGATGCTACAACTTCATCGCCGGATTTTGCAATGTTTAATATAGCTAATAATGTCGCTGATTGTCCTGATGATACAGCTAAAGCGCCAACACCACCTTCTAACATCGCTATTCTTTGCTCTAGAACCGAAGTTGTTGGGTTTGAAATTCTTGTATAGATATCACCTTCACATTTCAAATCAAACAAATCGGCAGCATAATCAACGCTATCAAAGTCAAAAGCCGTTGTTTGATAAATAGGAACGCTGATGGCATGCTTGTTTTGACCTGCGCAATGTCCGCCTTGGACAGCAATGGTATCAAATTTCATATGTTATAATCCTTATCTTCCGATATTATGTTTAATTATATCAGATACCCAAGGAATATAGCTATATTTACCATTAATAACACCTAAAGATAAATAAATAGTCAAGGCTAAAAGCGCAACCTGAATAATAGAAAGATGCACGTGCGGCAAATTGATTATTGATACATTAAATGCAAATGTAATCGCCAGAACAAGCACATTCACAAACGGAATAAATCCAAGTACGTTTAGAACCAATATTACTGCCTGAGAGATTATAAAGAATAATATTGCCAAAAAGATTGATTGAAATAAATGGTATTTCAAGAATGGTCTGAGATTTTGTTTCGTTAGAGTTCCTATGATTACCCATACGAAACCCACGATTCCAGAAGTAAAATAAGATAGAACTGCAATAATTTTTTCTGCCGGTAATATATTGTTTTTGGGACTATACGACACTTTTCTCTCCGACTTCAAACTTTCTAGAAATATATTCATCTGCTATCTCGAGATAAACAAGTTTTGTTTCATCATTTTCAGAATCAATTTCCACTGCTTTCTTGTAAGCAATAACGGCTGATTCTAAGTTCCCAGACATAACATATGTATTACCAATTAGAGAATAAACATTTGCAGATTTAGGTTCAACCTCTAAAACTTTTTTGTAGTATGTGATAGCATCATCATATTTGCCTTCTGACACAAATAAATTTGCAAGAAGTGTATAAGCATTTGTTATCTCTGGTGCTATTTCAATAGCTTTTTTATAATATTTCATTGCTTCTTCAGTATTGTTTCTGTCGCAAAGAGAAATTGCATAGCAAACATATGCCTGATAATAATCTTTGTTTAAATCCAGAGCTTTTTTAAAATATTCATCTGCCGCTTCAAAATTTTCATAAGATGAATAGGCATTAGCACAACATAATGCAATCTTTGCGTCCATTGGTGCCAGATTATGCGCTTTTTTAAATGACTCTGAAGCTTCTTCAAATTTATTTAGCTTCATTAAGACGCATGCCAGATTCATTTGATTATCCGCATTAAACGCATCAAGCTTAATAGCTCTTTCATAGTAAACTTTTGCTTCTACATAATCGCCCTGATCTTGATATAAAAGGCCTATAGCGCTATATATCGAGGAGTTGCTTGGCTGCAAGTTCATTGCTTTTAAATAATTCTGCATGGCATTTTTAGAGTTACCTGCTTCAGCGTATGCATTTCCTAAGTTAAAATATATTGAAAAATTATCTGATTCTATTTCAGAAGCTCTCGAATAATTATTTATTGCTTTTACAAAATCCATTTTGTAAAAATAGATGCTGCCTGAATTTATCAATGCCTGCACATTCAATGGGTCAATATTTAAAAGACTTTCGTAAATGTTTAATGCAAGATCGTATTCGTCATTAACAACGTATAACTTGCCCAATAAAAGGTAGTTTTCAGGCTCCATTGGGTCTAACACAATCTTTTTAATCGTTTCTTCTATTAAGGTTATATTTTCTTTTGAATTTTCCATAAATATAATTTTACTATAATATTTTAAAATAGTTAACTACAAATGAATGATATTTTCTACAACATAAATCTGGTTACGAACAAGAACATATTTGAATCGGGTCCGTTTTGTTTGTTTTGTCTTACATAATTAAGCAAAAACTTTAGCTGTTTGCTCGCCAGATAGTTAATTCCTGCAGTATATTCCGTAATGTTATTTTTTGCAACTTTCTCATTTGGATCAAAAATGTCATATCTTCCAACTAATTGAATTTTTTTGGTAAGGTCGTATACAATTGTTGAGTGGAAACCGCCGGCTTCTTTGTTGCTGCAAGAATTGCCGTTATAACCATCTGCATGCATATATTCTAATTTAGCATGAGCCTTTTTGTAGTCATACCCAAGGTATGTACCCACAACTTTATAGTCATATTTGGCGCTTCCTACCTGCCCTCCGGCTCCGATTGTCAAGTTGCCGTATTTTTTCGCGTCTAAGTTAGCTAAAGGTTTGACGTTGACCCATCCGACAAATTCGGCTCCATTGAAGAAATCCTGCCAGTATCTTGTGCTGTCGTATACCCCTATATCGTATTCTGCATATTTGTAGGTTCCGATATTTCTAAGGCCGAAGGCTCTTGTGTTACTGAATGTACGAGCTGTTTGTGCCCTTAGTGCGGTATCTAGGTATTGCGGCAGCGGTAAACCATCTATACCTAGAGGTATTCTTTTATTTTGGCCGACTATTATAAGCTGATTTGGTGTAATTTTGTGAGAAAGTGATATTTCTGATATTTTTTCAGTAAAAGTATTCTCGGCATCCGGCAATTTTCTCAAGAAATTATACATAAATTTAAGTTCTGTTTTATCATCCTTAAATTTAGTGATGCTGTATACTTCTACTCCTCCAATTTCATGGTTTGTCAAAAAGTCTTTCTTGTCTGTATCAATAAATTTAAGTTGCCCGTCATAGACGACTCCAAGTCTTGTCGATTTTATGATTCCTTGATTTATTTCAAGGCCCTTTGGCGAAAGTAAATCAATTCCGCCTTTTAAGACTTTTGTACTTGTAGATTCCTCAACAGCTCTAGATTGCTCGGAAACACTAAGTTTTAACTTCATTTTATCAGGGAATAAAGGGATTTCATCTTCTGCGTTTGCAGGCCTGGCTCTCATTCCTATATTTAATGAACATAAAAGTAATAGGAGAATACTACTAATCTTTTTCATTCTGCTAACCTTACACACTGAAAGTTTTCTCATTCTAACATTATTATACCTACAAAAATCATACAAACAGTCGACAAATTTTAAATAGAAATTTGAAAAAAAATCAAACAGGCATACTCTCTGTAGTAAATCTCCCATTATTACAACCGCTAGCTTACTGACTGAGACCTATTTACGATTGCAAGATAGACGATAATATGCTAAAATTTAGAAAATCTTACAGTTCAAACGGAGGTTAGAATGTCAAAAGAAGATAATTCGGTAGTATTCGGATTAGGCCTATTAGCAGGTGTTGTAGGTGGTATAATAGCAGGTATTCTGTTGGCTCCAAAGTCAGGAGAAGAAACCAGGAAAGAAGTAGAAGAAGTTGTTGTTGACTTGGCTCAAAAACACGCTCCTGAAATTCAGGAGGCAAAAAGACAGGCTCTTACTTCAATTGATATGATGAAATATACTTTTGAAAAAAAACTAAACAAATTAAACGAAATAATCAAAGCCAGGCAAATCGCTAAAGCAAAAGAAAAAGAGTCAACCGACTACGAATTAAACTAGGAGCTCAATAAATGACAACAACCTTAGAAGTCAGCTTAATTTTTTTAATATTCACTACAATCATCTTAGGCGTGATTACGACAGTTTTTTTAGTAAAGTTTATTATGGACTTATCTAGATTGACGACCAATGTAGACGAAGTAACAACACTTGTGAAACAAGAAATACAGCCGACTTTAAAAGAATTAAAAGAAACATTAAACAATATCAATTCAATTGCTAAAACTGCAGACAAACAAATGGATTTTGTGAAAAAAGCGTTATCTGCCGCGGTAGGTGTAGGAGGTCTTACATTCTGTGGGATTAAAAACCTGTCGGGTGGTTTTTTCAAGGGTCTTTCTGCAGGGTTAAAACTTTTTAGAAAAAAATAAATAAAGGAGATAAAAATGTCAGTAGGAAAATTTTTTGCAGGTTTCATAATTGGCGGTGTAGTTGGAGCGATTACAGGTGTGCTTTTAGCGCCTCAATCAGGCGAAAAGACCCGTGAAATGCTAACCGAAACATCACAAGACTTGTGCAGCAAGGCTCAAACAACAGTCAGCGAAATACAAAATAGAGCTGATGATATCTGTTCTGATATTCAGGAAAAAGGTGATGTGCTTATTGAAAAATTACAGGAAATGATAAATAAGCAAAAAGTTGCTGAAGAAAACTAAAAAAGGTATAAAATCAAAATCAAAGCGAAAGTTTATCTTTCGCTTTTTTTGTAGATCAAATTAATATCTCTATACAAAAACCTCTTGCTTCTATTTTATAAAAATTTTTTATAATAAAATACAGTAAATGAGATTTTGTATGTTAAAAAGATTATATATTTTAATAGCCATAGCCGTGATAACAATAGTGCCCTGTTTTTCAGAAGCACATGACAGCAGCAATATTATTAGAGTTGGAATAAGCAACAACAATTTCAGCAAATATATTTTCGATTCAGCCGAATTCACCGCAACAGGAGACTATGAAATTATTGACATCCCCAGCGGGAAAATGGTTTCGGGTCTAAAAAATGAAGATGTTATAAAGATAACCATCCAAAATGGCTGTTATTCAATATATCAGAACAATAATCTGAAGATGGCTAATCTCAAAGGTCCACTTGTTTTAAAGACAAGAGTAAATACAAATTTTTTATCAGTGTATGGATTGAAAAGAGCAGGCAAAACGGCATTATATAGAGGCGTTTTTGAGTTGACCAAAAGAAGCGGAAATGAAAATGCTTTCTGTATTGTAAATGTTTTAGATTTGGAAAATTATTTAAAAGGTGTCGTTCCAAATGAGATGCCTGTTGCCTTCGGGTTAGAAGCGTTAAAAGCTCAAACAATTGCTGCCAGAAATTATGCTCTTAAACCGAGAGAAAGATTCTATTCGGAATTTGACGTATGTGACTCAGTCGCGAGCCAAGTATATTTTGGTGCCGCAACTGAAAAAGAGCTTTCAAATCTAGCCATAAAACAAACAAACGGGCTTGTTGCATTATCTCCAAAAGAAGATCTTATTATGGCTCTATACAGTTCAACGGCTGGAGGCTACACCGAAAGCTATGAATATGCTTTTTCAGAACCGAAGACAAAAGAATTTCCCGCGCGTTCCGTACCTTATTTAAAGGCTAAACCCGACAGTACTTCAATAAAACCATTGTCAAATGAGGCGGATGCAAAAGCTTTTTATTTATCTTATCCGGATTCGTATGATAGCCAGTCTCCATATTTCAGATGGGAAAGAGAATGGAACTTTGAAGAACTTGAACAAGTATTAAAAAGAACATTAGTAGAACAGTCAAAAGTTGGTTTCGTAAAACCAATATTAAATGATGCCAAGGATTTTGGCACGCTTGTTGATATAAAGGTCAACAAAAGAGGAGAATCCGGAAAAATAATCAGCTTAAATATAATTACTGATAAAGATATTTTTTGTGTTTCAAAAGAACTCGTAATAAGAAGAACCTTTCAAAAAAACGGCAAAGCCTTGCCAAGTGCAAATTTCGTTATAGATAATGTAATAACGCCTTCCGGTAAAAAAATAATATTACACGGGGGTGGATTTGGACATGGGGTTGGCATGAGCCAGTTTGGAGCAGGAGGAATGGCCCAAAGAGGTTTTAAATTTGACGAAATACTTCAACATTATTACTCCGGTATCTCTATAACAACTATGCCTGTTTCAATAACAAACCAAAATTCTCAAAATTCAGCGGATCAGGTGTTTTTTGCACCATACAAAAAAGCAATCTTATGTATCGATGATAAAGATAATGTCAACGATTTAACTGTTATAATAAACGACAAAGAGTTCAAACCGGATTTAGACAACAATTCAAAAAGAAAATATAGAATTGACATTTCGGAATATATAAATATAGGGCAAAATACGATAGTTTATTGCGTTCCGGCAGGAGAAAACAGGAAAAAAACAATGCGAGTATATGTAGAGTTAAAAGAGGCAGCAAATGACGACTAAATCACACAGCCTTTTGAAAGCTGCCTGGCTTATAGCATTCGTAACCATTATTTCAAAATTTATTGGATTTTTTAGAGATGTAGTAACCGCAAATTATTATGGTGCAGGAACCACATCTGATGCGTACTTTTATGCCTATCAAATACCTGCTTTAGCTTTAATCTTGTTAGGCGGGGTCGGGGGGCCTTTTCATAGCGCTACTGTTGCTGTTTTCGCAAAGCTGATTCCCGAAGGAGATGAAAAAGCAAACGAAAAAGTGAATAAGTTATACAGTACTTTTATGACCTCATCATGCCTTTTATTCGCATTTTTAAGTATATTGGTTTTTATATTTTCAGATCAGATTATGGGATTTATCATTTCAGGAGGGACGCCTGAGCTAATAAAACTAGCCGGTTTACATCTTAAAATAATGTCTCCGATACTTATAGTAGGTGGAATTGTCGGGATATATTACGGTCTTCTTATTACGTTTAAAGAATTTATGCTGCCGAATGTATCTCCTATAATTATGAGTATAGTCATAATTATAGCTATTTCTCTGGCTAAAAATGATTCGTTGGGACTTGTTTTAGCTTCTGCGACCACTGTAGGGGCTATATGTCAGTTCTTGTTGCAGTTCCCTAAGATAAGGCAGTTGGGCTTTAGATTAAAACCTAATTTGCAAATAAGAAATAACGAAGAATTTAAAAACATAATGGAACTTTTATTTCCTGCGATTTTAAGTTCTACGGTTGGGCAGATATATGTTTATGTTGATATGTTCTTTGCATCGCAACTCAGTTCTGGTGCCTGGTCTGCTATAGGTTATGCAAATAGAATCTTTCAGTTTCCGGTCGGTATACTTGTTACAGCGTTTTTGGTGCCGTTGTTTCCGATTTTTTCAAAGCTTGTTGGCGATAAAAATTATCAGGATATAAGATATTATTTCAATAAAGGTGTAGGGCTTTTAAATTTCGTTGCCTTCCCTATTTTGATAGGAATAATTTTGCTTGCAAGTGATGGAATTCAGTTGATATTCCAAAGAGGAGCGTTCGATTCACACGATACTTACATGGTGTCTCAAGCTCTTATTTTCTTATCTATAGCAATAATCCCTTATGTTTTCAGAGATTCTATAACAAGAATTTTCTATTCGTTTAATGATTCAAAAACACCATTTTTAGTCGCAATGTCTTCGATTGCTTTAAAGTTTGTTTTGAATTTCTTTTTTGTAAAATCCTTGGGAATAGGTGGTATTACACTTTCTACCTCTCTGGTAACGTTGTTTAATGCTGCGCTTTTAGGGGTTTTCCTGCTCAAGAAAATGGATATGGATTATAAATTCTACTTCAAGAATTTATTTAAAATGGCAATAGCTGCAATCTTGTCATATGGAACAAGTTTTGCAATATATAAATTATGGGTAATTGATAGCTCGGATTGGGTTTCTCTGGCGACAAAAACATTTGTTATGCTCATAATTTGTTTTGTTGTATACATTGTATTTGCTTCTCTTTTAAGGGTCAGATACGTGAAAGAACTATTAGGTAGAGTGTATGGACATTTTAAAAAACGATAAAATCATAGAAGAATTAAACACTAAACTAAAAAACGGCGCTGTAATTGCTTTTGTCACAGACACAGTCTGGGGCGTGGGCTGTTTGCCGACAAGCAAGGCCGGAGTGGATAAAATCTACAGTTTAAAAAACAGAGATACTTCAAAGCCGCTAATCCTTATGTCTAATGACATAGAAAATTTAAAACCTTACGTAAATCAAATCCCTCCAAAAGCGAAAAGCCTTATTGCAGAGTATTTCCCCGGGGCTTTGACTTTGATATTCGAGAAGTCCGACCTTACACCTCTGACAATAACTTCAGGCAAAAATACAGTCGGCATAAGAGTTCCTGACAATACATTTTTTAAAAGATTGTGTGAAGTAATTGACGGGCATGTTCTTGCGACAACAAGTGCTAACCTGTCTGATCTGCCTTCTGCAAAAAACAATGAAGAAGCCAAAGAATTTATCGGAGAATACGTAGATTATACATTTGAAGATTACGGCTATAAGGCAAAAGGCCTCGAATCCACTGTAGCACTTGCTCTAACAGATGAAATTAAGGTTTTAAGACAAGGCGCTGTCCATCTTGATGTATAAAATGTCTGTTGAAGTGAGAATTCAAAGAAGATTAAACATTGCTAAAGTGATTAGATGAAGAATGGTATACTATTTGCCAAAAGCATTTCCGATTGAGTAAAATTATAGTATGAAAAGATTTAAAAGCTCGCTTACGATAGTAATAATTGCATTTATATTTGTAGCTACAATTGCATACATAATATCGACTCAATTTTTGGACAGAACCGCGAACGATTATGCGTTAAAGCAAATAACTTATAATCAAAAACAATATGGTTCTAAGGATATTGTGATAGTTGTTGTGGATGACAAGTCCTTAGAATACATAAGATGGCCGTGGCCCAGATCTTTGTATTCCGATATTTTTGAATTTCTTCAAAATGAAGCAAAGGCTAATGCGGTTATTTTCGATGCTGTAATAACTTCACCTGATTCGTACAATCCAGAGGCCGACAAAAATTTCTACAAAAGACTTTTAAAGCTCGATAATTTTGTAGCAGGATTTAACCTGTACCCAACTAACAACAATGCCGGAGATATCCTTCCTGCTTCTTATAACAAACTGTTTGAAAGTAAATCAATAATCAATATTGAAGATAAAAGATTGATAAAAATAGATTCAAATTACTATGGTGTTTCAAAATTCCCGAAAGAATATATAGAAAACGTTCCTGCTCTTGGATCTGTGATGGTTCCTATGGACAAAGACGGCGTCATAAGAAGATATATGCCGATTGTAGAATACAATAACTGTTTGTATCCGTCTTTGGCTTTAAGCGCATATTCTATCAAGACTGGTATTAAAAACTTTGTTTTATATGACAATTATTTGTGCTCAAATGATGGATGCAAATCTTTAAAAATACCGATATCTCAAAAAAAATCAAATGATTCTCTGTATTCCAACCTCTCAGGTGTTTTTACTAATTTTAAATGGTATAAACCCGTTGATGAGTATTATTCTCATAAACATTATTCTGCTATAGATATAATTAACTCCCATCAGGCAATAAAAGAAGGGAAACCTCCTGTTATAGATCCTAGTGTATTCAAAGACAAAATAGTAGTTGTCGGCGGAAACGCAAACTCTCAAAGTCTTGAAGACAGGATGAACACTCCAATTTTATTGAAACATTCGGGGGTCGATATTCAAGCTACGGCTATTAATAATATGCTTGACAACAAGTTCTTTTTAGAAAGAAATTATATCGTAACACTGCTGCTGTCGATACTTTTTGGGTGGTTAACGTTTTGGATTATTAGCAAGTATTCTATAATTGTTTCTCTAGCTTTTACGTTGATGTTGACCTGCGCACACATAATCTTTTACAACATGTTTTTGGCGAACAACATCGAAATATCATTGTTCACGCCAATTGTAACAGGGATTATCGTGATTGCTTTCGGATATACCTACAGGTATGTCATAGAAGGCCAAAACAAAGAAAAAATAAAGAATGTTATGGGGAAATATATCTCAAAAGACATCATGCAAAATGTTATGCAGAATATCGACCAGGTAAAAGTGGGCGGGATTAAATCAGAGGTTACCATTCTTTTTGCAGATATAAGAGATTTTACATCTATATCAGAAAACCTAAGTGCAGAAGAAGTTACAGGTATTTTGAACGAATATTTCAGCGCTGTTGAACCGATAATCAGAAAATATGACGGAGTGCTGAATAAATTTATGGGGGATGCCATTATGGCAATTTTTGGTGAACCCGTGAAAAATAAAAAACATGCAATGAATGCCGTTAAATGTGCGCATGAAATCCTTAAAAAAGTAAAGGTGCTGCAGAAAAAATGGCTTGAAGAAGGCAAACCCAAAATTACTATAGGTATCGGAATAAATACAGGAGAAGCCTTTGTCGGAAACATAGGTTCCGAGGAGAGGCTAGAATACACCGTAATCGGCGATACGGTGAACCTTGCCAGCAGGATAGAGTCTCACAACAAAATATATAAAACCCAATTCCTGATAAGCGAAAACACATACAAGCACATAACCTCTATAGCTGATGTAATAAAAATCAGTGACGTTAAAATCAGAGGAAAAGCAAAAAAAATAGATATTTACGAAGTTTTGAGAATAACTGATAATAATTAAAAATGATTTTAGAAAGCTACTTAAAAGATGTCAATTTGGAACAAATAAAAACGGCTATTGGTGTTGAGGAAAAGCACCAATTTATTGACATAAAAGGAAAAGAATCAACTTTTTCAGGCTTTATAAAAAAAGAACTCCGGAAAATTTATAAACTTTCCAAAAAAGACCCTAAATGGCTCCCTTTAATAGAAGGGTTTGATGCATATCCACAAGAGAATTTGCCTCAAAGAAAAAAAATAATAAAAAGGTTTATAAACCTCTTAAAAGCGGAAATGAACCCGAGCTCGGTAAAACAGGAAAAATCAGACACCTCTGATGAACCTTTTAAAAAGAATATCTACGAACAGGATGTAACTTACGTAAAAGGTGTTGGGCCAAAGGTTGCATATTTGTTGAATAAACTGGGTATCTATACGGTTTTTGATTTGATTAATTATTTCCCGAGAAAACATATAGACTATTCATCGAGATGTTTTATTAGAGATTTGAAAGAAGGGGATGATGTAACGGTTTTCGGGAAAATAACCTCCTTAAAAGCCTTCACCACAAAAAATAAGCTCTCAATAGTAACCGTTAGAATAACCGATGAAACGGCATCTTTGGAACTTAATTTCTTCTATCAAAAAGCGAATAGGTATATGCTCGAAAGATACAAAGCCCAATTCCCTAAAGATTCGAGCATCATAGTTTCAGGAACAGTAAAGAAAGATAATTATACCGGTCAATGCACTATAGATAAACCCCAATATCAGCTTATAAATTCCGATTTTTATGAAGGGGATAACCTTCACTTGGGAAGAATCGTGCCTGTATATCCTCTTGTTGAAAACCTTAATGTTAAAACGTTAAGAAGAGCGATTTTTAACGCGATACAAGAATACAAAAGTCAAATAATAAATCTGTTGCCAAACAGTATAGTTGAAGAATTCAGTCTTCTTAACAGGCAAGATTCAATTGAACAGATACATTTCCCAAAAGATATGCAAGCACTTGAACAAGCCCGTTTTTCACTTGTTTTTGAAGAGCTTTTTATGCTTCAACTCAAACTTGGTTTGATAAGGGAAGAAAATGCCGTCAGCGGGAAAACCTTGCCGTTAAAAGTAGCAAAAAAAGGACTTGTCACAAGTTTTATAGATCAACTGCCTTTTGAGCTAACAGGCGCTCAAAAAAGAGCGGTGAATGAGATATTGAACGATATCAACAGTGAAATGCCTATGCAAAGGCTCCTACAAGGGGATGTTGGTAGTGGCAAAACAGTTGTAGCTTGTATTATGCTTCTTGCGGCAATCGAGAACAATTACCAAGGCGCGATAATGGCCCCTACGGAAATCCTTGCTCAGCAACACTTTAATAACTTTGTAAACTGGCTGACCCCTTTTGGTATAAGTATTGGGCTGTTTACTTCTTCAAATAGCAAGAAACTCAGAAACAAATTGGAAACGGATCTTAGAAACGGACAAATAAATATTGCAGTCGGTACTCATTCTCTGATTCAAGACAATATAGAGTTTAGCAATCTCGGTTCAATTGTAATAGATGAACAGCATAGGTTCGGGGTGAAACAAAGAAATGCATTGAAAACAAAAGCCACAGTCCCTCAGGTATTGACAATGACAGCAACCCCCATCCCGAGAACACTTGCTTTAACGGTTCATGGGGATCTTGATTTGACAATTATAGATGAGCTTCCAAAAGGTAGAAAGCCTATAAAAACCGCATTAATTAATTCTAACCAACGCCGTCAGGCATATAATCTGATTAGGCAGCAGGTGGAACTCGGGCATCAGGCTTATATTATTTTCCCTCTTATCGATGAGTCTGAAACTCTTTCTGCCAAAGCTGCCACGCAAGAAGCGGAAAGTTTGCAAGCGGGAGAATTTTCTGATCTAAAAATAGGTCTTTTGCACGGAAAAATGAAGCCAGAAGAAAAAGATCAGGTTATGGCCGATTTTAAAAATAAAAAATACGACATCCTCGTAAGCACGACAGTAGTTGAGGTAGGCGTAGATGTTCCTAATGCTACAGTTATGGTTATAGATAATGCCGAAAGATTCGGACTTTCCCAGCTTCACCAGCTGAGAGGGAGAGTCGGAAGGGGCAAAGACCAGTCATTCTGCGTTCTTATCAGTTCATCATCATCTAAAGACACATTAAACAGGCTAAATATATTGGCTCAAACCAATGATGGATTTGTTATAGCGGAAAAAGACCTTGAAATAAGGGGCCCGGGAGAGTTTTTGGGTCTGAGACAAAGCGGCTTGCCTGAATTGAACCTTACGGACCTAACCAAAGATTTACATATACTAGAAATAGCAAGAGATTCAGCCTTTAAGTTTCTTAAAAATAATAATATCAATGATTTCAAGGAGCTTAAAAAATATATCGATTCCAATTTCTCGACATCGAATGACATTGCTACTTTAGATTAAGGCTTCTCAAAAACTGCTACAACCCAATCGCCCTTTTCTAGAACAGCTTTGGGTTTTAGGTATTTTGTACAGATGGCAATAGAATTGTTTTTTATGTAAGAGAAAACCATGAACAAAAATGGAGTGCTGTAATACGTTTCATCTTTGGACGTTATTCGGTTCATGTCTTTCTGGCTAAAGAAAGCTACGTTTTTTAAGATTACAACCGCTAATTTGTCTCCACTTTTCATGTTTTTAATGAAATTGTTGTAGAATTTCTGTTCAAACAACCTTGTATCATTATGTTTTAGGTTTTCGTAAAAAAGTATTTTTCCGTTTATTACGATTGTTTTGTATGTATACTGCTGAGGGACTATATATCCCGGGAAATTAACCTTGTCTATGGCATATATTCTGTATTTTTGTCCATCAAAATATTTTTCAAATTTTTGAGCATCATAATAAGTCAAAACGACTGTGTCCGTTGGTTTGAAATGAGCTTCTCTTAAAAGATCCATAACAAGTTTGTTGCCTTCACTTCTTCCAAGTTTAGGAGTGGAATTGTTGTTAACAAGGTAGTGAAACAATGGAATAATAAGCATTAAGCATATTAAAAACTTACGAAATGATTCTTTTCGTATGCTTAAAATACCAGCGCACATCATCAAAATAAGGACAGGATATATTTCCACGCTGTATTTTGTAGACAAAACAATCCTGTTCATACTTGCGGCAATTACTAGTATCGCAAAATATGACATAGAAATTCCGAATAGATAGTTTAATTTTTTGTCTTTTTCGAGTATAGCTAAAAGGATTCCGAACGCGGCTACGATTAAAGGTAAAAGAGCAAAGATTATAAACATGTAGTTTAGCTGGGAATTTTTAACCAGAGTATCGATAACATATTTAGGGGTGTTGATTATGTTCACTTGTATCGGGGAAAAATAATCCGAGAATACGAAAAATACTTTTGCAAAAGAAAATCCGGACCAAAATTGAGAAATATAACTTTCCTTAAAAACCTTATAGATAAAAGGGGAAAGAGGTAATAGCGAGAACAAAATTCCTCCTATTAACCATTTTATTTGTTTGGAATATTTGTCATTTACTTTTATTAAATACATCGCTAAAAACAAAATATTAAAGAAACAAAAAACAAATCCTAAAGTATGTGTAATGATAATTAAAAAATTGATAATCCCGAAATATAAAAAATTCTTTTTAGTTTGTTCTCTGGAAAGCTTTATCCAGGACCAAACATTTATTGCGCTCAGCAAAAACAATAGACTGTATAGTCTTACTTCCTGCGAAAAATAAATCAAAAAGCCGCTTACCGCGCAGAATGCCGCACAAAAAATGCCGAGGTTTTTGTCCTTATATTCCCTGCCTACAAAATACATTGCAACAATAGAAATTAACCCCGTAAATACTGAAGAAAGTCTTAAACTGTAGTCACTGTCTCCAAAAGCAACCATCCAAGCTTTTAAATAAAAATAATAAAAAGGCATATGACAGTTTTTAATGGCTTCTTTAATGAATTCAGAAGGAAAAGAGCGAGAGGAGATAAACCAACCTATATATTCGTCGTTCCATAATCCTTGAGGCTTATCCAAGCACCAAATTCTCAGAAAAAATCCTGCGAGAACTATAATTATTAACCAAAAAATGCTTTTTTTAGCCATTTGTTTATCCTAATTGTTTTTTATATTATAATTATATTACATTGAAAAAAAAGTTTATAGAGTATGAAGCTTATAATACAAATCCCTTGTTATAATGAAGAAGTTACTTTGCCTCTGACTTTAGCGTCGTTGCCAAAGCAAATAGAAGGCATTGACGAAATCGAAACACTTTTGATTGACGATGGAAGCAGTGATAGAAGTATTGAAATCGCCGAAAGTTTTGGTGTTAACCATATTGTAAGGTTGCCTAATCATAAAGGTCTGGCAAGAACTTTTATGTCCGGGTTGCAAAAATGTATTGAACTTGGGGCGGACATAATAGTAAATACAGATGCGGATAATCAATATAATTCCGACGACATTGAAAAACTTATAAGGCCAATCTTAGAAAAAAAAGCAGATATAGTAATCGGAACCAGACCCATTGAAAGAATTAAACATTTCTCTTTTCTAAAAAAACTTTTGCAAAAAATCGGTTCATTCGTTATCAGACTTTTAAGTTCTACAGGAACCGAAGATGCGCCTAGCGGCTTCAGAGCTTTTACCAGAGAAGCTGCAATAATGATAAATGTTTTCGATAATTATACTTATACGCTTGAGACAATAATACAATCCAAGTCAAAAGGTTTGATAATTGAGTCAACCCCAATAAGGGTAAATGAAAATTACAGAAAATCAAGATTGGTAAATAACATATTTGAATACATCCGCAAACAAACGTTCACGATGATAAGAATGTTTATAATCTACAGGCCATTTAGGTTTTTTGCGATTATAGGCGGGATTCTTTTCTTTCTCGGCATGGTTATTTGGGCCAGATTCCTTTATTATTACTTATTTGCCAGTGCCACAGGCCATATTCAGTCGTTAATCTTTGCTGCAATCCTTATGATTATAGGTTTCCAGACTATCATGTTAGGAGTTATCGCAGATCTTTTGGGTATTAACAGAAAGTTAATTGAAGATATTCAAATAAGAATAAAGAAACTTGAAAACAAATAGTCTCTCTCAAATAGTAACTTGGCTATAAGAAAAACTTCATATTCTCAATATTATTTGAAATATGAAAAAATTTATAATTGTAATTTTTATATTGTTTTTCTTTCAAAATATTCTTTACGCTGAAGATGATGTAATCTGGGACTATAATAATGATGAATTTATCAAAGAATTGCTTCAGGGAAATTCATCAGAATCTGAAGCGGCAAAACAAAGAATATTAGACGAAGAAATAAGTAAAAATCTTGGTATAGATCTGGTTTATACCAATCTTTCAGAGTGCCTAAAAATAGCGCTTGATAACAACTATGCCATCAAAAACCGATACAGTGTTCAAAAACAGCACTATTGGGAATATAAAAACGCCAATACTCAATTCTTGCCTAATGTATCTTATCAATATACATTGCAATACATAGACGGCAAGTTTCTTGTGGGCGGTGTGTTGATTGACAAATTTGACGAATTGCCGATGCAAAATATTTGGCTTGCAGAGTGGAAGGGGACTCAGCAAGGAAAAGTATTCTTTTTAAATGCGCAAAAAAAGCATACGCTCAATGCGTCAAAATCAACATTGGAATTCACGCGTGATGAAATAATCTTAAAAACAAGTTTGGCATATTACGATCTTCTCAGCCAGAAAATGAGGGTTGAAGTCTATAAATCAAACTTAATCGACAGGATATATCAATATAAGCTTGTCAAGGCAAGGTTTGATGCGGGATTAGAGAATAAATACTATGTCACAAGGGCTGAAACAGAAGTTGCGACTGCAAAACAAGCTTATATTACAGGATTTAATAACCTTAGGTTACTGCAAGCAAAACTTGCAAATCTGATGGGTATAGAGGTCTTGTATGCGATTTATCCTTCCGAATCTTCTATCCAGCTTCATCAACTGGTTGAAGACAAGTATTCTATCGACTCGCTTTATGATATGGCTTTGTTAACAAGAGATGATCTAAGAGCTGCTAGGCTGAGAATAGAAGCACTCAAGGCAGAAAGAAGTTCTAATTATATGGATTTTGCTCCAGATACCTATGCTGCTTATCAACGGGCAATTGTGGGAACCCCAAAATCAGGTTTCGGGCCCGGTACCGTAATCTCTTTATTTGTTACAGTCCCTTTAGGGAAAAACCTCGGACTGGGGACAGCTACGACCATAAAAGCATTTAATGCAAGAATAGAAGCGGAGCAATTCTCTTTGACAGAGTTAACCAGATCGGTTAAAGAATCAATTCTCGGCTCTTATTACAATTCAAAGTCCGCACTTGAGAAAATCGAATCAGCAAAAAAAGCTGTTAAGTCGTCGGAAGAAAGTGTAAAAATATCTCTTATGAGAGCAAAAGTCGGTCAAGGTGTATATACAGACGTCATTCAAGCACAAACTCTTAAAATTGCCGCTCAGGAACAGTTGATTCAAAATATTATAGAATATAATAAAGCCCAAACACAACTGCTTTTTGATACTGGTATAATCAGTGTTAGCGGGGTGTTGAAAGGTTATAATGCATCTTTCAATAAAATGAATCCTTAAATCAGAATTTTCTAATCCAGTAAAGAATTACAGCCAAAAAAATAATTGTAAACATTTGTTAACAAAGCCTAAATATTATTCTAATTAGACCGATATATATGATATGAAGGATAATAACCAGACAGAAATAATAGCATCGATTAATACAAATTGGTTTGAGTTTGTGCAAACAATATCTATATCTATGAAAAAAAATGACAATGTTAAACAATCCAATATGGAAACAGAAATCCTTCAACAGCCCTCAATAATAGCTGATTTGACCAAAAGGTATGTAACTCCGGAAAAATATATTTTAATAAATCTGCCTTTAAACATAAAAAAAGTTGTGTTGATAGCAAGTGGATCTTCTTATCACTGTGCCTCTATTACCGCAGAATTGTTGAAAGAATCAGCTCATTGTGATGCTGAATGTATTTATTCGAGTGAATTTGTATTGAATCCGAATATCGAAACAACAAAAGATACCCTCTTTGTCTTTATCTCCCAGTCTGGAGAAACCAGTGATACTTTAGATGCACTTAAAAAAGTAACTAAAGTTTCTGACAAAATCCTTTGTGTCACAAACAACGAAGATTCTACCATCTGGCAGCTTTCTAACTATAAGATATTGACTTATGCAGGGAAAGAACACAGTATAGCGTCAACAAAAGCTATGAGTGCGCAGCTGTTTTGCTTGTATCTCTTAGTATTGAAGATTATGTATGCGAAAAATATTGATATTCAAAGCGAAATAAATTATCTGCACAACCTTCCTACTTTTCTTGAAAAAATACTTGAAAACAGAGACAAGATTGCAGAAGCGGCTAAAAAACTCTCCAAATTCCAAAACATATCAATATTAGGAAGCAGAGTCTTCTATTCTCTTGCTAAAGAGGGGGCTTTAAAAATAAAAGAAACCTCATACATAAATACTACCGCTTACCCTCAGGGTGAGTTCATGCACGGGCATGTGGCAATATTGAATCAAAAATCGGCAATAATTAGTTTGGTCGATGAAGAAAATGAACAACTAATAATAAAAAACATCAAAAAGATAAAAACGGATTATAAGCCTTTTATAGTTTCTATTTCTAATTCAAAAACCCTTGAACTGGAGAAGTTATGCAATCAGAGTTTTAAATTAGAATCAGAGACAAAAATATTCTCTATCTTTGGAACCCTCGTTATTCTGCAGCTTTTAGCACTAGAGATAGCAAAATACATGAAAAAGAATATAGATAGGCCTACAGGGCTTAAAAAAGTCGTTATAAATTAATATTTTTCCGGTAAAAATTTTATGTAATAAGAAAATATTAACGGTATTACCGACATACAAAGGAGTACATTCAGTATGCCTGCTTTTTGAGCAAGCAAACTTATAAGAGGCAACAGTAACCCTATCACTCCCCAGCTAAATCCTCCGATAAAGCCTGATATCATACTTTTGTATTGAGGCATAGTTTTCTGCGCCATAACCATATTCAAAGGAACTGAAAGGAAACTTACATATCCTATAAACATAAACGGCAATAGGCTTATGAATAAGTTGGTATCTTGTATGAAATAAAACATAAGTGTCAGAGGGAATACCAAAATCATCGAAAGATAAAACACTCTTTTAGAGCCGAATTTGTTTTCAACCATCGGGCTTGTAAAAGTCCCCAATGCTCCAAACATCATGAAGAAGAACAGGATAAGACCTATTTTAGAAACGCTGAAATTTATTGATTTCCAGTAAAATGGCAGTGTTAAGCAGAAGGAAGAAACAATCAACGATTTCAATATAGAGGTCATAAGAAGAATTCTCATGGTTTTGTTTTTAAACATGTCTGAAAAAGCCTGGACAATGGATCCGTCCGTTGTTTTTAAAGCAAACAATGAAACCTTTGGAACGTATAAAAACATTGTTAAAGCGGTGATTATCCCTATCAATGCCGCAAACGGGAGCGCTTCCAGTCCGAATCTGTCAGTAATAGAAGATGAGATAACGGGTCCAAGGGCATAGCCCACAGTTCCCATTGCAATATAGATGCTCATGTCCTTGCTTGCTTCTTTGGAGCTTGTGAAAAAGGAAACGAAGCTTGTTGCCTGAGGATGGAAAAACGACACACCCATGCTGCCTAAAACTATACAAATTCCAAGAGCCCAAAGATTATTTGCCGCACCCACCAAAGATGAAAATACGGAAGCAAACATTAACCCCCAGAATATAAAAAATCTTTTCTTCCATTTGTCCGCTACAAAACCGAATAGAGGTTGAGATATAGAAGAAGTTAGGTTAGAAATACTAATCATAATAGCCGCTATAGCCATTGTAATCCCAAGTTTTGCCGCTATAAAAGGTAATATCGGATTTAAAAATCCTGAATAAGCATCTAATATAAAATGAGATGCACCCAGCCATTTTACGGCTTTTTTATTTTCCATTATCATTTTTCAACTCTCGTCAGTTAAACTTATTCCCGGCTATCTTTTTAATGTTTAAAATGTCTTACCCCGGTAGTAATCATAACAATATTATACTTATCTGCGGCTTCAATGACATCTTTATCTTTAATGCTTCCTCCGGGTTGGATTATGGCGGCGATTCTTCCTTGTGCTGCTGCCTGAATATTGTCTATGGCGGGGAAAAATCCGTCAGATGCCATAACAGCATCTTTTGAGCCGTCGCAAGCTTTATTTAAGGCAATTTCAACAGCATCGATTCTGCTCGTCTGACCTTGAGAAATGCCGATGGCTTTAAAATCCTTAGCAATAACTATTGCGTTTGATTTTGAATGTTTAACAACTTTCCAGGCAAAAATCATATCTTCAATCATTTCTGCGGTTGGTTTAGCTTTGCTCGCAACGTTAAAAGTATCTTTATTTAGTTCCGCAACATCTGCTTCTTGGACTAAGGTGCCGAAAGGAGTTATTCTTACTTCTTTGTCCAAAAATTTCTTATACTCAACCAAAGGAGTGTTTAATTTTATTATTCTTAAATTTTTCTTTTGCTGGAGCATCTCTAATGCTTTAGGAGTGTAATCAGGGGCTATTAAAACTTCTAAAAATACAGAGCTCAAATGTTTAGCCAAAGATTCGTTTACGACTTGCGAAAATGCAACAATTCCTCCAAAGGCGCTTATTGGATCGCAATCAAATGCTTTCATGTACGCTTCATTAATATCTGCACCTAAAGCAACCCCGCAAGGCGCATTATGCTTTACGATTGCTACTGCGCATACATCATAGAACTCGCTAATAATATTAGTTGCAGCAGTCATATCCAAAATATTGTTATAGGAAAGTTCTTTTCCGTTTAAAATATCAAAATCCAAAAGATTTCTTTTGCTGTATACAGCGGCCGCCTGATGAGGGTTCTCTCCGTACCTAAGTGAGTTTTGTTTTTTTGTGATTACTGAAAAATATTGTCCTGCAAGGTCTTCATCGCCAACAAATTTCTCAGACAATGTGTTTAATACAATAGCGTCAAACTCTGATGTCAATTTGAAAGCGTCTAAAGCCAATTCTTTTCTAAAATCTAAAGACGTTGCACCATTATATGCTGCAAGTTCTTCTAAAACTTTTTTATATTGACAAGGAGTGGAAACAGCTGTTACTCGCTCAAAATTCTTTGCAGCCGCTCTTAACATACAAGGGCCGCCGATATCTATGTTTTTTATCAAGCTATTAAGCTCTATTTCTTTCTCCGCAACTTCTGAAAACGGATAAAAGTTTACAACAACCATATCAATTGGAGTTATATTCGCCTGCTTAACCTGTTCAGCTTCATCAGAATTGTTTAAATCCGCTAAAATTCCGGCATGTATCATAGGATGAAGAGTTTTGACTTTGCCATTAAGCATTTCTTCAAACCCTGTAACTTCCTTAACTTCGATAGCTTTAATGCCTTTTTCCTTTAAAAGTTTATAGGTAGCTCCTGTTGAAACTATTTCATAATTGTATTTTTCAACAAGCTCTTTTGCAAAATCCGCTAAATGTTCTTTATCATATACACTTATTAAGGCTCTTTTTTTCATAATATCTCCAAATGCGATTTCATCGATACATCTTTAATCTACCATAAAAGTAGAAACTGTTGACGTTTCAACGACAAAGTTAAAGATTTTATAATGTTATAACTCAAAAGACTTTTTTTTGAATCAGCAAGCGGCATAATATTCTCCAATATATTAATGTGTAAATATTTGTAAGTGAGCTATTCTATAAATAGCAAAATATATTTTTACATTTTTTGGCATAATAGGATAAACAAATTATGCTAAAGCATCGGGGGAAGGTCTTAAAGAGGGTTATTGATGATCGTAAGTTTTAAAAATGTTAATGTTTCTGAGCCAAAGGTGTTCGACAACTTTATCGTCTCCGATAAAAACAAACAGACACCGTATATTAAGATGCCTGTTTCTAATATTCCGTCCGCTCAGGATAATATTTCCTTGAACAAAACGCAACAAATGCCCGCGCTCAACCAGTCTTCAGTAGATAAAACACCTAACAAAGATACTTTTATAAGCTTTCCGAAAGTAGAGAAAAAGGATCACAAAAAACTACTTTTGGCAGGTGCGTCATTGCTTACGATAGCCTCTTTTATAGCATATAAGCTTATTAAAAAAACGCCAGAACAAATCGAAGTTAAAAAGCTGTTAAAACTATATAAAGAACAGATGGCGGAATTCCCTGAAGATATCGTATACAGGAAAAAATTGCTTGAACATATTGACATTCCCGGTATAAAAGTAGAACATTTAAGGCCGATATTGGGGCCTCAAGAGTATAAAAAAATGCTCACAGAATTCAATGATTCAGAAATCTATTACTCGCCGGGTAAAACCCTCATAACGGCAGCAAGAGATGGATATGACCTTTCAAATTATGATAAAGGTTTGTACAGAGCAAACCTTCATCTTCACTCAAATAACTCTGACGGAGAAATGCCGATTGATCAGATACTCGCTGCTGGAGCGGCAGTGGGAAGACAGGCTGCAAAGTTAATGGAAAAGGGCGCAAAAATGCCACAAAACCCATTTACAATAGCTATAACTGATCATGATACTCTAGAGGGCTGCAAAAAGGCCGTAAAACAAATAGTTCAAGATCCTCTAAGGTATAAAAGTCTTCGAGTTGTATTGGGTTGTGAGCTTAGTGTAGAAAATAAAACCGTATCACAAGCTTTAGAAAGACCCATTACTCATCATCTTTTGGCGCATGTTATAAATCCTTTTGATAAAAAATTAAATGAATTTTTAGACCTTAAAAAAAATGAAAGGGTAAAATTTACAAAAGCTTTTATATCAAGAGCTCAAAAAATCAAAGAAGGTTTTGGATTGAGTCCACAACATAAATTGAGTTATGAAGATGCAAAAGAATTATACCCGGCATTGAATCATGGGATTGTTCATACTTACCTTTCATCAAAGGATTATTGTCAGTTTAGAACAATATATTCCGAATGTTTTGAAAATAATCCTGAAATACAAAGACTGATTGCTGCAAAAAAAATAAAACCGGAGAGCTTAGATTACAAAATCCCGAAAAATATCTATTTGAACAATATAAAAGAACCCTATAAAAATTACTGGGAAAAATATCAGGCAGCTTTGTCATTATATACGTCAGAACTTCTTAAAATTCCGCAAGAACAAGCGAAAAAGCTTATTGTAATAACTCCGAAAATGAGAGAATATTTTACAAAAATAGATGGAATGGTGGGAGACTTTATCCCAAAAATGGACCTGCAGCCTGCATATGTCAACATAGAAGATGTCGCGAAATTAATTAAAGCACAAGAATATGGTTTTGTTGGAATCGCTCATCCTGCAATCATAGATATGAAGTCATTTCTTAAAAATCCGGCAGATAGTTACCCTGCAATAAAAGAAATTATCACAAACTTGAAAAAAATAGCCGGAGAAAGGGCCGCATTTATAGAAGGTCACTACCATTACTTTGGAAAGAATATTCAAGAACCTGACGGCCAAAAATGGTTGAAAACAATATTAGATACTGCAAAATCTCAAGGAATGCTATACTCTGGAGGGGTGGATACCCACGGAAGCAGAGTCATGTATAGTCTTTAACAAGACAAGAGGAGACATTTCTGCCTCCTCTGAATTGAAAGGAATTCTTGTTTAGTCAGATAATCTGGCGATTAGCCCTCTGACCATGTCTGTAAATACTTTGTTTTTTGGATTTTCTTGTTCAAGCTTGGTTATAGTATCTTCGATTTCTTTTTTAGGCATTTTTATTTGCATAATATCTTGCATAAATTCTTTGTCGGAAATTTTCTTAGATGACACTTCACTGAAGCTTTTTCTAAGATCATTACCCGTTTTAATAATGCGATTACCAAAACTTACGGCTCTAACGTTCATTAAAATATCCCTAATTACTCTTCTTATCAAATTTAATATAAGCCGATTTTGGGTTAAATATCTATTAGCCAATTAGCTATTTATCTTCCCAAAAGTAACGGTTAAAGCAATATGATTTATTTGTAAATGTTTTATAACAAAAATAGAACAAGAAAAGTTATCATTATATAATTTGAGAAGAATAATATTTTCGGCATCTGCAACCAGAGGGAAGAATGAATACCAAAGAAAAACAAATGGTAAACATCTTAATAGACTTAAAAGAAAACCATAACGTGGTTGGAGTTAAAGCAGAATTTGAAGCTGAAGGAACAAGAATGGAAGAAGCTCTTCGTCTGAAAGAAGTTGTATCTAAGGCAGGGCTTGATTTGACTATTAAAGTAGGTGGCTGTGAAGCGCTAAGAGACTTGTATGAGGTCAGAACAATTGGGGTGGAAGCTGTTGTAGCACCGATGATAGAATCCCCTTATGCTCTTAAAAAATACATTAAAGCTTTAAATTCAGTGTTTTCTGATTCTGAAAAAGAAGACCTTTCGGTTCTGATAAATATTGAAACAATCACAGGATTCAACAATGCTGAAGAGATTTTGGACACACCGGAAGCTGCTTTTTTGGATGGGGTCGTACTTGGTAGAGCTGATATGACAGGTTCTATGGGGATGTCTAAAGAAAATGCAAATTCTAATATGATTTTTGAAATCGCCAAAGATTTAGCATTAATCAGCTACAATAATGATAAAAAATTTATTATAGGTGGAGGTGTTTGCCCCCAATCAATACCTTTTATGAAAAGACTGAATTCAAACCATTTAAATAAATTTGAAACCAGAAAAATTATTTTTGATGCCCAAAAAGCACTTGCCAAAGAAGATTGTAATCTAGGGATACTCAAGGCCTTAGACTTTGAGTTGATGTGGTTAAAAAACAAGTGTGATTTCTATGGGATAATTTATAATCAGGATTCTCAAAGGATCAAGATGCTTGAAAATTATAAACAAGGTCTGGTCTTTAATTAAACATAAGTTTTAACCGCGACATTTGAAAACAGTTGCGATAGAAGTACAAAGATAAAAATACTTGAAATATTCGGAAACACGAAGAAGAGGTTGAAATATAAAAATGCATAAAATATCTGTAGTAATTCACACTTTTAACAACGAAAAGATAATAAGAGAGTGTCTTGACTCAGTTAAGGATTTCGATGAGATAGTTATTTGTGATATGTATTCTACCGATAAAACCTTAGAAATCGCTGAAGAATACGGATGTAAAATAGTAATGCATGAGAATATCGGTTGGGCTGATCCTGCTAGAAATTTTGCCATATCACACGCTTCTAATGACTGGGTTTTGGTTGTTGATTCCGATGAAAGAATCCCTGAAAAATTAAAAAATTATATGTATGATTTTGTCAGTAATGCAGGAGAATATACAGCGCTCAGGATTCCAAGGCTAAATTACTGTTGGGGTCAACCTCTTGAAGTCCTTTATCCGGATTTGATAATACGTTTGTTTAAAAAAGATGTGACTTATTATCCTACAACCGTGCACGGTACCCCTGTTATAAATTCAGGTAAAGAATTCTATATGCCTACAAAAGATAGAGGGTTAGCTATAATACACACTCATACAACAAGCATAACTCCTATAATAAACAAATTGAATAAATATACTGATTTAGAATGCGAAAAAATGATTGCAGCAAATTACAAACTCAATATGCCTTATGCAATTTGGAAAAGCATTTGGCTTATGTTTGAAAAATTCACTTTGAAAAAAGGCTACAAAGACGGGGTGAGAGGCGCCATCCAATCATTTTTGTTCGGAACCTACAAATTCTTATCTTTTGTTAAGTATTGGGAATATTTAAACTCTTCTAAAACTGTTAAAGAATAATAAAAAAGGAATTCTTGTGATTTTTCTTTTCAAGAAAAATTTATAATAACTGTTTAGAATCTTGGCAAGTTTAACAGTTTTCGGGCTAAAATGCCGCTGTTGAATAATTATATTTTCGTCAAAAGTATTTCCTGAAGAACTTGCTCCGCAGGCACTATATTTTACAATTGTTTTGTTTATGTATTTTGTCTTGAGCTTGTTTTCGACAAAGAGCCTTATATTAAAGTCATAATCGGCACAGATTTTGTATGACTCATCAAATAAACCATATTTTTTGAATAAATCTGATTTTATAAACATCGCCTGATGATTAATCGTTGCATAGGCAAGCTGGAGAGCATCCGTGTATTTCGTTTTTACAACATAGCTGGATCCGTTGTTTTCAATGAATTTTGCGTTCCCGATAACAGCATCCGCTTTTGACTTGTTGAAAGCATAAGCTACTTTTTCGATGACATCATTGTCTGCAAAGACATCATCAGCGTTTAAAAAATAAATAATATCGCCAGAAGCAAGATTTACCGCTTTATTGTATGCATTATAAATCCCGGAATCAGGTTCTGATACAAGTTTTGTAATTAGACCCTTATATTTTTCAACTATCTGAAGAGTGTTATCGTCGGAATCGCCATCCAGAACAATATACTCAATATTTTTGTAGGTCTGATTCAATACACTGTGGATAGTTTTTTCTATTGTTTTTTCGGCATTTTTACAAACTGTAAGTATTGTGACTTTTAGGTTTGGGGTGTATGTTTTTTGATCTCTAAAGTTCAAGAAATTAGGCATATTCCAACCTGTATGATTTGTAATCATCTTGTAGGAAGTTCTGAATAATTTATACATCCGCTTTTTAAACTGAAAAGTGAAACCATTAAGTAATTTGTTGTATCCTGTTTCTTCTCGGATAATTTCAATCTCATTTTTGTTTGTATCAAAGCTTTTATATTTTGTGCTAAGACCGCCCAGGTCAAAATTGGCGATAATTTTGTCTATGTAAAACAGAGAAAATTTATTTACGACAAAAGCTCTTATATTGAATTCATAATCAGAAAAAATTCTATAATTTTCGTTGTAGCCCACCAATTTATCAAAGACTTCTTTTTTGTAAAAGATAACTTGATGGCATAATCCGGGGAATTCTTGCTCAATCATAAGGTTTTTATATGAATAAGCTTGATTTGGTTTATAAGTTAAGTCTTCTTGAAGAAAATTATTTGAATTAGTGAAATAAACATCACCAAAAACGATGTCTGCTTTTGTTTGTTCAAAGCATTCAACGATTTTTTCTAGAACATTAGAGGAATACAAACTGTCTCCTGCATTAAGGAAGTATAAAACATCGCCGGTTGCAGCTTTGATACCCTTGTTCATAGCATTATATACGCCAGTATCGGGGTCAGAAATCAATATTGAAATATTTTGCTTATAATCGTTAAGAATATTTAATGTATTATCTGTGGAAGCACCATCTACGACTATGTGTTCAATATTTTTATACGTTTGACTGTATATGCTAGATAAGGTTTTTTCGATTTCTTTTTCTGAGTTTTTGCAAACTGTTATAATCGATATTTTCATACAATAAATATTAGCATAAATTTTCACATAAATGACATAATTTTAATATTTTTAATAAATATAAATTTTTATGCTAAAATTAACTTGAAATAATCACAGAGGGTGATATGGATAAGCACAGCAAGATTTATTTAGCAGGCCATACCGGGCTTGTTGGTTCGGCATTACATAGACGATTGAAGACAGAGGGGTTCACAAATATAATAACTCGTGAGCTTTCGGAGTTGGATTTAACGAATCAAAAAGCTGTTAATGAATTTTTTGAAAAAGAAAAGCCTGAGTACGTCTTGTTAGCGGCGGCTAAAGTTGGCGGAATAATGGCTAATTCAACCTATCCTGCCGATTTTATATATCAAAATATAATGATAGCCTCAAATGTCATAAACGCCAGCTATAAAAATGGTGTAAAAAAATTACTGAATCTCGGCTCTAGCTGCATATACCCAAGACTTGCCCCTCAACCGATGAAAGAAGATTCTCTTTTAACAAGCGAACTTGAAAGCACTAATGAAGCTTATGCAATCGCAAAAATATCTGCGATTAAACTTTGCAGATATTACAATGAACAGTACGGGACAAATTTCATTTCTGTTATGCCGACAAATCAATACGGACAAGGCGATAACTACAATATGGAAACGGCACATATTCTGCCTATGCTTCTAAGAAGGTTCCATCTCGCCAAACTCCTAAGAGAAAACGATTTTGAGTCAATTAAAAAGGATATTAAACGTTTCAAATTAGGTTGGGGACTGGATGAAAAATTAAACGATGATAATATAGAACAAATTTTAAATGAAATCGGAGCATATAAAGACAAAGCTGTTGTCTGGGGAGATGGATCAGTATTCAGAGAGCTTATGTACTCTGATGATCTTGCTGATGCTTGCTTATATTTGATGCAGAATAAAAATTACTCTGAAATAGGAGAACTAGTTAATATAACTGATGGAACAGATATTCAGTTAAAAAATCTTTTTGGCATAGTAAAAAATATCGTAGGTTATGAAGGTGATATCGTTTATGATAAAACAAAACCCAACGGCACGCCAAGAAAACTTATGGATGCGACAAAAATAAAAGCTTTGGGCTGGTCTCCAAAAACAAAACTTGAAGACGGCATAAAAAAAGCTTATGAATGGTATTTAGGAGAGACATATGTTAAATAATAAATCGATTTTAGTCACTGGTGGTACAGGGAGTTTTGGTAAAAAATTTATTAAAACAATACTTGAAAGTTATCCTGAAGTTGAAAGAATTGTTGTTTTTTCGAGAGATGAATATAAACAATTTGTAATGCAGAATATGCCTGAATTCAAGCCACATGCAGACAAATTAAGATTTTTCTTGGGGGATGTAAGAGACAAAGAAAGATTGTTAAGAGCTTTTGATGGCGTTGATGTCGTTATACATGCCGCTGCTTTAAAACAAGTTCCAGCCTGCGAATACAATCCGTTTGAAGCTGTTAAGACAAATGTTATGGGTGCTCAAAATGTAATTGACGCAGCTATTGATAGAGGTGTAAAAAGAGTTGTTGCTCTTTCAACAGACAAGGCTTGTGCGCCGATAAATTTATATGGTGCAACAAAATTGTGTTCCGACAAATTGTTTATAGCAGGAAATTCTTACTGTGGTGCAAAAGAAACACGTTTTTCAGTTGTAAGATATGGCAATGTAGCAGGTTCGCGCGGTTCTGTTATTCCTTTCTTTAAGAAATTGGTTGAAGAAGGAGAAACAGAGCTTCCTATTACCGACATGAGTATGACAAGATTTTGGTTAAAGCTTGAGCAAGCTGTCGAAATGGTGCTTGAGGCAATAGAAAATATGCAAGGCGGCGAATTATATGTTAAAAAAATTCCTTCTATGAAAATGCCGGATTTGGCTAAAGCTATTGCTCCAAATTTAAAAACCGTTGAAATAGGAATAAGACCTGGTGAAAAAGTTCATGAACAAATGATTACGAAAGAAGATGCCAGAAATACACTTGAATTTGATGAATATTATATAATTCTTCCTGAAATCGATTTAGAAAATATTACTCACAAGTATCCAAAAGGCAAACCGGTTCAACCTGATTTTGAGTATCATTCAGGTAATAACGACAGATGGCTTTCAGTTGAAGATATGAAAAAATTGATAAATGAGATCTAGTTTATATATGAAAACATTCAATTACGGAAAACAAAATATAGATGATAATGATATACAAGCGGTTGTCAAAACTTTAAAAAGTGATTTTTTAACATGTGGACCAAAAGTCAGAGAATTTGAAGAAGCCATTTGCAATTATACAGGCGCAAAATATTGCGTCACAGTTTCTAATGCTACAGCTGGTCTTCACCTTGCTGTTTTAGCTGCCGGATTAGAAAAAGGGGATGAAGTTATAACTTCTCCTAATACTTTTTTAGCAAGTTCTAATTGCATATTATACGCTGATGGAGCAGTAAAATTTGCGGATATTGAGTTGGAGACGGCGAATATTGATCCAAATGAAATAAGAAAACAAATAACTTCAAAAACAAAAGGGATTATTCCTGTTCACTTTGCCGGTCAAAGTTGCGATATGGAAGAAATTTCAGAAATTGCAAAAGCCCATAATTTGTTTGTAATTGAAGATGCTGCTCATGCTATAGGTTCAGACTATAAAGATACGAAAGTTGGAAGCTGCAAATATTCCGATATGACTGTTTTTTCGTTTCACCCTGTAAAAACAATAACAACAGGAGAAGGTGGAGCAATAACAACAAATAATAAAAACCTCTATGACAAACTATTAGCACTTCGCTCTCATGGAATGCACAGAGATGCAGACTTTCCTCCACATTATTATGAAATGAGAGAATTGGGTTTTAATTATAGATTGACAGATATTCAAGCTTCATTGGGGATTGAACAGCTTAAAAAACTCAATGAATTCAAAAAAAGAAGACGAGAAATAGTTGATTTTTATAATAAAAACTTAAATTTGCCTCACTTGATAGAAAAAGACTTTTCTAACGCTTGTTTTCATTTGTATCCGGTGCTTGTTAACAATAGAGATGAGTTCTTTAATAAAGCAAAACAAGTCGGGCTAAACCTGCAGGTTCATTATATACCTGTTCATACTCAACCTTACTATCAAAATCTTGGTTTCCAAAAAGGTGATTATCCAAAAGCAGAATTATATTATTCAAAAACAATCTCGCTTCCATTATATCCTGATTTGACCGATGAAGATTTGAATGAAATTGTAGATAGAATTAAGGGTATACTATGAAAGCCGGGCTAAAGCTGTGGAATATCAATACTGACTTTTATTTTGAAGAAGCTAAAAGGCTTTATGAAGAAGGTTGGTTTGATTACATAGAGCTCTATATTGTGCCCAACTGCATTGAAACTGTAAATAAATGGAAAACGTTGAAAATTCCATATAATATTCATTTCCCTCATTTTGCTCATAGTGTGAATCTGGCCAAAAGAGAGTTTAATGAGTCTAATTTTAATATTTATCAGGAAGTAAAAAAGTTTGCGGATGAATTAAACGCAACCAATATCGTTATCCATGGCGGTATTGACGGCAATATCGAAGAAACTGCAAGGCAATTAAAATCTTTTAATGATAAACGATTTTTAATCGAGAATAAACCTTATAAAGCGCTTCCCAATAAAATGAATGGCGAATTTTGCAGAGGCGCTACAATAGAAGAAATTGAATTTGTCATTAAAGAATCAGGCTCGGGTTTTTGCCTTGATATTGGTCATGCAATATGTGCTGCCAATTCTCTAAAAGAAGATCCCTATGAGTACATATCGAAATTTCAAAAATTAAAACCTGTTTGCTACCATCTATCTGATAATTTTATAGACAGTGAGTTTGACAAACACTTGCATTTTGGAAATGGAAATTATGACTTCAAAAAAATATTCAGCCTAATCGACCTTACAAATAATATAGCAATTGAAACTAATAAGAATTCTAAAACTGATCTTAATGATTTTATTGAGGATGTAAAATGGTTGAAGAATTTATAATTGAATTTGCTACAATAAATGATATGAAAGCTGTTTTTGACCTTTCAAACGATGAATTGGTCAGAAAAAATTCATTTAACCAAGAAGAAATAAGCTGGGAAAATCATCAGACTTGGTATAAAAACAAATTACAAGATGACAATTGTTTATTTTTTCTTATAAAAAATTCTTCTAATAATTTGATTTCACAGGTAAGATTTGACAAAATCGCATCTGATAAAGGAATTATATCAATTAGCGTATCCTCTAAATTCAGAAATAAAGGGTATGGGGTTAAAATATTAAAGTTACTTTCCGAAAAAATCCTCAAAGAAAACGCTATAAAGCAAATTGATGCATACATAAAAAAAGAGAATGTCGCATCAACGATAATTTTTGAAAAGGCTGGATACAAACTGGTGGAAGAATCACAGGAAAAGGTGAGATATGAATATTCCTAATAAACCATTTATAATTGCAGAAATGTCAGGTAATCATAATCAGTCATTACAAAGAGCTTTGGAAATTGTTGAAGCAGCAGCTGCTTCTGGAGTAGACGCGTTAAAAATTCAAACATATACACAGGATACGATGACATTAGATTGTGACAGTTCTGACTTTGTTATTAATGACATAAATTCACTTTGGAACGGGAAAAAACTTTACGATTTATATAAAGAAGCGGCAACTCCTTATGAGTGGCACAAAGCAATTTTTGATAAATGTAAGGAGCTTGATATAATAGGTTTTTCAACACCTTTTGATCTTTCAAGTTTAGAGTTTTTAGAAACGCTGGATTGTCCTATATATAAAATCGCAAGTTTTGAAAATGGTGATATACCTTTATTAGAGGCCGTAGCTAAAACAAAAAAACCTGTCATCATATCTCTTGGAATGATTGGTTTAGACGAGATAAAAGAAGCGGTTAAAACACTTAAAACAAACGGTTGTGAAGATTTAACGCTTTTAAAATGCACTTCCAGCTATCCTGCAAACGTTGAAAATTCCAATCTCTTAACAATATTAGACTTACAAAAACATTTCCCTGACTGCAAAATAGGACTTTCTGACCATACTTTAGGCATCGGAGCTGCAATTGCAAGCGTAGCTTTGGGTGGATGTGTTGTTGAAAAACATTTCACTCTATCAAGAGCTGATGGGGGAGTTGATAGTGCTTTTTCGATGGAACCTGAAGAAATGAAGCAACTTGTAATAGAATGTCAAAATGCATATAAGGCACTAGGAAAAATAAGTTATGAACTAAGTGAAAGTGAAAAAAAATCACTAAAATTTAGGCGTTCTATTTATGTCGCAAAAGACATAAAAAAAGGCGAAAAATTTTCTGAAGAAAATATTAAATGTATAAGGCCTGGCTTTGGATTACATCCAAGATACTACAAGCAAATCTTAGGTAAAGTTGCAAACAAAGACTTAACTTGTGGAGACGCTTTAACGATGGAGTATGTTGAATGAAACTTGCGTTAGGAACCGTTCAATTTGGCTTAGATTATGGTATTTCCAACAAGGAAGGCAAGGTTTCGTATGATGAAATCGAAAAAATTCTGGATTTTGCAAGCCAAAATGGAATAACTACTATAGATACAGCTAGCTTGTACGGTTGTAGCGAAGAGGTTTTAGGGCGTTTTGACTTGAGTGATTTTGATGTAATTACCAAGACCGTAAAAATAGATAAGACTTTAGATAGAATAGAAAATTTTGAAAAGTTTAAAGAAGCATTTTTTGCTTCTCAAAAAAAGTTAGGCTATATACAGCTGCACGGATTAATGTTTCATGAAGTAAATGATCTTTTATCCAATCAAGGAATGGCTCTATGGGATTTGTTTGAGGATTTTAAAGAAAAAGAATACGTGAGAAAAATTGGAGTTTCTGTTTATTCTCCTCAGCAATTAGAAGAAGTATTAGACAAATTTGATATAGACATAGTTCAATTCCCTTTAAATGTCTTTGATCAGAGATTCTTGTATCTTTTGCCTGATTTGAAAACCAGGAACATTGAAATACATACAAGATCAACATTTTTACAAGGTCTAATATTTATGAATATTAACAATGTTAATTCATATTTTGAACCGATAAAACCTATTTTGAAAATGCTGCCTGATGATAGGTTAAATTTTGCTCTTAATTTTGTTAAAAACATACCCGAAATCGATAAAATAGTTGTCGGAATCACAAGTAAAAGCGAATTGGAGCAGATTTATTTGTCATATAATCAAAAAATAAGTACTATAGATTTTTCTAAATATAAAATCGATGATGAAAAATTTATAAATCCTGCTAATTGGAGATTTACATAATGAGTAAAGTTCTAAAACTTGGAATAATAGGACTTAGTGAAGGCAACGGGCATCCTTATTCTTGGTCTGCCATTTTTAACGGGTATAACAAGGATTATATGAAAGATTGTCCTTTTCCAGTTATTCCTGAATATTTATCTAAACAAACATTTCCCAGTGACTGCATAAAAGAAGCAAAAGTTACTCATATTTGGACTCAAAATGAAAAAATCTCAGAACACGTTGCAAAAGCAGCTAATATCGAAAATATAGTTGTAAATTACGAAGATATGATTGGCAAGGTTGATGCTATTTTACTTGCCAGAGATGACAGCCAAAATCATTTTGAAATGGCAAAACCATTCATAGAAGCTGGACTTCCTATATATATTGATAAGCCGCTTAGTACTTCTCTAACAGATGCAAATAAAATTTATGCGTTAGAAAAGTATGAAGGGCAAGTTTTCACCTGTTCGGCTCTTAGTTATGCAAGTGAATTACAGCTAACGAAAGAGCTTAAAAATGAACTTGGAGAAATAAAGTACATAGAGGCAACTACTATAAAAGATTGGGAAAAATATTCTATTCACATCATCGAGCCTGTTTTAAAAATGTTTGATAATTACGGAAAAATAGTAAAATTCACTGTTAATTCATATAATAAGTGCAAAACAGTCACAATTAACTGGGAAAATAAAATAACAACAACTTTTAAAACACTAGATGACTGCAAAACACCAATAAAAATAGTACTATATGGCACAAATTGCGTAAAAGAACTCACTTTTAGAGAAACATATAATGCTTTTAAATCTGCTTTGTCTGAATTCGTTCAAATCGTAAAAAATGAAAAGAAAAATAATTCAAAAAATATTACATTAAAGGCTGTTGAAATAATAGAGAAGGGGAAAACTAATGGCTAAAACCGTTCTAATTACAGGAGGCAGTGGAAAAGTCGGCAAACAATTAGTAAATCATTTTTCCGACAATGGATTCAAGGTTGTATTCACTTCAAGAACCGAAGAAAATATAGAGAAAGTTAAAAACGGAAGAGATAATGTCATAGGGATAAAACTCGATTTACTTGACAATGATTCTGTTGCTGGCATATTGAGCAGTCTGGAAAAAAATAACATTGAGGTCAACTATTTAATAAACAACGCGAGATGTCTGGATTTTTTAAAAACGGAAAAAGACGGATTTATAAAAAGAGAAAATTGGCTTAATGAATATTTAATCGATGTTGTTATCCCTTATGAACTTTCTATTAAATTAGCTGAAAAAATGCCTCTGAAAAAAATAATAAACATAGCTTCGATATATGGTGTTGTGACATTTAATCCTAATTTAAGCGGCTCAGATTACAAACCTACAATGCAATATTCCTGCGCAAAGGCCGCATTAATCCATCTCACAAAAGAATTGGCAGTGAAACTTGCAGATAAAAATATTCAAGTTAATTCAATTTCTTTTGGCGGAATTGAAGGTAGAGTTGATGAAGAATTTAAAGAAAAATACGCAAAACTTTGCCCTCAAAAAAGGATGATGGCAGAAGAAGAAGTTATTGGCTCTGTAGATTTTCTGGTTAGTGAAAAATCCATATACATAACAGGACAAAACATAATAATAGATGGAGGATGGTGTGTATGGTAGCCAAATCAATTGCAATAATCCCAGCCAGAGGTGGAAGTAAAAGGATTCCTAAAAAAAATATTATGGATTTTTATGGAAAACCGATAATTGCATACACTATCGAAGCAGCGTTAAATTCCAAAAAATTTGACAGAGTAATTGTAAGTACTGACAGTGAAGAGATTGCACAAATATCTAAAGAATATGGAGCACAAGTGCCGTTTTTAAGGGATATAAAGGCGGATGACAATACACCTGTTTCAGAAGCCATTGTGTATGCTCTTGATCAGGCACAAGAGTATTACAATGAAAAATATGATTATGTTTCACAATTAATGGCAAATTGCCCGATCAGAGATGCTCAGGATGTAATAAACACTTATGAAAATTTTGTAAAAAATGATTATGAGTCTCAGCTCACTTGTTTCAAATTCGGCTTTATGAACCCTTGGTGGGCCTTCAAACTCAATAAGGACAATTCAGCAACAAGGTTAATAGGACAGGATATAAACATACGCTCTCAGGATTTGGAAGATTTGTACTGTCCAACAGGTGCTATGTGGATTGCAAAAGCAGATAAGTTGAGAGAACATAGAAGCTTTTACACTGAGAATCATAAATATTTTGAAATAGATTGGAAAAGTGCTGTTGATATCGATAATTATGAAGATGTAGAAATGGCAAAAGCTGTTTTTATACTAAAACAAAGTGCTAATCCAAAATCCTAAAAATTCAGTTATTTCAGATAATGCTTTGGAAATTTATGTTAATAAAAATAAAATATTGATTAATATAATGTTTTAATGTATTCTGAAAAAAAAGAGAGTTAATAAGCGTATATGACCATTTTTTTTTAAGAGAGAGAATATATGCATAAAAGAAAAAGAACACTTTTTTGTTCGGAGTATATGCTTGAAAAATTCAATAAAGCTGATCAAGTAAACTACAAAAAATCTCACGACTTACAAGTTCTTTATATAAAAAATGGCATTATTCATCCTCAGGAATTATCCGAAACAAACGAAAAAGAAAATAACCAATATGGTGGGGTAACCGATGAAAACCTTAATTTTATAGAGTTATCTTTACCTAAGCGTTTTCAAGGCGATTGTACTGTCAAATACCATCAATGGTACATAGGCGCAAATCCAAATATCCAAACAGAAGATATAGAATATATTGATGAAGATGTGGTTTTTATTGGGCCTATAAAATCATATATTTCGCATTTTTATCTTGAAACATTTTGCAGGTGCTGGTTTTTTCTAAATGAAAATAATCTGAAATACAAAATTGCATTTCTGTCCAATGAAGGTGAGCCGCCAAATTATGAATATGTATGCCAGTTTCTTGATGGATTGGGCATAAATCAGGATAGTTTGATAGAAATTAAAAAACCGACAAAGTTCAGAACTGTAATTGTCCCAGAACAAGCCTATGAACTTAATAAGTGTTATCACCCAATATATAAAGACTTGTTTGATAAAATAAAAGAAAAAATAGAACCGGCTCCATATAAAAAAGTTTATTTTTCTAAAAAGTTCAACTTTGAACAAAATCCAAGAATAACCGGAGATGAATTAGCCCAAGAAATCTTTGAGGCAAACGGATTTACAGTTTTTCATCCGGAAAGGATGTCGATAACAGAAATGCTTTCTATTCTTAAAGGTTGTGAAGAATTTGCGGCTCAATCAGGTTCAAATGCGCACAATGCAATTTTTCTTAATGATTTTACCAAACTAATTGTATTAAATAGATCAGAGCACGTTCATCCAACTCAAACGATGATTGATGAAATGCGCCAACTGCAAACAATTTATGTGGATGTGTGTGACACAATTTTGCCGGTAAATTGGGATGTCGGTCCTTTTGTTTTTCAATACACTAAGCACCTTGAAGATTATCTTGATACATATAATATGAAATTTGACAAAGAAAAATTAAAGGAACAATCACAAAAGAATCTTTCTAAATTTGTAGATACGTATATATATTGGTTAAGCATTCCATTTTTTTATAATAGATTGCCAAAAAAAGAAATATCAATACAAAATTTTATTAATATTGTTAGTAAATTAAATAAAAAATCTAATCCACCAGAAGAAGATACGGTGTTAGAAAGAACATCTTCATAAAAAAGATCCTGATCATATAAAGATAAAGATTTTTGGGTTTAAAATAAGTATTAAACAAAAAGCAAAACATTAATATTAAAGGAGATAAAGTGTATAACGAAATAACAAATTGCAGAATATGCAAAAACGAAAATTTAAATAATGTTCTTTCTTTAGGAGAACAGTATCTGACAGGTGTATTCCCAAAATCATCAAGAGAGGAAATCACAAAAGGCCCGTTAGATTTGGTTTTTTGTTCTGACTGTGGATTGCTTCAGATGAAACAATCATACAGTCTTGATGAAATGTATGGCGAAAACTATGGCTACCGTTCCGGATTAAATGAATCAATGGTGAAACATCTTACCTCAAAGATTAACACTCTTGAAATATTTTCAGAACTTAAAGAAGGAGAACTTGTAATTGATATAGGAAGTAACGATGCAACTTCTTTAAAAGCATATAAAACTAAATGCCAAAAAGTTGGAATCGATCCTACAGGGCTTAAGTTCAAAGAATTTTATACCGAAGATATAAAATTGATACCGGATTTTTTCACAGCAGATAAATTCTTAAAAGCGTTTCCTAACAAAAAGGCGAAAATTATTACTTCCATTTCAATGTTCTATGATTTAGAAAGTCCAGTACAATTTGTAGAAGATATTTCTAAATGTCTTGATGAAAATGGTATATGGCACTTTGAACAAAGTTATATGCCTTCAATGTTAAGAACAAACGCTTATGATACTATCTGCCATGAGCACTTAGAGTTTTACTCATTCAAAGTCATAAAAAATATGCTTGAATCGAAGGGACTAAAGGTAGTAGATGTGACAACAAACGCAATTAACGGCGGTAGTTTTGCAATTACAGCTTGCAAAAAGGATGCAAAATATAAGTCAAATACCCCGATTATAGATTGGATGTTAAAACAAGAGGATGACCTTGGCATTGATACTCTTAAACCATACAGAGATTTTGAAGAACGTGTATTTAAGCATAGAAAAAATTTAAAAAAACTAATAGAAGCTTTAAATAAAGATGGCAAAAAAATAATAGCTTATGGGGCTTCAACTAAAGGAAATGTACTGCTCCAGTTTTGCGGTTTAACCAGAGAACATATTCCTTATATTGCGGAAGTGAATCCGGATAAGTTTGGTTCTTTTACTCCCGGTACAAATATTCCAATAATTTCTGAAAAAGAAGCAAGAGATATGAATCCTGACTATTTTCTTGTATTACCTTGGCATTTTAAAAGCGGCATTTTAGAAAGAGAAAAAGAATTTTTAGCAAAAGGCGGCAAATTTATTTTCCCATTACCAGAAATCGAAATAGGATAATTAATGAAAAAGTTTTGGAATATACAAAAAGACAAATTAATGAGGCAAGTCCAACTTTTTGAGTTAGATATTTATTTCTTCAAGCATTATTTGTATAACAACATAATAACTTGGTTTCCGAGCTATTTGTTGAGAGTATTTTATTTAAGAAAGATTTTGAAATATGAAATCGGAAAAAATACATTTATTCATTTAGGATGTTATTTTTATGGCGGGCATGTAAAAATAGGAAATAACTCTGTTATTGGTAGATGTTGTGTATTTAATGGTGACATCACGATAGGTGATAATACAAGCATAACTGCACATACGTTTGTGCAATGTATAAGTCATGATAAAGATTCACCTTCCTTTAAAGGATGCAAAAGTCCTATAATCATTGGAAATAGAGTTTGGATCGGTGCAAGGGCAATGATATTGCCGGGTGTAACCATAGGTGATGGTGCAATTCTTGGGGCACAATCTACTTTGACGAAGGATATTCCCCCATATACAGTTTTTGCTGGTTCTCCTGCAAAAGAAGTTTCAAAAAGATCTTCAAATTTAGATTATGAACTTGTTTATTTGCCTAAATTTCATTAAGGATATATAAAATGAAAAAAAAAGCACTCATAACAGGAATATTTGGACAAGACGGAAGTTATCTTTGTGAACTTCTAACTTCTTTAAACTATGAAGTACATGGGGTTATCCGTTCTGAGCTAAGTGAAAATTCAATAAAAATACAAAAACATCTTGCACTAAACAATGTGAATCCGATTTTGCATAATGTTGATTTGAATGATTACGACAAATTAAAAGAATTATTCGTAAATGTAAGACCAGATGAGATATATCATTTGGCAGCTTTCCATGTGAGTTCTCAAGGTGTAGATGGAAACAAAGATTTATATGAAAAACAACTTTTTGATTATAATGTGAAATCAACGTCGAATATTTTGTCGATAGCTTGGCAATATTTAAAGCAGACAAAAATTATCACAGCAGGTTCTTGTTTGATGTTTGATGATTCAGAAACAAATCAACAAGATGAAAATACACCCTTTAACTCAAATAGCTTATATGGACTTGCAAAAATAACAGAAAACTCTCTTGTAAAGTATTACCGTAATAAAGGCTTATTTTGCGCTACTGCCATTTTATACAATCATGAAAGTTCAAGAAGAAGCGACAATTTTGTTACCAAAAAAATAGTTAAAAACATGATAGCTATAAAAAAGGGAGAAATTAATAAATTTACGCTTGGGAATTTAAGTGCTCAAAAAGATTGGGGTTATGCCAAAGACTATTCATACGGAATGTATCTTATGGCTCAGGCCGAGTCACCTGAAGATTTTGTATTATCTTCCAACCATCTGAATACTATAGAGGATTTTGTAGTAATTTGTGCAGATGTTTTAGGTATTGTAAACTGGAAAGAATGTATTGAAATTGATCAAAGTATTATTGATCGGAAAATTAAAACAACATTGTTTGGAAACAGCCAAAAGGCAAAAATAAAATTAAAGTGGGAAAATTCATTAAGTCTGGAAGAGTTGATAAAACTAATGATAAAAAATGAATTAGAAGATAATTTATTATAACAAAATCTCAGAAAGATTGACCCTCTAACATTTTATAAGTACTATAGATATAGTGGATTTTGTATATTTAAGAAAATAATTTAGGTTATGAAAAATATTATATTAATTGACATTTGTTCTTATGCTCTTGAAAGTATTATGGCAATTCCTGATGTACATATATCTGTCCTTGTTGTGGATTCAAAAAAGCAGGGGATGCTCGCGTTAAAAAAATATCCTGATAGAATTTCTAATATCTATTACAGGATAACCTCCACTTACGAAGAATTTCTTGCATTGCATAAAAATGACTACAATGTGACTTATGAAGAAATAGAAAAATATAGAAATGCACAGCTAAAAACAGAACAGTATTTGTCACGAGAAGTTTTGGATTACAATGAATGGCAATATAGATACCATATAGGACTTTCCTATTGGTTAAATATATTTGAAAAAAATAATATTGATTGTGTAATCTCTATGCATTTAGAACATGGAGGATTGTACGACAGCATACCGTTTGAGATTGCAAAACAAAGAAATATTTTAGCTTTCAATCAGAATATAGAATTCAATAACGGCAATACAACCTGCTTAAATTTTAGATGCGTAAACAATGGTAAATTGCTTAATCTACAAGAAATAACAAGCAGATATACGCCTCCAAGTGCAGAAAGTTATTTGCATAATAAAAATTCTACTTCAAAGCCTGTAAAAGCTAAAAAGAAAAATAACACATTAGGGCTTTTTAAAGAAAAGGTAAGGTCGTGTTTTAAACCTTTAAAAAAAGAGTTTTTTTGTAAAACTAATATTTATAACTATTGGTATAATTTAACTAATCAAGAAATACATAAGAACTCTAACTATCTAAAAAGACTGAAAAAAATATATAATCAAATTTCAGTGGCTCCAAAAAACAATGAAAAATATATATTCTATGGTCTTCATATGGAGCCGGAAGCTGTCATTATGAATAGAGGAACGATGAATAGTCAGCTCTATATAATAAAAATGCTTTCGGAAAGTTTACCTGATGGTTGGAAACTATATGTAAAGGAGCATCCTCAGCAGTTCAATTCCAGTGGGATTTTCTTTTACTTTTTAAGGAACATATTCCTTTATAGAACCGAACAATTTTATAGAAATATTTTAGATAATAAAAATGTTGAATTAATTAACTTGGAGACTTCCAGTCAAACATTAATTGAAAACTCACAAGGTTGCGCTACTATATGTGGAACTATTATTTTTGAATCCATTTCTCATCATAAACCCGTCTTGATTTTCGGGAATGATACAACCGTTCTTTCAGAGGTAAAAGACACATTAAAAATAAAATCTAAAGAAGACATAAAAGACGCTTTCAATAAGATTAAAGATGGTTTCAAGCCTCAATATACTGATGTAAATGAAGTAGTTCAAAAATATTTATTTGAAGATAAAAATCAAGAAACTTGTGTAAATTCTACCCCGAAGGATTTCTTAATTGATATCTTTTCTTACATATTTAACTTAAAGGAGTATTAATGGGCCTTTTAAAAAAAATATTTAGAAAAAGAAAAAAAAATATAGTCTGGAACTGTATTTTAGGAGAAAACAGCAGAATTTATCCTGAAGCTAAAATTGAAAATTTTTTAGATAAAAAAGATTCTATAACAATAGGAGAAAACACTCACATAAGAGGCAGGCTATTAACTTATCCTTCGGGCGGAGACATAAAAATTGGAGACAATAGCTATGTCGGTGAATTTTCTAATATTTGGTCAGCTTGCAAAATTGAAATTGGTAATAATGTATTGATTTCACATAGTGTTGATATTTTTGACCATGATACACATCCTCTAAATCCTGAAGAAAGAAAAGAACATTTTAAAACGATAATAAGAAGAGGACATCCAAAAGAAAAAGTAAATTGGAATGAAAAATCAGTAAAAATATGCGATAACGCCTGGATTGCTGCAAAAGCAATTATACTTAAAGGCGTAACAATAGGAGAAGCCGCCATAGTCGCTGCAGGAACAGTTGTAACAAAAGATGTAGAACCATATACAATTGTGGCTGGTAATCCAGCGATAAAAATAGGAGAAGTACCAAGATGAGTTTATTTAAGAAAATAATAATACAGCAAGGCCCTGATATTGAACCGATGATGCTTTTACAAGGCAAAATAATGGCCGAATTAAACAAGTCAAAAACGAGCGAAAATATTCAAGATTATGAATTTAAAGTTACCTCTCAAAATGGTGAAGATGGGATCATCCAGTATTTAATAAATAAAATCCCCATAAAAAATAATATATTTGTTGAATTTGGTGTTGAAAGCTATGCAGAAGCGAATACAAGATTTTTACTTCAAAATGACTATTGGTCAGGCCTTATAATTGATGGAAACAAAAAATATATGGAAAGCGTTAATAATTCTACATTAGGCTGGAAATATGGTATAAAAGCAGTTGCTAGCTTTATTACAAAAGATAATATTAACGAAATAATAAAAGGAGCAGGTATTGAAGGAGAAATCGGAATTCTTTCAGTTGACATAGATGGCAATGAGTACTGGGTGTTAGATGTTATTGATTGTGTTAGTCCACAAATTCTAATAGTTGAATATAACAGTATATTTGGCCCAACTGCAAAAATCACGGTTCCTTATGATGAAAAATTTGTAAGAACAGAAAAACATTATTCCAACCTATATTATGGGGCATCAATTTCGGCGATAACGGACTTGGCAAATAAAAAAGGTTACTCTTTGGTAGGGTCAAATAAATTCGGAAATAATATTTTTTTTGTAAGAGCAGATTATCAATCGATTGAAAAACAAATATCGCCAGAAAAAGCATACGTTAAGAGTAAATTTAAAGAATCAAGGGATGAAAACGCTGCCCTCACGTATCTTTCTCACGAAGAAGGATTAAAATTGATAGCTGAAAAGGAAGTTGTTGATATAGGAACAGGTCAATTGCATAAATTAAAGGATATTGCGATTTGAAGAAAATATTAATAACTGGAATAAATGGTTTTATTGGTTCTAACTGTTCAAAACATTTTTGTGAAAACGGTTATGACGTTTTTGGCATTGATATTTTTGGAGACGATAAAGAAAATTTTATAAAAGGTGAAGTAAATACAGAAAACTTGAAATCTTTTAATCAAGAATTCGATACTATAATACACCTTGCCGGAAGCGGAACTGTCGGGGCTTCTCAAAAAGAGCCCGAGTTAGAGAGAAATAAAACAGTAGGTTCAACAGAACAAATATTTGAATATATAAAAAAATACAATAAAAATGCCAAATTAATTTATTCTTCATCTGCTGCTGTATATGGCGATTCATATGATAGGCCCATAAAAGAAACAGATAAACTTCATCCCATATCATATTATGGGCAACATAAGGTAGAAGCTGAAGAATTATGCGAAAAATACTATAAAGAATATGGGATATCGTCAATGGTGATAAGGTTCTTCTCTATATATGGAGAGGGACTAAAAAAGCAGCTGCTTTGGGACTTTACAAATAGAGTGAACAGCAATATAACAAATAAATCAATTCCTTGTTTTGGTACAGGCAAGGAAAAAAGAGATTTTATCCATATAAAAGATGCTGTTGCATTGATTGAATTAATTATGAACAAAGATGGTTATGACATATTTAATTGCGGAACCGGCGTACCTACTGAGATTGACGATGTTTTAAAGTCAATATGTGCGGAAATAGACTATACTGGCGGACTAATTTATGATAATATTAATAAGCAAGGGGATCCAAAGTGTTTAGTTGCTGATATATTTAAAGCAAAAAAGATTGGATATAGCCCCGAAATTGCCGTTTCAAAAGGAATTAGTCAATATGTCCATTGGTTTAAAGGAAAAAGTTAATATAGCATTTATATTTCAACAATCTTCAGGCTGGATGGGTGGAATTAATTATTTCAAAAACCTCTTTATAGCTATGTCTAAAACGGAAAACCCTAAATTAATTCCATATATAATGAAGCCTTATGACGAAAACTCGAATATTTTAACTAAATATTCTAACTTGCTTGATTATAATTCTAAGAAAAATTTAAGATATTACTTAAAAAAATGGAGCCGAGCAATAAGAGGCAAAGAGTTTGATAAGCGCCAATTTATGCAGAAAACCATAAATTTTAAAGAAATAGATTTAATTTCACATTCTGAATTGCGCCGAGAAAAACCGGTTATTTCCTGGATTCCCGATTTTCAACACATACATTTAAAAGAAATGTTCGATAAGAAAGAATTGATCTCAAGAGACAAAGGATTTTTAGATAAAGCTAAAAATTCAAAAATTGTTATACTTAGCAGCAACGATGCTTTAAATGATTTTAAGGCATTTGCGCCCAGATACGCACACAAAGGAAAAGTGTTGAATTTCGTAGCGATTTTAGAAGACGACGTTTATCGCAAAACTGATGAAATCAAAACGCAAACAATAGAAAAACTTAATTTGCCTGAAAAGTATTTTTATTTGCCAAACCAGTTCTGGAAACATAAAAACCACAAAGTCGTTTTTGAAGCAGTTTCGATTCTAAAAGAACAAGGCATTGATGTTCAAGTTGTATTTAGCGGCAGTACAAATGATTACAGGCATGAGAATCATTTTAATGAGTTAATGGAATTTGCAAAAGAAAAAAATATCGAAAATAATTTAAAAATGGTAGGGTTAATTGACTTAATTGAAGTCTATTATTTGATGAGAAATTGTATTTCTATAATAAATCCCTCCCTCTTTGAAGGTTGGTCTTCTACAGTTGAAGAAGCCAAAAGTCTGGGTAAGAATATGATTCTGTCTAACTTGAACGTCTATAAAGAACAGAATCCTCCTGATTCTATATACTTTAATCCTATGGATGCTAATGAGTTAGCTGGTATTCTGAAAGAAAAATGGATAAATGGCAAAAGCGAACCGGATTATGCCTTGGAAAAAGAGGCACAAGCTAATATCGAAAACAGAATAGCAAATTTCGGAAAACAATATCAAGAAATAGTTTTAGAAGCATTAAAAAAAGACTGATAATTAATATCAGTCTTTTTTAGTTTATATTTACATATCTTGCGGAATTAAAACTTCATAACCTTCTTTTTTCAGGAATTTTTCTTTTTCAGCTTCCATAAGATCTTCTTTGACCATTTCTTTAACCAAAGCCGGTAAGTCATATTTAGGAACCCAGCCAAGTTTTTCTCTTGCCTTAGCAGCATCTCCAAGGAGTAAATCGACTTCTGTAGGTCTAAAGTAGCGAGGATCAACCTCAATTAAGCACTTGCCTGTTCTTTTATCGTAAGCTTTTTCATCAACTCCTTGGCCTTTGAATTCTAATTCGATACCAAGTTCAGCAAATGTCATTTTGCAAAAATCTCTGATTGTTGTCGTAACACCTGTAGCAAGTACGAAGTCTTCAGGTGTATCATGTTGTAGAACTCTCCACATACCTTCAACATAATCTTTTGCATGCCCCCAGTCCCTTTTAGAATCAAGGTTGCCAAGATATAATTTATCTTCCATTTCAAGTTTTATTCTTACAGCAGAACGAGTGATTTTTCTTGTGACGAAGGTTTCTCCACGTCTTGGGCTCTCATGGTTAAACAAAATGCCGTTAACCGCAAACATATTGTATGCTTCACGGTAGTTTACCGTAATCCAGTACCCGTATAATTTAGCGCAAGCATAAGGTGAGCGAGGATAGAAAGGAGTTGTTTCTTTTTGTGGAGTTTCTTGAACTAATCCATAAAGCTCTGAAGTAGATGCTTGATATAATTTTGTTTTCTTTTCTAAACCTAATATTCTTATTGCTTCTAAAAGTCTTAAAGTGCCTAGCCCGTCGGCATTTGCTGTGTATTCCGGGCAGTCAAAAGAGACTTTTACATGTGATTGTGCCGCTAAATTATAAATTTCATCAGGCTGTATTTCTTGGATTAATCTTATTAAGTTTGTACTATCAGTAAGGTCGCCATAGTGTAATTTGAATTTTAAATCTTCTTTATGAACATCCTGATATAAATGGTCAATACGAGAGGTGTTAAATGAAGAAGCACGTCTTTTCATCCCGTGGACTTCATACCCCTTTTCTAATAACAGTTCCGCCAAATACGAGCCGTCTTGGCCAGTTATTCCGGTGATTAATGCTTTTTTCATTATATTTTCCTCTTTTTGTCCTTTTTAAATTATATATGAAAAATTTTAAGTAATAATACGTTATTTTCATGATATAACAATAATATAAATTATACAAAATAGTTTTAGGGAGCATTATGTACGGGATAATATTAGCGGGTGGATCTGGTAGCAGGCTTTGGCCATTAAGTAGGGAGCTTTACCCAAAACAATTAATAAAATTAGATGGTAATGAGAGCTTATTGCAATCGACATTTAAAAGATTAAACAGTTCCATTAAAGCAAATAATATTATATCCATTACCAACATTAAACATTCACCTGATGTAAAGTTTCAATTAAATCAAATTGATTCTTCCAGCATAATTTTATCTGAGCCAATGGGCAAAAACACAGCACCGGCCATAGCTTGCACACTTGAGTTTATAAAACAAACTGCATCAGAAGATGAAATTGTAATTATTGTTCCATCAGACCAGCTGGTAAAAGATATTAAATCTTTCAATAAAACCGTTAAAGCGGGTGAAAAGCTGGCTAAGGAAGGTTATATTGTCACTTTCGGAATAAAACCTACTTACCCTGAAACAGGATATGGTTATATTAATGTTGATTCTAAACTTGATGCGGGTTTTAAAGTAAAACAGTTTGTTGAAAAACCTGACGTTGAAACAGCAAAAAAATACATAAATGAAGGTACATTCTACTGGAATGCCGGAATATTTATGGGCAAAGTTTCGACGATATTAAAAGAGTTCAAAAAATATTCTCCAGAGATTTATAATAATCTTGCAAAACTTAATTTTGCAGAAGATAAATCCATAAAATATGGTGTTTATGAAGAGATGCCATCTATATCAATTGATTATGCGGTTATGGAAAAATCAGACAAGATAGCTCTTGTAGAATTAAAATCTGACTGGAATGATCTTGGTTCTTGGCAATCATTGTATGATGTCAGAGAAAAAGATATAGATTCCAACGTTGTTAACGGCAACGTTATTGCCAATAATGTAAAAAATTCTTTTATCTATAGTACAAAAAAACTTGTAGCAGTTTCTGGCCTCGAAGATGTTATTATTGTTGAAACAGAAGACGCTATTATGGCGTGTAAAAAAGATAAGTCCCAAGAAGTTAAAAAGATTTACGATGAATTAAAGAAAAAAGAAGACAACACTCACCTTCTTCACAAAACAATTTTCCGTCCGTGGGGGTATTATACTTGTCTGGCCGAAGGAAAAGGTTACCTGACAAAAGTTATAAGTGTTTCTCCAAAACAAAAGTTATCAATTCAGTCTCACAATCACCGTTCAGAGCATTGGGTTGTTTTAGAAGGCAAGGCTGTAGTAGTGCTTGAAGATAAAGAATACAAGCTTGAAGCAGGACAAAGTATCGATATCCCTTTAAAAGCAAAGCATTCTCTTCAAAATCCGTTTGATAAAGAATTGAAAATAATAGAAGTTCAAAAAGGTGATTATATTTCTGAAGACGATATCATTAGATATCAAGATGTATATGGAAGAGTATAAAAATTATTTTATTATTCTCAAGATATAATCGTAATAATTATTGCCTTTAAACTGCTTTATATTGTCTAAGATTTGTTCTTTTGTTAAAAAGCCCATTTGGTAAGCTATTTCTTCGAGACAAGCAATTTTTATACCCTGATTGTCTTCGATTGTTTGAACAAATTGGCTGGCTTGAAGTAAAGAGCTGTGCGTTCCTGTATCCAGCCAAGCAAAACCTCTTCCCAGCAATTCTACATTCAGGTTATTTTTAGATAAATAAATATTATTAAGGTCAGTGATTTCCAGCTCACCTCTTTTAGAAGGTTTAAGCTTTTTAGCGTATTCAACGACATTATTATCGTAAAAATATAAACCTGTAACGGCATAGTTAGACTTGGGATTTTTGGGTTTTTCTTCTATAGAACAAACCTTTTTGTCTTTATCAAACTCAACAACGCCAAATCTTTCAGGGTCCTTCACGTGGTATGCAAAAATAGTTGCTCCGCAGTTCTTTGAAACAATATTTTTTAGTGTGGTTGAAAAACCTTGTCCATAGAATATATTATCTCCGAGTATTAAAGCAACTTTGTCTGTTCCGATAAAATCTTCCGCGATTATAAAAGCTTGAGCCAAGCCTTCCGGCTTTTGCTGTATTTTATAAGTGAAATTAACCCCGATATTTGAGCCGTCACCTAAAAGTTTCTCGAAATTAGGTAAATCCTGAGGTGTTGAAATGATGAGAATATCTTTTATTCCTGCCAGCATAAGTACTGAAATAGGATGGTAAATCATTGGTTTATCGTAAACCGGCAGCAACTGTTTTGAAACAGCCATTGTGCTCGGATAAAGTCTTGTGCCCGTGCCTCCAGCGAGAATTATACCTTTCATTCATCACTCCTTAAACTTAAGTAATCTTTAAGGGCTAATTTCCAGTCCCTGCAACAATTGTCAGAATCTAACACGCTATATTTCGGCCTTTTTGCTTCTCTATCCAGTTCTTCGCTTGTGCAAGAAACCAGATTTACTTTTTCTCCTATGAGTTTGAATATCTCTTTAGCAAAATCAAACCAACTGGTGGCTCCGCTGGCTGAAATGTGATATATTCCATACGGTTCTTCCTCTATAATATCAACAAGAGCCTCCACGAAATCCATAGTCCAGGTAGGAGAACCTATTTGATCGTCCACAACTTTTAACTCTTGGTTATCTTTAAGCGAAATAATTTTTTCAACAAAATTTTTACCATGGTGTCCATACAGCCAGCTTGTTCTAACTATATAAAACTTTGGACAATGGCTGATAACAGCTTCTTCACCTTTTAATTTGCTTAAACCATACTTATTGATAGGGTTAGGCTTATCATTTGTCGTGTATGGGGATTTTTTTTCTCCGTCAAAAACATAGTCGGTTGAAATATAAACAAGCGGAATATCGATGCTAGAACATGCTTTAGCTATGTTTTCTGTACCTTTTTCATTGATTAAAAGAGCTTTATCAAATTCTTTTTCAGCGCCATCTACATCAGTATAAGCAGCGCAATGAATAACCATTTCGGGTTTCTCGTCTTTTATAAATTTCCTGACAGCTATTTCATTTGTGATGTCTAAATTATCGATATCTGTTTCTATGACTTCATACCCATAATCTTCTAATGCCGGGCATAAGTCTTGCCCTAACATTCCATTTGCCCCAGTTACTAATACTTTCATTGTTTCTGTTCTTTCTTTGATTCGATTGATTTTACCCAGTCTTGATTGTTTAAATACCAATCTATAGTCGATTTTATGCCTTCTTCAAATTTTAGATACGGATGCCATCCCAGCTCTGTTTGGATTTTTGTATTGTCAATGGCATATCTCTTGTCATGTCCCGGCCTATCTGTTACAAATTCAATTGAACTTTCGTCTTTGCCCATCGCATCTAATATTATTTTTGTAATCTCTAAATTGGTTTTTTCATTGTGACCGCCAATATTATAAACCTCACCCGCTCTGCCTTTATGAATAACATCATCAAGGGCGCTGCAATGATCATCTACATAAAGCCAATCCCTTACATTTAGTCCGTCTCCATAAACAGGTACTTTTTCACCTTTTAAAAGCTTTATGATAAAAAACGGGATAAGTTTTTCGGTATATTGGTAAGGACCGTAATTGTTTGAGCAGCGTGTTATAATCGCCGGTAACTTGTATGTTTCGTAATATGATCTTACAAGCAAATCTCCGCCTGCTTTTGAAGCTGCATATGGAGAGTTGGGGGCTAGCGGCGAATTCTCCGTAAAATAGCCTTTATCACCAAGTGTTCCATATACTTCATCTGTTGAAACCTGAATATACCTGTCTATTTTAAATTCCTTGGAAGCTTCCAGAAGATTTAACGTACCGTTTATATTGGTGTCGACAAAAATCTCAGGTTCCACAATGCTTCTATCTACGTGGCTTTCAGCTGCAAAGTTAACCAAAACGCTGCATTCCGAGACAAGCTCTTTAACAGTCTTTTTGTCTCTGATATCACCTTTTACAAATTTATAATTAGGATTGTTTTCTATATCATTTAAGTTTTCAATATTACCTGCATATGTGAGCGCATCAAGGTTTATAACCTTATAATCAGGATATTTTTTCAATATATGCTTTATAAAATTGCAACCTATAAAACCAGCGCCACCTGTGACTAATAACTGCATAAAGTCTCCTTTATTTCTTTAAATAAAGGCAGATTTTTGTCTTTTTCACTAATAAGAGGTTCAAAATCTATGTTCCAATCAATATTCAACTCAGGATCGTTCCAAAGTATGCCTCGTTCGTGTTCAAGAGAATATTCATTGCTCGTTTTGTACATAACGTCCGCCTCATCAGACAAAACTACAAACCCATGGGCAAAACCTTCAGGGATATACAAAATATAATTATTTTGTTCTGAAAGCTCGACCCCTAACCACTTTCCGTATGTTTCAGAGTCTTTTCTTATATCAACAACAACGTCAAAAATTTTGCCCTTTACACATCTTACGAGCTTTGCTTGTTTCATATCTCCATCTTGGTAATGAAGGCCTCTTAGCACCCCTTTTTGTGATTTTGAATAATTGTCCTGATTAAATTCGTCTAATATCCCTGCAGACAAAAAGTCAGATTTTTTATAACTTTCCATAAAAAATCCGCGATTGTCCTCTAAAACCTTTGGGCTTATAAGGATAACATCTATAATGTCCTGTTTTATGAATTCAAAAGGCATTATACCCTCCTAAAACAGTATAATATACTATGCAAAGTCTGTAAATTTTTTAAAGTTAATTGCTTGTTTTTAATTCATGGTTCCAAAGTTTGACACTCTGCATGAATTTATAATGAGTTCCTATGATGGCGAATATAAAACCATGTAAACCGTCTCTGAAACCGCCTTTTAGAAAATAAAGTTTAAAAAATTCGCCTATCGGCCTTAGCAATAAATTCCTAAGAACGAATTTTTTTCCTCTGGATAAGGACTTTTCAACTTCCAATGAAGTATAGTGGTTCCATTTTAAAATATGCTCATTTAAATCATCAACCATCGTGTGGGTTATGTATACATTTGGTTTTTGAGGAAGACTGATAATCTTACCTTTTACAGCAGGCATAATATGGACGATTGGTTTGTAGTCGACGCATCCTTTTTTGAAAAATCTCAAGATTCCTGCTTTTGAATAAGATTTCAAGATTTTTCCCAAGACTTCATTTCTATAAGGTATTCTTGCGCCTTCAAATTCATCATTATTATTGATATAGTCTTTCAAATAATCGATTAAACCCTCTGAAGCATATTCATCACTGTCTAAAATTAAAAAATAATCTGATGTAACTTGAGAGTTCGCAAAATTTCTTGCTGGTTCTACGAATCCTACATTGTCGAAATATACAACTTTACAACCAAGGCTTTCGGCTATTTCTGTGCTCTTATCCGTACTATGCATATCGCACACGATAATTTCATCTGCCTTTATAACAGATTTTATACATCTTTCAATATATTTTTCAGAGTTGTAAGTATGGATTACAACCGAAATTTTCTTCATCTTTAAATTGTCCAGACACACTACAATAAAAATATATGACTTAATATTTTTAAAGTCAAATAAACTTTTATAATTTTACTATTGTTGAATGGGTTGGTTGTGCCCTAAAGATAATATTGATTCAGGAGAAGTTAGTTCGTTAAATTCTTCTTCGGTCAGTATTTTGTTTTGAAGAACATACTCTTTTATGCTAATTCGACCTTTTTCAACAGCTTCAGCTATCTCGGAAGCTTTTTTATAACCAATCTTTTGTAAAAGAGCTGTCAACGTGGCATAACTATTATTTACTTGAAGTTTGAGGTTTTCTAAGTTTGGTTTTATGCCGTCAATGCAATTTAACCTAAGCATTCTGTTAGCATTTATCAGGATTTCTATAGATTCAATCATCGAAAAAGCTATTAAAGGCGCAAATTGATTGAGTTCCAATTGCCCCATGGAAATGCATTGAGTAATTATTGTGTCATTTCCTATAACCTTGATTCCTGCTTGCGCTGCAGCTTCCAATATCACAGGATTAATTTTGCCCGGCATAATAGATGACCCTGCCTGCCTTGGAGGAATAGTTATTTCTGCGAAACCTGCTTTAGGGCCTGAATTCATAAGCCTCAGATCGTTTGATATTTTTATGAGATTCGAGGCATGGGCTTTTAAAATCCCGCTCACTTCAACAAAAGCGTCCCAATTTTGTGTGCATTCAACAAGATTTTCCGCTCTTGCAAGTCCTATCCCTGTCAAATCTCTCAATTTGTCGATAACAGAGAATATGTATTTTCTTGGGGCACTTAAACCTGTTCCAATAGCGGTTCCACCTATATTAATTACCCTTAAACGTTCTTCGCATTTGTATATTCGCCATCTGTCTCTGGCTATGGCTTCAGCGTAAGAAGAAAATTCTTTTCCTAAAGTAACTAAAACAGCGTCCATAAGCTGAGTTCTTGCCACTTTTACAATGTCAGAAAATTCTTTTTCCTTTTTCTCAAAGCTTTCCTGAAGAGAAATTACTTCTTTTTCCAGTTCTCTAAGTAAAAATATGCACGCAATTTTCAATGCGCTCGGATAAGTATCATTTGTCGATTGATAAAGATTTATGTCTTCAATTGGGTCAATGATTGAATATTCGCCTTTGTTTTTGCCTAAATTCTCCAGGGCTTTATTGGCTAAAACTTCATTGACATTCATATTTAAGGAGGTTCCGGCGCCTCCTTGCAAAGGGTCTACGATTAATTCATCGTCTAGATTACCCGATATAAGTTCTTCACAAGCTTTTATTATTGCGTCAGCTTTCTTTTCATCCCGGATTCCAAGATTTTTGATGGCTTGAGCACAAGCTAGTTTTACATAACCAAATGACTTTATAAAGGTCTGGTTGATTTTATAATTTGTGATAGGAAAGTTCTCTGTTGAACGCATAGAGTGAATTCCCCAAAATGCATTTTGCGGAATATTTTTTTCTCCTAAAAGGTCTTTTTCAACTCTATACTGCATTTTTACCTCAAAAAATAAAGGAAAGAATAATTTTCTTTCCTTTATTATATATGAAATCTCAGATTATGTACTATCCGAGTAATTGATTTTGCTTTCCCTGATGCATATTTAAGGGTTGCTTTTGTTCTTGTTTCAACAATAGTGGTGACTTCCAAATAATGAAAGCCACGAACATGATTTTTATTGTTAACGATAAAGTGTAAGAGTTACATTAATTTACATTCGTCATATATTTGTTTAGCCATAGGAAATGGAACAAGTGCCCTTTCAAAAATCCCCAAAGAATATGCTATAGCTAGTCCATAGTTTGTTATAGGTACATTGGCCTCTTTTGCTTTTATGATTCTTGATAAGATTTCTCTTCTGTTTGTCATGCAAGCGCCGCAGTGGATTATCAAACTATAGTCTTTGATGTTTTCGGGGAAATCATGACCGGCATAATGTTCAAATTCTAATTTCCCTCCAACGTATTGGGTTAACCAGCGAGGGATTTTAACTCTCCCGATGTCATCTCCTATAGCGTGGTGTGTGCAGGATTCACAAATAAGAACTTTATCGCCGGGTTTTAATTTTTCAATAGATGCAGCACCTCTGACGAATTCGTTTAAGTCACCTTTAAATCTTGCGAAAAGTATAGAGAATGATGTCAGTTGAACATCTTTCGGAACGTCAGCAGACACTTTTAAAAATGCCTGAGAGTCTGTTATAACAATGTGAGGAGGTTTGTTTAATCTTGATAATCCCTCTCTCAATTCTCTTTCTTTGACAACCATCACCATCGAGTCATTATCTAAAAGATCCCTTATTGTTTGTACTTGAGGAAGAATCAGCCTTCCTTTTGGAGCTTCTAAATCTATAGGGACAACAAGCACAGCCAATTCTCCCGGAGGGATTAAATCCGCCGCTATTGAAGGGCAATTAATAAATTCTTCAGGCGCCAGTTTGATAAGTTTTTGTCTTAGATCATTTATTCCAGAACCTGTCTGCGCAGAGGTTATTGCTGTTTCAATACCTAGTGATTCGATTTCTTTTAGTTTTGATTCTTCTATATTGCCTAAATCAGCTTTGTTAAAAACAGCGATTATGGGAATTTCTCTTTTTTTAAATTCTTCATAAAGCTCTTTTTCAAAGTTATCCCAGCCATTTTGGTCAGAGACGATAAGCGCCATATCAATCCTGTCAAACATTTTAAAGGTTTTTTGGATTCTCATCTCTCCCAACTTGCCTTCATCATCGATACCTGCTGTATCAACAAATAATACAGGACCCAAAGGAAGCAGTTCCATTGCTTTTTCGACCGGGTCTGTCGTTGTTCCCGCAACTTCAGACACTATAGAAATGTTTTGATTAGTCAAAGCATTCAAAATATTGGATTTCCCGACATTTCTTTTTCCGAAAATCCCTATATGAAGTCTCATTCCTCGTGGAGTATTTTGCATAAGTACCTCGATTGATGTTATTAATCTATTCTAAATCATTCTTTCCGAAATGTTAAATTTAATTTATATCTCACGATAATAATAGAATAAAATTGGAAACAATGTTCAATATACCGTACAATTTTTATATAAGTTGATTTATGTTCTGTTTGTCGTTTGTTCTTACTTATTAAGCCCTCAGAAATAAATCCAAGTAGAGGAGGAAAAGATGCTTCTTACCCCAAAAAATAAAATCGAAAACAACAAAAACTTGTGTACAAATCCCAACTGTAAAAACCCGGCGCATGAACTCCAGGTTTTTTGCCATCATATTTATGAACTTAAAAAAGGTTTAAGAAACCTTGTTCTTGCAACAGAAAAAAAAGAAAACCAGCAATTAATAGAAGCTCGTCTAAAAAAAGAAAATATAAGCTACATAATCCATAAAATAACTGACACAAAGATAAATGTGTATTTTGGAAACAAACACTGTATAGAAATAATAGCTACGTTCGATCAGAGGCTTAATAAGTTAACTCCTGAGCAAGATTTTATTTTGGGTATCATGCTGGGATATGACAGAACGCAGCAGTGCTGCAGATACCTAAAAATGAGACAAAAAAATTCTAAAGTTGAAGAACTGGTAGGCTAATATTAACCAAAGCTTAAATAATATAATATTAAATATTATTTGGGTGATATATGGGTTTAGAACAAAACAATAAAGTCTTTATAGCAACTTTCTTTAATGACAAAAATGAAAAATTGTCTACGTTAATAGAAAAACTTAAATTATTAAATTTCTGCAATTTGAAAATCACTCCTTCTGACAAGATTCATCTTACCTGGAAATATATCGGCGAGATTAATCCCATTGAAAACAAAACAATTTTTCAAATAGTCAAAAAACATTCAGATATTATAAAAAAAGCCTCTCTTGTATTCGACAAGCTTGAAATATGGCCTAACAAGAGAAATCCAAGATTGCTTGCATTAACGGCAAGAAATTTTGATGATAAAATTAAAGACTTTGTTAATAGGATTGAAGAAGATTTACAGCAAGAATTAAATATAAAAAAAGATAAAAGCTTCACTCCTCATCTTACAATTGCAAGAATAAAGTCAAGACGAGAAACGAATCTCTTAAAAAAAATAGCAGCAGAACCTATTGAGCTTAATATCAATCATATCAGCCTAGTACAAAGCGTGAACGAATCAAATCAGGTTGTTTACAAATCTATTTTTGAGCAGCCTGTACTTTAAACAAATTGATTTAAAATTAAGCTACTTGCGCCGAGACAAGTTGTAAATTCTGAGTTTGAGATGCCGAATCTGTAATCCCAATGAGCTGTTCATCTGAACCGGCAGCAAAAGCTGTCATTTGCTGAATTATTTTGTTTACATCAACGTCGGTTAAGTATCCGCCTAAAGAGTCATTAGCTGCCGCGATTATGCCTGTTTCAGGATTTAACATTATTTTGTTGGATGAATTGCTGATTACAGCCTCTCCAACCATTTGACCGCCATAGTTGTAAAGATGGAAGATGGATTTCATCAGGCTGAGTGAAACGAACCTTGATGCATCGCTGGCTAAGCCCCTGCCACTGTCACAAATATAGAAGCCTTCTATTTTATTTGGATCGTCGGCATTAAAGTCTACGCCGGTGACAACGATAGCGTGATTCGCATATGGAGAAGAACCTGTACCCCATAATCTGTAAGCATCAACTTCAGCAATGACGGTAGCATTGTTTCTTACAGCCGCCGCAATCCCTTCAATGGTTGTATATTGGTTATAAGCTGTTACTCCGTAGTGCGCAAGTATATTAACCTGCCAGCTTGCGTAAGTTCCGCCATTATAGTAAGGATTGCTGTTACTTGTAACACAATTTCCGCTTGTCGCCGCATAGTTTACGATCGCTGATTCAAGTTGATCTATGCCGTTAACAATCGTGTTAGCTGTTCTTTTTGCTATTTTACCGGCTTCGATAAGGACGTTTTCACAAGCCACTACGCCGCAATCTGACATGTAGCGTCTTGAATTGTCACCTTGTTTATAGTCAAGATATTTAGCCCAAAGATAAGACTGGCCGTATTGATAAACGCTAACTCCGTTCTGATTTATTACGACATTTCCTTCTTTAACTATTATGTCGCCGTTTGCATCATAGTAATCTCTTCTGGTTACAACGCCGTTACTTAAATAATCTTTTGCGGTTAATTTGCCGGCCGTATAGAATTCTTTTTCTGTAACGCTATTGCCTGTATAGAAGTCTTTTTGGTATAGAACCCCATTTTTATAAAAATCTTTTTCGGTGAGTTTGTTGTCCGTATAAAAACTTTTGGCGGAGAGAACACCGCTTGTATAATATTCTACAGAAGTTAGGCTGCTGTTTGAATAGAAAGATTTTTGGGAAACTTTCCCTTTTGAATCAAAATAATCGACTTCGGTGATACTGCCGTTTGAAAGAAATGTTCTTTGGTATAAAAGGCCATCTTTGAAATTGTCTTTACGAGTTATGGCGCCGTTTGTTAAATAATCATTTTCTGTTACAACACCTTTTGAATTAACATAGCTTTTTCTGGTAAGTTCACCTCCTGTGTAATAATCTTTTTCTACAACTATTCCGTTTGTGAAATAATGTTTTTCGATTAAAGAGGATTTAGAATCGAAAAACTCTCTTTCAGTTACTTTGTTAGCCGTAATATAATCTTTTCTTGTTATTACACCTTTTGAAAAATACTCTTTTAAAGTAAGTGCACCATTTGAATAATAATTCTTTTCGATAATACCTGAATTGTTTGAAACATCTGCTTCAATTACTCTTTTGGAAGAGTCATAAATGTAAGCAACATTGCCTGTTAGAATGCCGTTAGTGTATAAGTATGCTTTTGCAACTGTTCCATCTGTGTTGTAGTCATAAGCATTAGTGACTTTTCCAGCAGGGTTATAGGTGACATTTTTAGATAAAATGCCCTCAGTGTAATAAAGCCTGACTGTTTTTGCCAAAACACCTTTGTTATATGTTGCGGTAGAAGTTATATTTCCATCAAGATTGTAGGTGCTTTTTTCAGAGATTTTTCCGCTTACATATTTTTCAATAACGGTTAGGTTTCCGTTTGCATCTGTGTAATCCCTTTCAACGAGAAGATTGCCGCTGTATTTATATATAAGCACCTGAGACAACAAGCCGTTTGAATATATTGATGATTGAGAAACTTTTCCTTCTAAATATAAGTCTTTTTTTGTGATAATGCCTTTTGAAAAGTACTCTCTTTGAGAAATTGCACCGTTTGAATAATAATTTTTCTCGATAATACCTGAATTGTTTGAAACATCTGCTTCAATGACTTTTTTGGAAGAGTCATAAATATAAGCAACATTGCCGGTTAAAACGCCGTTAGTGTATAAGTATGCTTTTGCAACTGTTCCATCTGTGTTGTAGTCATAAGCATTAGTGACTTTTCCGGCAGGGTTGTAAGCTACATATTTTGATAGTTTACCTTCAGTGTAATATAGTTTGTAGAAATTTATTAATCGTCCTGAGGAATTGTAAGAGTATGAATTTGTTATATTGCCATTGGTATCATAAAGATCCTTTTTTAAAACAACGCCATAAGTATTATAAGTGTACCTTTGAGCCAAATACGTTGACTGGTTGTTATAAGCATAGAGTTTTTTCTCTATAAGTTTACCCGATAGATTATAAGAGAGTTGTTGCATTAAATTTCCATTTAGGTCGTATATGTTCCTAGTGATGGTATTATTTGCCATGCAAACGAACCCTTTCATACAAACTCAAAAAAAATATTAACTCAATAAAATATTTATATACAAAAAACTGATGATATCTCGCTATTTATGTTTATTTCCCAAATTTGCATAAAATTTAAACATTCTTTTGAATTAATAGATACATATATTTACCTACGGATTAAAACGTAGCTCCCTGACAAACAAAAATTAGATTGCAAAAGATTTGTTGATTGCGTCTTGAGTTATATTTTCTATGAAAAAATCTAAGTTAAGCTCCTGACATTTTTCTTTGAAAAAATGTAATAAATGCAAATAATGTTCAGGCAATGATCCTTGTTTGATTTCGGGCTGGTATATATATCTGTTGTCAATCATAAATTCAACATAATATATTCCTATTGAAGACATTAATTTCAAAAACTTTTCTATTTCCTCTATGTTGTCATTAATATTGTCAACAATTATGTATTTAACTTTAATTTTTGGATTTTCTGATTTGCTTACGTATTTTTTTAAGTTTGATATGCAGGAGTCAAATTTATCAACCCTTTTTATTTTGAAATAGGTTTCTTTTGACCCACTATCCAACGAGGTTGTCATTCCTCCTTTATTATCTTTTAATAGTTTTTCAATTAATGGTTGATATAGAATATTATTCGTCAATATAAAGGCACTTTGGAATCCATTTTTATAAAGTTCTTTTATTAATGGTGGAAATTCTTTTAAAACAGCAATATCGCCGCCATGGAATAGAACCGTAAGATTTTCTCTATCTATGAGATCATACTTATACAAGTTCTTCAGAAGTGGAAGCATATCATAATAACTACTTCTTTTGGCTCTGAATGTTTTTTCATTCTTAAAAAAATCCATTCTTGTGCAATAAATACAGTCACAATTGCACTGAATCCAGTGACTTATGTCTAAATTTTTATATTTTGCAGTAAAAACATCACTGTCTTGTAACGGTCTTAAATAAAAACAATCTTTACACGCAGAGGTTTCAATATTGTTTAAAAATGATTTCTTTTTTTCAAGCAAATTACTTAAATCAAATTTTTTGTTCATTTGTTGAGTGTCAAAATATAAGGGGGTGTCGGTATTCCCTGCGCAACAAGCTCTTATTCCTTCAGGGGAACAAGTCAGGTTGTTATTTAAGTTTTCACAAAAATAGCCCACAAAAACCGCTTAGAGTTGTTTAATTATCATTAATATTATAGTAGAAGAAAAAATATTGACAATTGTGTAAAGATTAATGCTAAAATAGAGTATGAGCAGAGAGAATAAATTTGATTTTATTTGTAAAAGACCTTTTGTAGAGCAGAATTTATCTCTTGATGGACATCTTTATCCATGCTGTGAGATTTGGACTAATCGATACAGTTTTGGGAATGTATTTGAACAAGATGCTAAATCAATAATAAATTCTGAAGAAGCAAGAGAGTTTCGCAGAAGCATCCTAAATAAGTCATACAAATATTGTAATACCGAGTTTTGTCTTCCAATAAGAGCTGATGAAAAAAAGATTAAGTTACTGTGTAGAGAAGACGGGACATCGGAACAACTTTGCGAACATTTTTCGTTCTGTCACGATAAGGTCTGTAATCTAAAGTGCATTATATGCCGAGACGAATACAAAACAAATTCTATTGAGGAAACACAAAAATTAGATTCTATTATTGATACCGTTTTACCGTTATTAAAAAATGCAAAAATAGTAAGCATCAATGGTCAAGGAGAGCTTTTTGCGAGTCGGCATTCCAGAAATCTGGTGAAACAAATCTCTAGCACTTATCCTGATATTAAGTTTGATATTCTCTCTAACGGACTTTTGTTTGATGAGAAAAATTGTAATGAGATAGGTATTTTAAACAAAATTGTGTCTGCTACTATTTCTGTGCATTCAAATAACAAAAAGACATACGACAAAATTATGCTTGGCAGCAATTACAAACAGGTTTGGAAAAATATTGAGTGGCTTTGTGACCAAAAAGCAAAAAACAAAATAAAAACTATTAAATTAGCATTTGTTATTTCTTTGCTAAATTACAAAGAAATGAAGAATTTCTTAAAAAAGGCAATAGAAATGGATATAGAAGTCCTTTTTGCGCTTTATAATACTTCAGACAGCAACATGGCCTATAATTACCATGAAATGGCAGTTTGGGAGCCAGAAAATAAAAAACATAAAGATTTTGTCAAAATTATTAGTGATCCTATTTTTGATACGCCTAAATGTGTGTGGCCAAAAATTATAGAAGATTTACGCAAAGAACCGAGCAAGACCTTTTTTGACTTGAGTAATTTTTTGAAACGTTAATTTCGATAAAAATCACCCCGTTAAAAACAAGATTGTCTTTATCTTTTAAAATGTAAAAGCGCCAACACTTAGATTCCTAATCTTAAACAAGTTATCAACGCCAAGCAGCAGCTATAGCTAAATCGGCGTATTCTGATGCTTTGTCTGCATAAGTCAACGCTGAGATAGCTGAAGAGTCAAGCCCGTTAAATCTTGATCCTGTTGCCGCTAAATAATTGGTAACGGAACCGAGATGAATCATCTCTTTTCCTATCTGTATCGTTGTAAATTCATCGTATTTACCTTGGGTTATTTTAACAATGTCTTTTCCTATTTTTCCGTCAGAATAATCTATATATAAATTATTTGAATCATCCGTATAAAACAACAGGTCATTTTTCTTTGAAATTCCTGTGCTTATGGCGATATTGATGATGTCTGAACTATTAGTTTCGGTGATTAAATCTACTCCGTCTCCTTCAAAGAATGAATAAGTGTTAGCGCCATTACCTCCTGTCAGGATATCGTTGCCTTTGCCGCCAATGATGGTGTCGTTTCCTTCTTCGCCATAAATTGTGTCGTTTCCTTCGCCTCCATCTACATAATCATCACTGCCGCTTCCATAAAACAAATCATTTCCGTTTTTCATAAATACTTTATAGTATTTTCCGGATGAATTACTTGCAAAAATCACGTTATCTGATGAATTTCCGTTAACAGTTGCTTTGTTTTTTTGCAAAGAAGTCAAGCGATTTTGATCTTGTATTTTTTGTGTTAAGTCGAGAAGTCCCATGTCCAGTGTTTCTACATTGTTAACAAGTGTGTAATTCAAGGAGCTGCCGAACTTGTAATCTGATGTTATAACGATTTTATCAGAGCTTCCGCCGTTAAGAGATTCTACGATCTTGTCATTATAATTATGTTGATAATATGTGTCGCTCCCTGCTCCGCCAATCATAGTATCGATTCCTGAACTTCCATCAATGGTGTCATTTCCGCCACCACCTGTAAGGATATTTTTTAAAGCATTTCCTGTGATCTTCATGTCAGTTTTTGTAAGGCTTGAGCAATCCAGATTTTCAACCGTATTTGCTTGAGCTATTGATGCATAATCAAATCTTGTTAGCTGTTCTATGATTCCATCATTATCGCTGTCATGATAAAAATAGCCGTCAGGAGAACCAGAAGCGTCAGAAGAGATTAATTTGAGAGTATCTGTTCCTTTGCCGCCGTCTATGATTGCGTTGGGCGCTAATAGGTTTTCATGACCGTCAACGATAAAGAGGTCGTTTCCATCTCCACCGTAAAGTTCATTTATCCCTTCTCCGCCTCTTAATGTGTCGTTGCCAGAACCTCCATATATTGTGTCATTTCCGGAGCCTCCTGTAATGGAATCTCTGCCTGCACCACCTTTTACTAAGGTTGAAGAAGTGGCGTTACCCACAAGGATTAGATTTTTTGATGATGCGGTTGCATCAATCGTACCAATTTTGGCAGAAGTATAGTCATATCCGATTGTATTAGACAAGCTGAGAGAGCCAGTAAATAAGTTATTTAATTTAATTGTATTTGCTCCGTCTGTGTCAATTATTATGTCTTTGGTATCTTTTAAAATGTAAGTATCATCACCGTTTTCACCCTGTAAGATGTCAGTTACAGCTTCTGTTCCGCCGTATAAAATATCGTTGCCTTCTCCTCCAATCAAGGTGTCGACGGCTCGGCCTCCCGTAATAGTGTCGTTCCCTGCACCACCTGTTATTTTTGTTGCGGTTAATGAGTTTCCGTTCAATGTTATTGCGGATGCCAAAGAACTTGCATCTAAAGCTTCTATTTTGGTGTTGTTTAAAACATATTTTATCGGACTGAAATCACTATCAAGTTTGATTGTATCGATGTCTCCCAATTGCTTTCCTAATTCTGATATTATGTCTTTTGAATCGTGAAGGATGTATGTGTCGCTGCCATTTCCGCCTACCAATCTATCTGTGTAAGTATCTGAATATCCGTCAAGAGTGTCGTTTCCGGCACCACCTGTAATAGTATTTGCAACAGAATTACCTACAAGAAACAAGTGGTTATTTGAATTTGTGATTGATGAGGCATCCAAATTTTCAACATTTTCGGTAATATATATTGTTGAAAGACCAGCATAAGAGCCATTTGAGGCAGCTAACTTGATTGTATCGGTTCCACCTTTTATTTCTTCATTTATAGTTACTGAAGTAGCTATGCCGTTAAGAACGTAAGTGTCATTACCGCCGTTTCCGTAAAGGTTGTATTTGCCTGCACCGGTTATAAAGGTGTCTGATGTGTTATTGCCGCCGATTTCAAAAGAATAATTTGCATATGTAGGTGAAGTTATTTCTGAAAAATCAAGGATTTCTACGTTAGCACAAGGTCCCATACCAAATCCTGATGAACTTCCGAGTGATTCGGAATTGAATTTGAGAGTGTCAATCCCTCCGTTTTTAGATTCATAGATGTTGCCAGGGTCTGTGTAATAAGTGTCATTACCTGCTCCTCCGACCAAAATGCCGTAACCTTTTATTGTGTCATTTCCGGCTCCGCCATATAGGCTATCATAGCCGCCTTCACCTAAAAGAAGGTCATTTCCTACTCCACCATCAATAAAATCACCGTCGTCAGAACCTATTATTATATCGTTTCCAGCCATTGCGAATGTTTTTATATATGGGGCAGAGTCTGAATTGGAAACAGAAATCAAGTTATTTAGTTCATTTCCATAGATTTTGCTTTTATATATTTGTAAGTAGTTTAAGCTTGCATCACAATCTGCTTGGGTGAATCCTTCTATACCAACCAGGCTCTGAATAAAAGCAGGGATGCTGTAATTGCTTACATCAAGATATTCTATGTTCGCAGGAAGAGTGTAATTGAATGAGTTGAAAACATAGTCGCTGTCTATTATTATAGTGTCTGTTCCGGCATTTTTGTATTCTACAACCCTGTCCAGATAGTTATCTATATGATAGACATCGTTCCCTTTGTCACCTCTCATCGTATCTGCGTTGTAGGTACTTCCATCCTGCCCTAGATTGTCGTCAAAGGCTGTTCCGTCTATAATGCGTCTATTAATCATTGGGAATTCTTTCTATCATATAAGTGCTAATTTTTGAAAAAATTTTCTCAAAATAATTAAAATTATACTTTTAATTATAAAGGAGGTCAATAAAAAGGTAGCAAGTGCTGTGGAGTGCTTGATAAGACTGTTAGAACTTAATATGTTATAATAACGCCTATGAAATCTGATATTTTAAAGAAATACAAAAAACGATCAGAAATAATGAAAGCTCTTGCTCATCCCACAAGACTTTTTATTGTTGATTTTTTGTCTGATGGTGAAAAATGTGTCTGCGAAATCGTTGAACAAGTAGGTGTTGATATTTCAACAATATCAAAACATCTTTTGGTTATGAAAAAAGCAGGGCTTGTACTAGATGAAAAACGTGGTCTGAAAGTATTTTATAAACTTATTTGCCCTTGCCTTTCAGATACGTTTTCTTGCTTAGAAGAGATACAAAAAAATTAGAATAAACACGAGTGTGTAACCGTTTTGTTAAACTATTTGGCAAAATCGCCAAATAGTTATATAATCTTTTTTGTAATTTTGAAGAGGAGAAAATGATGCGAAACAAAGTTTCGGCGAAAATGTGTTTTATTGAAAGGCATCTCACACTTTGGATATTGTTGGCAATGGCGCTTGGGGTTGCTATTGGATATTTTATACCGGGTACTGAGTCTTTTATTAACAAATTTCAAGTCGGAACGACAAACATTCCTATAGCTATTGGTCTTATTGCGATGATGTTTCCGCCTCTTGCAAAAGTGAAATATGAACAGCTTCCAGAAGTTTTCAAAGACAAAAAGGTCTTAGGACTGTCTTTAGGGCTTAATTGGATTATCGGACCATTTTTGATGTTCTTTTTAGCAATAATATTCTTACATGGCTATCCTGAATATATGATAGGACTAATTATGATTGGTCTTGCCAGATGTATTGCGATGGTTCTTGTCTGGAACAATTTGGCAGAAGGTTCTCCCGAATATGGTGCAGGTCTTGTTGCATTTAACAGTATTTTTCAGGTTTTGTTTTTTAGCGTTATGGCTTGGTTTTTTATTTCAATATTGCCGCCCTTGTTTGGTTTAGAAGGTGCGATTGTCCAGGTTAACATAAAAATGATTGCACAAAGTGTATTTATTTATCTTGGTATTCCTTTTATTCTTGGATTTTTGACCAGAACCATATTGATAAAAATAAAAGGATACGAATGGTATCACGATGGTTTTGTTCACAAAATAGGCAATATAACCCTTATTGCATTGCTATTCACGATTGTTGTTATGTTTAGCTTGAAAGGAAAGCTTATCGTCCAAATTCCTATGGATGTTTTAAGAATCGCTGTCCCGCTTACGATATACTTTTCAATAATGTTTCTAGTAAGTTTCTTCTTGAGCAAGAGGCTTGGTGCAAATTATCAAAAATCCGCAACACTTGCTTTTACTGCGGCAGGAAATAATTTCGAGCTGGCAATAGCTGTAGCCATAGCCGTTTTTGGAATCGGTTCGGGCGTAGCATTCGCAGCGGTTGTGGGACCATTGATAGAAGTTCCTGTTCTTATAAGTCTAGTAGATTTATCTTTGTTTTTCAAAGAAAAATTCTTCAAAGAACCAAAGGAACCTGAAGCCTGTTTATAATTGACCGTTAAAATAAAGTTTATATTCTTGGGATTCCTGAAATTGAGCGTCTATAGGCTTCTTCACTGCTTATTCCCGGACGGCTGATTTCTGCCATATATGCTTTATCACGGCTGATTCCGGGAGTCCTCATTTCATCCATAAATGTTTTGTCTCTTCCGCTTCCGGGGCGTCTGATATCTTGTTCATAACTTTGAGGAACATACAAGTATTTTTCTGTTCTGCTGTCTAAGTTTTTATTTAGCGGTAGTTTTTTGTTTTCTGTAATATTTAATTTCGAGCCTACTTTATGTGTATCTAATACAGGGTCAAAAACCTTTTTGACTTCATCGGATTGAACTCTTTTCAAAAAAGCACTTTGAATCTCTTCTTTTGTTTCACCTTTTATTTTTGCAAAGAAAGTAAAGATTTCATCTCTTTGATCTTGAGTAGCATTTTTTATTGAAGCAACAAATTTATTTGCAATCGCTATGTCTTTTTCGGATGTTAAGCCGTCGATTATGTTGTTAATGTTTGAAGTTGCTTTTGCATTTGTAATTATTGTTTTGAAAATATTCATAATGCTTTCCTTTGCCTTTTAAGTATAGAAAAGGCGGGAAAATTAAATTTGATACAAATATGAAAAAAATTCACATATGTTAATATGAAGAGACTTCTTATCCGCCTTTTTGTATGAGGTTAGCAAATAATAATCTTTTTCATTTTTATATCAAAAAAAGGAAAAAATGAACGATTTAGTAGTCAAAAATCATTTCAATCAACTTTTATTGAGAACGGTTCCAAAAGATACTGTTTCTGAACCTCCTTTCATTTCACCAAAAAAAAACTGTTTCAAAATGATTGGAGACGCAGTTGACGTTGGACAAGGTTGTATTTTTGTCGGGAATAATAAACAGGTTCTTACATCTTATGGATTTGAGACTTGCGCGCCTTTTGTAATGCTTTCAAAAGATAAAACTAAAAATATCCTCGGACACATTGATAGTATGACTGATTATAGGGAAATTGTTCAAGCAATAAAAGATAATTTTGCCCCAAAAGAAATTGAAAATGCAACTATTGTATATATGAAGGGGGCAGGAACTATTGCTCCACATAAAAACTTGTGTTATTTTGCAACAAATACGATTGAAAAAGCTCTTGACGCTCTTAACGTAAGAGGCAGAAGAATAGATGCTCTTAAAACAGGTTTTGAGGATGTGATTGTCAGTTCAAAAGGGTTGTTTATAAAAGATTGCCAGAAATTAATAAAAATAATTTAGTTTTTTAATAGGAGTTTTATCTTACCTATTCGCTTTTGCACAAAACAATATTGTTGTTAAAATGCTGCAAAATGTTTTATGATAAAATCTAGATAAATATTTAGGAGGAGTTATGAGAGCAGAAAAGCTAAAGAAAATCGGAATCATTTGTATATCGTTATTTGCAGCTTTATATATATTGTTTTTACTGCTGCCATTTGTTCTGACACCTATTTTGAATAATCATAAAGTGGAAATAACGGATCTTATAAAAAAATCATCCGGGTTTGAAGTTAAACTCGATAAAATGCAAGTCGTCACGACACCTAAGCTCACTGCTGGTTTGAAAATATACAAAATAGAAGCTTTTTTACCGAACAAAGATAAGTTTTTGGAAACTCAAAATTTTCAAATCAAACTTTCACTGTTGCCTATACTTATAAGAAACATAGAAATTGACGTTATAAGTGCTGACAGTTTAAATGTTGATTTGAAAGTAGAAAAAGACGGAAAATTTTTAATTGAAAAATTTATTCCGGAAAACAAAGAACCAGTCAAACAAACAGAAGCCAAAAAGCCTTTCATCAGGTTGTCAAACCATCTTCCTAACATAATCATTTCTAACCATAAAGTAAAATTCATAGATATCGCAACAAACAAATGGTATTCGATTGAAGGTCAGGACACAAAAGTTACTGATTTTATATTAGATAAAAAAATTAAGATTAATTCTCAAGGTCAATTGATACTTGATGGCAGAAAACAGTTTACATATTCTCTTAAAGTTCTAAACGAAATAATGCCTGATATTCAGTTGAATGATTTGATTTTTAACCCACAACCGATTGAACAAAAAAAAGAAGAAATTTCAATTAATGTAATTGATATCTTTAAAGCCATATATGCCAACCAATTAAGTGCAGACATAAAAAGTGATATAAAAATTAATAGCGATGCAGAGAATATAAAACTAAACGGCTTTTTAAATGTTGATAATTTGTTTATCGCCGTAAACAACCAAAAACTTCCAAACAGTAATGTGGACATAATATTCAAAAATGAAAAAATAAATATAGATTCAAATCTCTACAGCGCTATAAATGAATTAACAAAACTATCAGGCAACATCAAAACAGGTAAAAAGCCAACGATTGATATGAGCGTTAAATCAAACGCCAATTTAAGCAATATTTGCCGCCTTATAAACTCTCTTGCCGTATCATTTGGCATAAATGATTTACAGACACTTTCTGCTTTCGGAGTAGTAAACGCTGACTTTAATATCAAGTCCAACCTAAAGAAAGTTGATTCTTCAGGTTATTTGAAAATACCAAACGCTAATGTGAGCTATGGATTATACAACGTTGTATTGGACAAAATCAATGCAGACATAAGTCTTGATAATAATATTGTTGATATAAAAAATGCAGGTTTCAATGTCCAAGGGCAACCAATAACAATACGAGGGACGATAAAACAAGATGCTACGGCCGACTTGTATATCCTGGCAAACAAGCTTTCTATTAAAAATTTACTTGTATCTTTTGGACAATCAGCTCTCTTAAAAGATAATAATTTTAATAGCGGAACAATTACTCTCTCAGCTTCTCTGGCGGGTAAATTAAATTCCATAGCACCAAAGGCTGATGTTTCAATAGAGAATCTTAATATCAAAAATATCCCCTCTGCTACAACGATTGTTCTGCCAATTTCAAAAATAAACATAATTTCTGAAAAGAAAACCTTTAAAGGAACGGCATCAGTTCAAAACCTTAAAGCGATAAACCCAGGAGCAACTGTTTCTATCCCATATGCAACAGCCAAAATAGAAGAAAAAGTTATTACAATAAATCCGGCAAATGTTGCTATCGATAAGATTAGATTTTCTGTTTCAGGTGTAATCAAAAATTATCTTAGCGAAAAAATGGCGTTGGATTTTAATACCGTAGGGCATTTAAACTCGAATTTGAGTGGATATTTCTACCCAATGAGCCAAAACTTAGACCTGACATATTCTATACCGGCTGTTTCTACACTTCCGATTCCGGGGTTTAATAATTCCGTATTAAAGGTTAAAGGTAATACAACAATTACAGGAAATAGTATAAACCCCATATTTAAAGGGACTTTCCTTCTCCCATTAATTTCAATGCCAGAGATGCTGGTTACTATTGAAAATATGACCTTGAACTTAAATGGACCTATGTTTGTCGGCAACGGAAAAATTGAAAAACTTGTCTCAGGAGGTATTGTTGCCGAAAAATTAGATGCTGCTTTCTTAATGAAAAACGAAATGTTATACCTTAAAAACATAACAGGAAACGCCTTCTCAGGGAAAGTAGGAGGAAAAATTGATTACAATATGAACACTACTAAGACCATCGTCGACTTCCATGGCAAAAACATGAATGCAACTACTGCAATAGAAGGTGCCGCTGGAATAAAAAATGCATTAATCGGTTCACTTGACTTTAATGCAAAGGTATCTCTTCAAGGAATTGAATATGAAGATATGGTCAAGTCTTTGAAAGGTTCATTCTCATTTGTGATAAACGATGGTACTTTAGGAAAAATCGGAAGATTAGAAAACTTCTTAAATGCGCAAAATATAATTGCAAATAATATATTGAGAGCCGCAATAAACAATATAGGTGCAATTTCAACCATAAGAGATACAGCAACCTTTAAATACATAAAAGGAAATATGACTTTTAAAAACGGCTGGGCGGAAATTTCATCTATACAAACCTGCGGCCCAACTATGGCTTACCACGTAAACGGGAAATACAACATCTTAAACGGCACAACAAATGTAATAGTGCTCGGTCGATTAAGTTCAAATGTTGTCGCGCTTTTAGGCCCATTAGGCGATTTATCCGTAGACAAGCTTACATCTTATATACCGAAATTCGGCACACTTACTTCTATGATAATAAAATCAATGACGACGGATCCAGCTAACGAAAATACGGCACTTATTCCTGAACTTTCTTCAGGACAAAAATCATACAAAGATTTTAAGGTGGTCTTTAATGGCGGAATAGAAAGCCAATCATCAGTAAAATCATTTAAATGGTTAACAAAGACCGATACTTCAGCAATAGATTTCAAAAGTACGGTTAGCGATGTAAAAAAACAAATAACTGATATAAAAAAAGAATCAATCGAGTTTAAAAACTCAGCCATAACAGACACCAAAAACAAAATCAACGAACAAAAAGAAAAAATTAAAAACTCGAAAGAAGAACTAAAAAATCTATTCAAGTTCTAACCTTGAAAAAACAAATAAAATAAAATAAAATCAGAATAGTAGAGTGAAAGAGGTAACAAAAATGAAAAAACTTTTAACACTGGCATGTATCTTCTGTTTAACAGCGACTGTTGCTTCAGCGGCAACCACAACATATACGGAAAATGCTATTAACACACTAAACACTAAAATAAACAAAGTTACAGCACCAGTCTTAAACAAAGAAAAAGAAGTCCGTGCTAAACAACAAGAAATAGAGAAAGCAAAACAAAAACAAGCAGAAGAAAAGCAAAGAAAAATAGAAGAACAAAAAAAAGCACAAAAGGAATTTGTTGATAACAACAAGAAAATGATTCAAAATCAAAAAGACCTTTTAAATCAGCAAAAAAAAGAAATTAAAGGATTGTTTTCAACCGAAACAAAAAAATAAATCTCTAAATATAAAAAAGACTCCATCATTTGGGGTCTTTTTAGTTATCTGCTATTTTAAACATGAAAAGCAGTTTATGATTCAATTCTGACAAGGTTTTGCTATGCTAATATTTCTCAAAATTGTGTTATATGTAGAATTATAGTATTATAGTGGTTGGAAGATTATGAAACAATTTATATTTGGTGATTATTTATGTTAAAAGTGTTCAGTAAAAGTTTTTTAGGTAAAACTCCAGTCTGGTATAAAATAACAATATTGTTATTTTTAATAATCAACCCTATAGTATATTATTTTGTCAGCCCATTTGTGGCGGGTTGGATGCTTTTATTGGAATTTATTTGTACATTAGCACTCGCCCTCAAATGCTACCCGGTTCCTTCAGGGGGCTTACTTGCACTGGAGGCAATCGCAATAGGTTTAACTGATCCAAAGCATGTTTATAATGAAATTCTAATAAATTTACCTATTTTATTGCTTTTGATTTTTATGGTTGCCGGAATTTATTATTTAAAAGATATAATTTTTCTTGCATTTACCAAGTTATTTGTTTGGGTAAGGAACAAAAGTCTTTTATGTTTGCTCTTTTCGCTTATCTGTGCAGCATTGTCAGCCTTTTTAGACGCATTAACGTTAATAGCAGCTGTTATTGCTATTTGTTTTAATTTTTACGCGGTTTATCACAAAGTTGCAACCGATTATCAGGACTCCCCTGACTCCATCAAGGAAATGGATGAATTCAAGGGCTTTTTAAGAAATGTTGTTATGCATGGCGCTGTTGGTACTGTGTTAGGTGGTACTATGACCATTGTGGGTGAACCACATAATCTGATGATTGCAAATAAATTAGGCTGGAGCTTTGTGGATTTTTTCCAAAAATGTTCGATAATTTCTGTTCCTGTCTCAATAGGAGGATTTATATTATGTCCGATACTAGAAGCTCTTAAATTCCCAGGCTTTGGATATCAATTACCGCAAAGAGCTTACGATGCCATTGTTAAAGACTACAAAGCCAAATATTCAAAAGTAACCAGCCAATCAATATATTTGTATTCAGTACAAGCTATCGTCGGGATATTATTATTTATTGGTCTTGGTTTTCACGTTGCGGAAGTGGGCCTTATCGGTATCGCTTTGATAATAATACTGTCAGCGTTTAAAGGATTGACAAAAGAACATGATTTTTCAGAAGCTTTTAACAACGCTATGCCTTTTGTGTTATTGATTGTGGTATTTTTTGCGGTGTTGGCTGTCGTAGTCGATCAAAATCTGGTAACCCCGCTTATACAGTGGGTGTTCACTTTTAGTGGAAAAGCACAGCTTTTGGCCTTGTTCTTTGTGAATGGTTTTCTTTCCTTCATTAGCGATAACGTATTTGTTGCTTCTGTTTTCATAAACGAAGTAGAGAAAGCATACAAAAGCGGACTTGTTACGCCTGAATGGTACGAAAAGCTTGCGGTTGTCGTAAATATGGGGACAAATGTTCCCGCTGTTGCTACTCCAAACGGGCATGCGGCATTTTTGTTTTTGCTTACTTCTTCACTTGCACCACTAATAAATTTATCATACTGGGAAATGATCAAACTCACCTTCCCTTATACGGTAGTAATGACAACTATTGGCGCGATTTCGATTGCTTTCTTTATGTAAATAATTGATTGGATTTTTATGATGGAAGATATTTTTTTAAAAGACTCAAAACTGTTTATAATTATCGTAAATGAAGAAAAAGGGACTGATGTATTAAACGTATTGAAAAAATCAGGAGCTCCCGGTTGCACAAAAGTGTTTGCAAAAGGTTTTATTAATGGAATATACGCTGGAGATTATTTTGATCAAAAGATATTATTTAGCCTTGCAAGTGAATCTGTCACTGGGCTTGGAGAATCAGTGCATAAATATTCTATCGAAAATACTGGTGCAAAAGGGGCACTATTTTCAATAAGCGCAAAAAATATAAATGCAAACTTGAGCCTTGGTCCAAATAATCAAGAAAATTTTAATGGGGGTGTTGAAATGCAAAATCAGATGGATCTAATAGTAGTTATCACAAGTGCCGGATATTCTGAAGACATAATGTCAGTAGCGCGCGCTGCAGGAGCAGATGGTGGAACTGTTATTGATGCAAGAGGAACAAGTACAGAAGAAGATTGCAAGTTTTTTGGAATCAGTATCGTGCCGGAAAAGGATATGTTATTAATTTTATCTGAAAAAGAAAAATCAGACAAAATAATAAGCTCCATAAAAGAACATCCGATTTTTATTGAGTCAGGAGGCGGTATCGCTTTTGTATTAAATGCGGAACAGTCTTTTATTATGAACAAAAAATAATAATAAAAATAACCGAACAATTTTTAAATCATTAAGCCCTGAAAGACTATCTCTTCATATTCTGCAAAAATCCTTTGTTTTTTAATAAACCGATTGAATAAACATCAAAAGACCCACTATAAGTGAGTCTTTTCAATAATTTCTGGCTTTAATCTATGACTTCAGAATCTGGTTGTTGGAAAATGTAGCTTGAAATATTTCAAGTGAATTAGTATTACCACTCATATCACATACTTTTCTTTTTTACTTTATAACTTTAATACTAGTCTCAACATTTTGTAAAAGAACATTTTCTAAATTTTATAAAGAGAAACTTATTATTGTATGGTTAAGCATTGCTGATATTGGTAGTATTGTAAGAGCAATGAATATTAGTAGTATTGGTTCTATTGTTTTTGAAAATGCTTTTATTTTGAGGTCGATTTCGTTTTCTAGCCAGTATACTATGTTTGAAAATGATGTGTTTATATCTCCTGTTGCAATAAATATTGATATCAATAGGTTATGATTTTTAGGGATTATTCCAGTTTCAACAAATGATTCTGTATAGCTCCATCCTTTAGTTGTTAGTTCTATGGCTTTTTTCACATTTTTATAGCTTTCAAAATGTTTTGGAAAAATTTGTCTTGAAAATTCTAGAGATTCTGTCATTGACATACCGGCATTAAAACAAGATTCAACTGTTGTCAGAAAATCACAAAGAATAATGTAGTAATAGATTTTATTTATAAATGGTATTTTTAGCAATACTTTTGAAAAAAATATTTTAAGTTTTTTGCTTTCCTGTGATTTTTTTATTAGTAAGACAATAAAATAAAAGAAAGAAAATATTACGATAAGAATTGGTATTAGTTCTATTTGTACGTTGGTAGTGCTGTTAGTCCGAGCGGCTCCAAGATATGGTAATGAAATAATAAGCAGTAATGGAATAAGCACAATTAATATAATCGTTAATATTGAGGGATATGTGATGCCTGAAATTATTTTGTTTCTATAGTATATCTGATTATTTATTTTTTGAACGATAGCTTCAAGCATACATTTTAATCTGCCAGTGGCTTCACCTATCACTAACATATTGGTTTCAATAATGCCTAGTGACTCAGAAAATGGAGATAGGGCTTTTTCAAATGAGAACCCCTTAGTTAATCGTTTATTGATTTCGGTAGCAACAATTTTTGTAGCTGCTGCGTTTGTATGTTCGGCAATATGTAAAAAGACGTCCATTATTGGGATTTGAGAATTTGCCAATGCAGACAGGGACGAAAAGAAAAAGAGGCGTTCTGAAAGACTTAATTTTTTAATTTTTTCTGTTGCCATAATTGAACCCAGGTAATAAGTGTAAATTATAGTTTATTATGCACAATAAATCAAAATTTGAAATTAAATTAAAGATATGTATTTATATCTGTCCAATATTGATTCGGCGCTCCTTCGCTCGCTTTGCCCAACTATCGTAGAGCCCTCACCTCTACAAAGCTTCACTTTGTGAGAGCTTCTAATCTTCAATCCGAAACATAATAAAAGAGACCACTTAAAAGTGATCTCTTTTATTATTCTGGCTTTAATCTATGACTTCAGAACTTGGCTTTTAGAAAATGTTGCATGAATAGTTGATTAAATTCGATTATTTATTTGTGTGTTGAATACATATTACAGCTTCTATTTTTTTCATCCCAAATTAGTTTGTGTTTTAGGCAGTATTCTTTTGTTACGACTTCTCCAGCCCACTTCAGTCCTTCTTTGCAATAACCGTCATCATAACAAAGATCTTTCTCCCAAGATACCTTTGATTTTGGTAAAAGGAATGGTAATTGCAAATAGCCAGAGAATATTAATAAGTAAAGGATCTTTAAATACCATTTTGATTTTACAAAGAATATAGCCCAAGTAATTGGGATCAGAATTAGTGAAAATATTATTAATAATAAACTTTCATTATTGAATCCTGTAGTCATCATATCAATAAAAATTGAACCCATAAAAAATATAGACAATAAAAAACAAATAATTATTTTTATGATTATTTTTAGTATTTTTAAAAATTTTTTCATAAAGGTATTATAAATGAAAATTATTTTTTCGGTAAAAATATATCTTCAATTTCAGACATTTTTAAATCTTTCGCTGAATTAATTTGTTCTTTAGCCTTTTGAATTCCATACCAATCTGCTCTTAAATCGTTCATACTATCTTCCCACGCTTTTTGAGCTGTCATTTTTTTATGACTGATTTTATCAATTAAATCCCAAATTTCTTTTAGAATACTTAAAATCATAGCTGTTATTTCACCAACTTCACTTCTTTTTGTACAGTCATAATTTGCATTTGCATGATAAAATTTATCAGTGCATTCATTGCATAATCCTGCATCGCGCAGTACTTGTAGTTGGTCTTTATAATCTTCAAATATCTGATAAGATGCGATCACTTCATTTACTACATATAACACCTCTTGTCCTAAATTAAGTACCGTAGAAATATCTATCGGAATAAGCAAGCCTGAAAAATCAGCTGAAAATTCTTCAGTAAATTCGGAACTTTCTATTATTTCGATTAATTCTTCTCTAGCTTCTTCTACATTTTCACTAAATGATTGTATTTCATCTATTAAAGAAGTTGTTTCATCTCCATTTGCATCAGAATCTTTTTTCAAACTTTCAATTTCGTCAGATGCTTCGTCCGCTTCTTCAAGATTTTGCTCTATTTCATAAGAACTCTCACAAATAGCTTCTTTATCTTCAAAATCATTTTCAGCGACTTCTTCAATCGAGCAGTTACAATTTGGATGAGGTTTGTCAGGAATATCATCTATAAAATCATATTCTGTTCCATCCAACTCTTGACAAGCTTCACAGCTATTACCACTCGAACGCCAAATATATTTTGAGTTACTTATATATCCTTTAAGTGCTTCTCCATCCTCGCTACTATTAAAGTTATTTATCAAATTATTTGTTCTTGTCTTTTCAGTTTTAGCTTCATTTTTTAAACCTGCTTTTGAAAGCTGTTCATATCTGTACAAAGAGTGATCAATTTCATTTAGCTTATTATAGGTGATTATTGAATTATTTGATAAATCCTGACTTACTATTGATTTTTTGATTTTTGCTATTTGATTTTGAATAATTTTCATAATTTCTCCAATACTGTTATTTTGTAATAATAACAATATTTCAGAACTTTCAAAAGTCCGCAAAAGTACTTACAGAAGCGGACTTAAGTAATATTACGTATAAAATATAAATCAAATATAAAAATGTCAAAAGACCCACTATTAGAGGGTCTTTAAAAATAATTTCTGGGGCGAAAGGATTCGAACCTCTGAATGCCTGGACCAAAACCAGGTGCCTTACCGCTTGGCGACGCCCCAATGGCTGTCTATACTATATATATTATTAAGACCATACTTAAAAGTCAAGTTTTTTGTAGGAGCTATACTTTATTTTTTTTTTATGGCTTAATATAGTAAAAGATATTGATAATAAGGAATTTTATATGCAAGCAAGACGTGCTGCTCGAGAATTAGCATTGATTCTATTCTCTCAGTTAGATAAAAAAATAGATAAATATAACGACGCTGAATTTGAAGACATTATCTTGAAGTCAGTAAGGGCACTTACAAACAATGCTTCAGAAGAGCTTAAAATAACTACTTCAGCTTTGTTTGATATTAAAGAATATATAGAAAATTATGAAAACGACAGTCCTGTCAATTTGGAGAGACCTTTGACTGTTTCTAACGTTCCGGTTCCTATCCCTATGACTTCTGATATGGTGGGCAGAATAGATGAGCTCATAAATATTGCAGAAAAAGCCATTATGGCACTTGAAATAGCTGAAATGACAGCTTTAGAAGAAAATAGCGAAGTCAAAAATTATATCTTGAAAATCGCCAAAACATATAGAACGAATGCGCAAAATGTTGATGAGCAAATAAAAAAATATGCTTTTGGATGGGATATAGACAGACTAGTGAAAATGGACAAAGACATTTTAAGAATCGCTATTACAGAACTTCTATTTATAAAAGATGCACCGATAAAAGTGGTTATTGATGAAGCTGTAGAACTTGCCAAAAAATACTCTACTGACGACAGTGCTTCCTTTGTAAACGGAATCTTAGGTAAGGTTGTTTCTGAAAATAATTTGTTATAATTTCTTAGAGAGAAGCCATGTTTGATTTTTTTAAGAAAAAAAGCGAAACAGACAATCAGGAAGAAAAAAAAGATTCTTCTCTGTTTTCCTTGTCCATTGAAAACTTAAAAAAAACAATTTCTAATACCGCTCAAACACTTGTTCAAAGCGTAGTTCAATCAGTTGAAAATGAAGAAGAGTTTGATGACTTCATACTGGATGATATGGAAGAACATTTAATTAAAGCGGATATAGGAGTAGGGGTTGCTTCTGAAATAGTTGATAAATTAAGAAAACAAGACAGAATAAAACCATCTCAAGTAAAAGCTTTTTTAAAGGAGCAATTTGAGTCTATTCTCTTAACCACTGATATAGAGCCGTTGAAATATACGCCGAACCATTTGAACATATATTTTATAACAGGAGTTAACGGTGCAGGCAAGACGACTTTAATAGGGAAGCTGGCTTATAGATTTAAGCTTCAAGGAAAGAAAGTTCTTGTTGCTGCAGGAGATACTTTCAGGGCTGCCGCAGAAGAACAGCTTAATGTCTGGTCAGAAAGAGCCGGCGCTGATATTTTTAGAAAAGACGGCATAGATGCTGCCGCTGTTGTTTATGATGCTATTTTGAAGGCTCAAAATGAGCATTATGATGTTCTTTTGATTGATACGGCAGGAAGGCTCCAAAACAAGAGAAATCTTATGGAAGAACTTGAAAAAGTTAAAGCGGTCATAGACAGGCTGGCTTCAGAATCTTTAAAAGAAAGCATTTTGGTTTTGGATGCAAACACGGGGCAAAATGGGCTTTCTCAAGCTAAATTGTTTGCGGAGGTTTCTGATTTGAGTTCTGTAGCTTTGACTAAACTGGATGGAAGCGCAAAAGGCGGTATCATAATCGGAATCGCTAAGGATTTAGGACTTCCTGTTAAATTGGTTGGCATCGGCGAAAAAATGACCGATCTAAAAGACTTCAATCCAAGAGAATTCATAGACGCATTGTTTGAATAAATATTTTGCGTGTTAAACTTCCGTCTACGTGCTTACTTTGGATTATTTATGATTTTTTTTCAACTCTTTGCAGATGTTTTCAGATAAATTTGAATTAGAACAATATAAAGCAATAGAGCCCCAATTACTCATTTTACTAGTAGAAACAAAATTTTTAAATTTTGAGTAATCTTCAAGGGTTTGTTCAGTTTTTTCATAAATAAATTTTCTTCGCAAATCTGTAACAAATACTTTATCGACCATCTTTAATGTTATGTATTTTTCTGAATCTTGAGTGAAAATTAACAACATTGAATAATTAACTTTCCCATCAAAAAGAGTGCCGATTGTATTTTCATCCAAATCCAACCAATCGGGAACTATATCTCCAGTTTGTACGCATCTGATTTTGTTGAATTTCCCTTTATATTCACAATATAGATTATCTCCAGAAATAGGGAGTGAGATTATGTATAACCTTAATAAGAAACCTGCAAAGAATAATAGTATTGTTATAATTGTGATTAATTTCCATTTTTGTTTAAATTTATTTGTTTGCTCTTTTACTTCGTTTTCTTTAACTTTATTTTCTGTATCTTGCATATTCCCTCTTTCTTTATATTTAATAAGATTTCAGTCTAGTAAATCGCCTACACAATACCTGAGAATCCAAAGAATATATTTTTTTATTATAGGTGTTTTAATAATTTTTGCAATAAAAAAGCTCTCAATCCTGAGAGCTTTTTTGTATTGTTTAATCGTTTGATTAGTATCTGTAGTGAGCGAAAGCTTTGTTAGCTTCAGCCATTTTGTGGGTATCTTCACGTTTTTTGCAAGCAGCGCCTGAACCGTTAGAAGCATCAAGTAGTTCACTTGTAAGTTTTTCTACCATTGATTTTCCGCTACGTTTTTTAGCTGATTCGATTAACCATGAAGCACCTAAAGCCATACCTCTGTCTGCTTTAACTTCTATAGGTACTTGATATGTAGAACCACCGATTCTTCTTGCTTTAACTTCCAATAATGGAGTTGCGTTTGTTAAAGCTTTTTTGAAGATTTCTGTTGGTTCATCTTTTGTTTTTTCTTTAATTTTTTCTAAAGTAGAATAGAAAATTTTCTCTGCAATAGATTTTTTACCGCGTCTCATCAATCTGTTGATGAATTTTGCGATATCAACATTATTGAAAATTGGATCCGGTGTCGGGATTCTTCTTGGTGGTTTGTTACGTCTTGACATTTATATATTGCCTTTCCTATTTTTTCTTAGCTCTTTTAGCGCCGTATTTAGATCTAGCTTGTGATCTGTTAGCAACGCCTGCTGTATCTAGTGTACCTCTGATAATGTGGTATCTTACCCCAGGTAAGTCTTTTACCCTTCCGCCTCTGATAAGTACAACAGAGTGCTCTTGAAGGTTATGGCCGATACCAGGAATATATGAAGTTACTTCAAATCCGTTTGTTAATCTTACCCTAGCAACTTTTCTAAGTGCTGAGTTAGGTTTTTTAGGAGTTGTTGTATAAACTCTTGTGCAAACGCCACGTCTTTGAGGGCAATTTGTCAATGCTGGTGATTTAGTTTTATCAGTTAATTTTTTACGTTCTTTACGAACTAACTGAGAGATAGTCGGCATAATTTCTCCTTATGTAATTTGTTGTTTTATTTATACGGTTATCATTACAGTTCAGCACAAACTTACATGATACTTTAATGAATACTACTATCAAACTAAAAACAAAGTTGAATGTCAACGTTAAGAGTTTCGATAAGCTTATTTACATTAATTTTTGTAATACAAAAATATTTTATTGTTCTTTATTTTTTAAAGCGTTTTCAAGAGCAACTTCAAGAGTCTGTATTTTTGTTTCTAAAGCTTTTAATTTTGTATCATCACAATCGCTTTGTACAGACATTTTTTCAAATTTTCTTTTATATGCATTTAATGTGTTCATTTTGCCGGCATAATTGTATGCTGCAAAACTAAAGCCAGCTAAGCCTCCACCGGTAGCTAACAATAAAATCAAATGGGATAATGACATTTCAAAGTTAACATTTTGGAAAGGGCACATAACTATCACATCGTTGTTCAAATTTATATATGCAAAGTATAAAACTGTGATTGCAATAATAATCGTTATTAATAGTGATAGTAATTTCATTTTTTGCTCCTTAAAAAGTTTAATGTTTTTTTGATATCATCATCAGGGTCGATTTCGATATTAATTATATCTCCAGAGACAGGAGTTGTAAATGTCAGGTTGTATGCTTGAAGGACTTGTTCTGTTGTTTTTACTTTTATTTTAGGCCCCCCGTACAAAGAATCGTTTACTATCGGATGATCTATAGATTTTAAATGTACCCTTATTTGGTGGGTTCTTCCTGTTTCTAAAGTTAATTCTATAAAAGAATAGCCTTTAAATTCCTCAAGGACTTTATAATGTGTAACTGAGGGTTTGCCATTTTCAACTACTGCCATTTTTTCGGGCTTAGATGGATGTCTTGAAATATCTTTTGTTATTGTCCCTTCTGTTTTATCAAAGTTTCCCTTGACGACAGCAAGATATTTTCTTATTGCTGTTTTGGTTTTTATTTGATCGGTCAAAAAATGATGAGCTTCATTTGTTTTTGCTACCATCAATAAACCTGATGTGTTTCTATCAAGCCTGTGGAGTATGCCGGGTCTCATTTCGCCATTTATTGTAGAAAGTCCTTCCCTGCCAAATTTATGTAGAAGAGCATTTACCAATGTCCCTGAAAATTCTTTTGTGGTTGGATGCGTGAGCATGTTTTTAGGCTTGTTTACAACCAACATGGTTTCATCCTCATATTTTATATCCAGCTGGATGTTTTCGGGTTCTATGATTATTTTTTCATCTTGAGAAAATTCAATTTCAATAAAGTCATTTTCCTTTATTGAATAGGATGGTTTTATTGAAGCGTTGTTTATGAACACTTGTTTGTTTTTTATAATGTTTTGGATTTGAGTTCTTGATGTAGATGCAAAAATTTCAGACAAAAAGTTATCTATTCTTTTGCCTTCATCTTCTTCACCTGCTAAAAATGTATGCTTGTTATTCATAATTATTTGTTTTTATAGATGGTAATTATAAGTAAAATGGTACCGATCGTTATAAGGATATCGGATGAGTTGAATACTGGAAAATTGATGAAATTGAGCTTGATATAGTCAGTTACGAATCCATCATATATTCTATCAAAAAGGTTCCCGCTGATGCCTGCTGTAAGTATTGATAGCGCTGTCATCTTTAATGTTGTTAGCTTCTTTGAGTTTCTTACTATGTATAAAATAATGGCCGCAAGTATTATGTACGAAAATATTATTAATATGTTTGTATGTTCAGAAAAGAGGCTGAAAGCGGCTCCTGAATTTTGGACATAAGTGAGTTCAAAGATATTATTTGATACAAGCTTTTGACTAGCCACAAGAAAAAGAGCTGTATACTTCACTGAAAAAGAAATTGCCAGGAAGATTATTGATTGAAGTAGATAGATGAAAGTATTCTTTGAGTTAATTTTTGACATTTGTTTCGTTTTGAGCCTCACATACTTTAGCAATTTTACTTATTGAACCATTGGTAGTGTTTACCCTTGTCATTATAAACGCCATACCTGTTATGTTTATATTAATGCTTGAAGGGTTTGTTATAGATGCTTTGGTTATCCCTATAGACGCAACCGAGTATTCATTTAGATTGTCTTTGTTTGCTCTGAAGATTCTTTCAAGAACCCCATCTTTTTTTACTGTCCTAAACACTTCTTTAGGTTGTGCCTGAGGATAGACTATGGGTTCGGCGGTCAAAGAAGCTAAAACATAGACATTTGATGGGGTGTCTATTTTAAGCGTGGCTGTATACTCCTGACCTGGTTGAATTAAAGCAGGCGCTTCAAGTGTCATATCGAGCCATCTTGCATCGCCATATTTTAATGTTGTCTTTTCGTAGATTATTGAATTGGAAGTTATTTTCCAGTCGCTGCCAATCTTTTCAAGATAGTATAAGCTGGAGGATTCTGATTGTACTAAGCCTTGACCTTTAATGTTCTCTGAAACACCCGGAGTTTTACCTATTGCATATTCTTTTGTTTGAACTACCGCATAGTTATCATTTATATAGGAATCATTTATGAATGTGTAATATCTAACGTCAGGATAAAGATTCCAAGTCTTTTTTACCATGTCAAAGTATACTTGTTTATCAAACCCGTCACTGTTTTTGTACGAATCTGAATATAAGTTTTTTAAATCTTCAAGTTGATGAGCGTTCGTGTATCTTGAATGTGCTCTGAATAGTCTGTATATTTCGCTTTTGGCGCTTCTTTTATCTATTTTTTTGTATCCTACTGATTGAATTTTAGAATCCAAGTCAACAGGGTCTTTTTGATTGCAAAATGCAGGCATTGAAATACTTGATGCTAAAAATAAATATAAAAGGGTGACCTTCAGAAGTTTGTTCATTATGCTTCTTGTTTTCTATTTTTGTAAAGTACTACTAAAAATGCGTCCGCGCTCACTAATATCAAGTTTAAAACATATAACCAGATTACGATATCCATCGAATAAATAATTTTGTTAATTATTCCGCAAACGTATCCTAATATTACTAATGAAAGGAACAGTCTGCTTTTACCTTTTACATTTTTTGTTCTGTATGTTTTTAAAACGGCAAAAGGCCAACTTGCTCCAAAACAAATCAGCATTCCTGCTTCAAACATACTCATTGATTTCATCTGAAATGATTGTAATAATAAATCCACAACTCTAACCTCTTTGTGTACAAATTGATTGTAACATAAAACGTTTTTTTGATAAAATAATTATTGTAAGGAAAGGTTTTCTGATGTTATTTGTTTTAGATGTAGGCAACACAAGCATTACAGCAGGTGTTTTTGATAAAGATAAATTGGTTATTTCTTGGAGAATCGCTTCGGATATAAAGCGATCTGAAGACGAGTATGGAATCATACTGAAAAATTTAATTAAAGACGCTCATTTGGAAGGGACAATCGATTCGACGATTATTTCAAGCGTTGTATTGCCGTTGACTGAAAAAATTCAAATTGCAGTTAAACGATATCTGGATATAGATTCTCTTGTTGTTTCCCACAAAATGAATACCGGTATAGAGATTAACTTAAAAAATCCAAATGAAGTAGGCGCAGACAGGATTGTAAACGCGTATGCCGCTTCAGTTCTTTATGGGGCACCTGTTATCGTCGTAGATTTTGGTACCGCAACTTCTTTTGATATTGTAAACCCCAAAAATGAATTCGTTGGGGGTATAATTGCTGCTGGCATGAAGATTCAAGCCGATGCTTTAAGTAAATTTACCTCTAAACTTCCAAAAGTAAAAATAGAAGCCCCCGAAACCGCAATCGGTTCAAATACTATAGATGCAATGTTGTCTGGCATAGTTAGAGGCCACGCTGCTATGATAGATGGATTAATTGTGCAATGTGAAAAGGAATTGGGAGCTAAAGCTACAATCATTGCAACAGGTGGATACTCCACAATCATAAGTAAATATCTATGTAGACAGTTTGATTATGTTAATCCTGATCTTACATTAATCGGCTTAAGACTTCTTTATGAGCTTAACAAAGCAGTTAAGCCTGAACCTGTTTTTCAATAACTTCTAAAATTTCAGAAACGCTTATTGATTCCATGCAGGGTTCATAATCGCCGTTTTTAATTTTACAGTATCTTTGCTGGCAAGGAACACATTCAAGATTTGATTTTATAGAAAAGTGTTTATCTCCCCAGATTCCTGTTCTGGGAACTGCCATAGCCCCATATAAGCCAATACAAATTGGTTTTTCGACAGCACTTGCTATATGAAGAGGACCAGTGTCTGAAGCGATAAAAACATCAACAAGAGACAATAATGCAGCACTTTCTAAGATATTGAAGTCACCTGCGTATACGATAATATTTGGATGTAAATTCTCAAAATCCTTTACTTTTTCTCTGTCTTCGCTTGAACCTACTATCAAAACCTTTGTGTTATCCTTTTCTGCAAGTTTTAAGGCGAGTTCCTTGAATTTATCAATATTCCATTTTTTTCCGTGCCTTACAGGGCCTGCTTGAGTGCTTATAGCTATAAGTTTTGAATCTGTCGATATTTTTTCTGATATTTTTTTTATTGTTTCTTGCGGGATGTATAATTTTAATTTTTTATTTAGCTGTAAGGTTTTAAAGTGCTTTTGAGCTGTATCGAAAAAGTTCTCAACAGCGTGAAGTTTATAAGTTTTTTTATAGTTCACAACTTTTTTAGGGAATAACAGCCTGTTTAATAATCTTAGTTTCAAAGAAGGTTGAAGGTTGATTATTAAGTCATATTTTTCGCTTTTTAGCTCTTTTGCAAGCTTAAAAATATTTTTGTAGTTTGATTTCTCAATAACTATTACTTTATCTAAATCAGGGTCATTTTCTATCAGAAAAGACGGCACTTTTGATGTCAGGTAATGTATTTTGACCTCTGGGTAAAGTCTTTTTATGCTTCTAAAGGTTTCTGTTGTGTGGACAACATCTCCAATCGCGCCTAGTCTTATAATTAATACTTTTTTTGTGTTCATAAATTGTTTATTTCTAATCCTATAATTTTTATTTACCATAATCGATTAGTTTGGTAAATCTTTTTAAGTTTGTTTTAAAAGTATCTATTTCAATTTTTTCATTATTTATTGATACTTTTATTGCGTTGTTGTAATCGGTCCTTAGAGTTTTTATTTTTGACTTTCTTAAGGTTTCAATGGTTTCTTTTCTGGGGTGTCCGTATGGATTTTTACCGGTTGAGATAATTGCAATTTTTGGGTTAAGTTCTTTAATCATTTTCTCGTTAACAACGTCTTTTCCGCCGTGGTGGCCTACTTTTATTATGTCGACTTGCCCTATAGCTTCCTTCTGAAGGCCTTTATAAGCTTTTATTCCTGAATCAGCCATAAACAATATTTTAAAGTTTTTACAGTTCATAAGGGTTACTAAGGAATGCTCATTTTCTTCTTTTTCATTGTTTTTCGCGCTCAGATTCACAAGGTAAAATTCATCTTCTTTTATCAAGTTTTCATTTTGTTTAGGGGTTTCATAGTTAACTTTATGTTTTTTTAAGTAACTTATAATTTCTCTTGAAATTTTAGAATCGTCGTAAAAATTGTTGATTAGGACTTTTTTCACTTTTACATTTTTTAAAATGGCAATGCTGCCCCCTGTATGATCGGAGTCAAAATGGGTCAAGATTAGTAAATCAATACTTTTTATTCCGTGGTCTTTAAAGTATTTTAAGATGATTTGTTCAGCGGGAGCTTGAGAATTCTTGTAAGGAGCTTTGCCTGTATCTATAAGTATATATTTGTTTTGAGGGGTTTTGATTAAGGATGCATCAGCATTTCCCATATCAAAAAATATTACTTTGCAATCATTGGTTTTTATAGGGAGTGATAAAAGTATAAGGGTTGCAAATAGTATAATGAACCCGGGGAATAGTTTTTTATTTTCCTTTGGATTTTTTAAGAAATATGTCAGAGATAAAATCAAAGTGAAATACAGTATTAGCTGAAGAATCGAAGGTTTTGTTGTTTGAAGAATTGAGTGAGGAAGCGAGGAGAAAAAGTTTGATATGTTTATTAACCCTGTTAGAAATGGGTTTAGCACTATATCGGACAACTTGCAAAAATATGTACATATAAGAGGAATCATAGCTATTATCGAGCTTATAAAACCCAAGAAACTCACTACTGTCAAAAACGGTATTATTGCAATGTTTGCAAAAAGTGAATAGGTGGCAAAGGTGTTAAAATAGAACATTTGAATAGGGGCCGCATATAATTGTGCTACTAGTGGAACAAAACAGCTGCTGGCTATAAAATTCAACACCTTGTTATCTATTTTGTCGAATAAAATAGGGCATGTTAACAGAAGTCCGAAAGTGACGGCGAATGATAGCTGAAATCCTATGTTATTTATCATGCAAGGGTCGTATAAAAGCAGCAAAAATGCCACAAAGAAAAGCAGTGCTATATTGTCCGCTTCTCTATCAATAAGTTTTCCCAGCAAAATAAAGACGAGCATCAAGCTGGCTCTTAATATTGACGGCCCAAATCCTGTCATGCACGTATAAAAAAGAATCAGCAGGATCCCTGTAAAGATTGACAATCTGTAGTGCATTTTGATTTTTTGAGACAAAAAGAACCACAAACCGAATATTAGTGTAACGTTCATGCCGGAAGCCGCGAGAATATGAAGTAACCCCGAATTTATAAACGATTTTTTTATGTCTTCAGAAGGGTTTACGGCATCATCGCCAAACACAATGCCTCCCAGAAGCTCAATATTAGGGCTTTTTATATTAACCGCGTGCTTTTTTATTATAGAATCTCTGGTTTTGTTCAGATTTTGTAAAAATTTCCAATACGGGGTGTCTGCTTTTTTGACCACATGCCAGTTGTTTCCATTGGCGTATAAAAGAGAATAGGTATCAAAATTTTTGAGGTATTTTGAATAATCAAACTGGGAAGGATTTGTCGCCTCTCTAGGCGTTGACAGCTTGCCTTTTATGCTTAGAATATCTCCTATTTCAATTTTTTGTAAGTTTTCTTTTTTGTCATAAATAGTGACTAAAGTTTTTGATTTTGTTGTTTTTAGGCTGTTTTCATACTTTACTTCTTTGACTTCAGTGTAGAATTTTGTTTTATCAGGATTGTTTGTTGTAGGTATGCTTGTAACCCTTGCTGTTATTGTTGTCTCTTGTGGCGCGATAGTCGACAAGAAATCCTTGTCTTTGATTTGTAAGTTGCAATTTACAAGTGCAAGAATAAAACCCAGGTATAATATTACTGAAAATCTGTTCCCGACTATATTTTTCTTTAGAAGAAAAATAGTTACAAGAAACAAGAGTATCGAAGCCGGCATGACTTGTTCTGTGAAGTAACTTACAAGCCCCAGGATGTAGTATAAGCTAAAAAGTATTGTGCTATTGGTTTTTGACATATCTTTGCTTTTCTAGTTCCTTCTATAATATTATATATTTATGGAAACTACATTATATAAATCAAGATTTGGCGATTTAAAAGTTACAAGCAAAGATAATTTTCTTTTGGGGCTTGATTTAAACCCTTCTGAAAATTTTGAAAACATGGATTCAGAATTTAACAAATTTGTAATATTTCAGCTGGAGGAATACTTTGATAGGAAAAGAAAATCTTTCGACGTGCCTTTTAAGCTGATTACAACTTCTGAATTTAACCAAAAAGTGTGGGACGAAATTTCAAAAATTCCTTACGGGAAAAGCACGACATACAAGAAAATAGCGGAGACTATAGGCCATAAAAATGCATATAGAGCCGTTGGAAGTGCTGTGGGTAAAAATCCGATTCCATTTATAGTTCCATGTCACAGAGTGATAAACGAAAATGGCGGACTCGGAGGTTTTTCTTTGGGGTTAGATGTTAAATTACACCTTATAAAAATAGAACAAATGGATGGTTTAAAAAAAAACTATTAGTTATTGAATAAATATGTTAATATAGTTTAAAAATACGTTTAGGTATAAGTATGAGCGAGCATTGGATTAAGAATATTGGTCAATATAGTGTAAATATGGATACGCTTATTACCATGTGGATAGCAATGGGCATCCTGTTAGTATTTGCATTTGTTTCGACAAGACGCTTGTCAATATTCCCTTCCAAATTACAGTCTGTTGCAGAAGGCATCGTAGGTTCATTTGCTGGTCTCACAGACTCTATGATAGGTAAAGGCGGAAGAAAACATCTTCCTTTGCTGGCAACTCTTTTCTTGTTCATATTAACAGCGAATTTAATCGGTCAGATCCCTTGGAAAATATACCATTTAAAAGCGGGAGAGCTTGCATCCCCAACAAACGATATAAACATGACGGCTGCAATGGCCATATTGGTTCTTCTATATTATGTTTATCAGGGATTTAGGGCTAAAGGATATAAGTTTTTGTTGCATGAATTTTCACCGGTCGGAATAGTGATGCTTCTGGTAGAGCTTCTCGAGCTTATTACCAGACCTTTTTCACTAGCTCTAAGGCTTTTTGCCAACATATTGGCTGGTGAAATACTAATCGCCACGTTTGTAGGGATTTGTGCATATTTCTTACCGTTACCTTTTATGTTATTTGAAGTTTTTGTTGCGGTAATCCAAGCACTTGTATTTACATTGCTGTCTACGGTTTATATAGCAATGGCAACTCAACACGATGAAGAACACTAAGTATAAGATATAAAAAGGAGAAAATTATGTCAGTAGAACAAGTAGCAACAGTTGTATCACAGGGTGAAGGCCTTGTTAAATTAGGCGCTGGTATAGCAATCGGATTCGGTGCAATAGGTGGTGGTGTTGGCTTAGGTATCGCGACAAAAGGTCTTTTAGAAGCGATGGCAAGACAGCCGGAAATAGCCGGAAAAGCTCTAGGTTACTTTATTGTCGGTGCTGCATTATCTGAAGCAACAGCTATCTACGCTTTATTCATTGCTCTACAGTTAATTGCAAAGTAGGGAAAGACGCTAATAAATTATGGAATTTAATGCAACAATAGTCGTATCAGCAGTAAGTTTTATTGTTTTCGCAATAATTATGAACGCAATTCTTTATCAACCGATTCTAAAAATCATTGAAGAAAGAAATCTCTTCATTGATTCCAACTTGGATGAAGCAAGAGATACAAAAGACAAAGCTTCTTCATTGTTGGAAGAAAAAAGTAAAAAAATTAAAGACGCGCATAAAAATGCTAAAGATAAAATTGCTGAAGGCGTGGAAAATGCAAAAGAATTGAAATCTCAACAAATATCTGAAGCAACAAATCAAACAAAACAAAAGATTGAAGAAGAAAAATCATCTTTGTATCAAAACGGTCAGGATGCCAAAGCAGCTTTAAAATCAAATGTCGTTGATTTGGCTAAAGATATTTCAGAAAAACTTCTTGGGCATTCAGTTGCTGATATTGAATATAATCAGAGTTTAGTTGATGAGGCAATGAATAATGTTTAACCTATCTGTCGAAAACCTCCTACATTCAAACCTTTTTAATTTTTGTGTGATGATTGTCATCCTTGCTTTTATAGCAAAAAAAGCCAGAGTTTCTGAAGCTCTTGAATCAAACAAAGTCAAGATTGTAGAGACTGTAAATAGCGCTATAAATGAAAAAGAACTTTCTCATAAAGAATTAAAAGATGCTGAATTAGAAGTGAAAAATACTATTTCTGAAATTGAGTCAATTGTAGAAACAGCAAAGTCAACACTTAAAACGCTTGAAACAAAAATAGCTCAAGATACAGAAGTGCAGGTTAACAATATTTCTAAAAACGTTTCTAAAGTTATAGAATCAGAATCTTCAAAACTGACTTCGAGATTATCAAGAGGTGTCTCCAATGCAGCCGTTGCTTTAGCAGAAACTCACATGAAAAAAATGCTGAATGAAAGCAAAGATTTGCATTACAAATTCATAAATGATTCAATAGACGAGTTAGACAGGGTTGATATATAGATGGCCAATATTGACGTAAAACAAATCAGAGTAGCAAAAAGATATTCAGATGCACTTATCGAGAATGCTATAAATAATGGCGAAGTAGATAAAATATTAGACGAATTGTCTTTTGTAAACCAAACATTGGTGAATTCACCTGATTTAAAAGAATTTTTAGAAAATCCAATAATCACTCATCAAGACAAACTTGATGTTATAAACGAAATTTTCACAAATCATCTCTCAAATCCTGTTATGAATCTTTTGAAGTTGTTGGTTGAAAATAACAGGTTTGATGTTTTTGAATCTATTCTGATTGAATATTCAAACAAGAAAGATGAAATCAACAATATAATAAAAGCAAAAATAGTTTCAGCCGTTGATTTAAACGATGAAGCAAAATCAAAAATTGTAGCGAAATTAGAACAAAGAACCTCTAAAAAAGTAGCTGCAAGTTATGAAATTAATCCTGATATCGTGGCAGGATTGATAGTTGAAATTAACGATAAAACAATAGATACAAGTTTAAAAACAAAGTTAAACAATATAAAAAAACAATTAATATAAGGAAATAGTTATGTCAACAATTCGTCCGGATGAAATTACATCAATACTAAAAAGTAAAATCCAAAACTATACTTCACAAACAGATGTCAACAGTATCGGCTCTGTATTAGAAGTAGGTGACGGTATTGCAAGGGTATATGGCCTGAGAAACGCGATGTCAAGTGAATTGATTGAGTTTGAAGACGGCAAAGGTACTTTAGGTATCGTATTGAACCTGGAGGAAGATAACGTCGGTGTAGTTATACTTGGCGAATATTCACACATCAAAGAAGGAATGAATGTCAAAACCACCGGTAGAATCGCTTCAGTTCCAGTAGGTGACGAACTCATAGGTAGAATAGTTGATCCAACAGGAAAGCCTATAGACGGTAAAGGTGACATTAACTCTAAGAATACCAGACCTATTGAGAGGGTGGCTCCAGGTATCGTTACCAGAAAGTCTGTACACGAACCTCTACAAACAGGTTTAACTGCTATAGATGCACTTACGCCTATCGGAAGAGGTCAGCGTGAACTTATCATTGGCGATAGACAAACAGGTAAAACGGCTATTGCTATTGACACTATTTTGAACCAAAAAGGTCAAGACGTAATTTGTATCTATGTTGCGATCGGGCAGAAAACTTCGACGGTTGCACAACTGGCAAAAACTCTTGAGTCTTATGGAGCAATGGATTATACAATTATTGTTTCATCTACGGCACAAGAACCTGCTCCTATGCAATATATAGCTCCATTTGCAGGCGTTGCTATTGCTGAAGAATTTATGGAACATGGTAAATCCGTATTAATTATTTATGATGACTTAACTAAACACGCGCAAGCATATAGAGCCATGAGTTTGCTTTTAAGAAGACCTCCGGGACGTGAAGCATACCCTGGTGATGTATTCTACTTGCATTCAAGACTTTTAGAAAGAGCTTGTAAGCTAAATGATGAACTAGGCGGCGGAAGTATTACGGCTCTTCCTATAATTGAAACTCAAGCTGGTGACGTATCTGCTTATATTCCAACAAACGTAATTTCTATTACGGATGGTCAAATATTCTTAGAAACAGGCTTGTTTAACTCTGGTATAAGACCAGCAATCAACGCAGGGATTTCAGTTTCTAGGGTTGGTGGTGCTGCTCAAACTAAAGCTATCAAGCAAGTTGCCGGTAAATTAAGATTAGACTTGGCTCAGTTCAGAGAATTAGAAGCATTTGCGCAATTCGCAAGTGATTTGGATAAAGCGACTCAAGACCAGCTGTTAAGAGGACAAAAGTTAACAGAAGTATTAAAACAGCCTCAATATTCTCCATTAAGCGTAGCAAAACAGGTAAGCATCTTGTTTGCAGCCAATGAAGGCATACTTGATGATGTAGACAACAGACTTATTCAACAGTTTAAAAAAGATTGGTTTGAATATTTTGAAGCTAACTTCTATGATTTAGAAACTAACCTCAATTCTGGTGCTGCTTTATCTGATGAAGATAAACAAGCTTTAAAAAATGGACTGACAACATTCAAAAACAACTTTTTAAGTTAATGTAAGGCAAATAAATGGCTAATTTAAAAAATATTAGAGATAGAATAAGCAGTATTAATAATACTCAAAAAATTACCCGAGCCATGAAAATGGTAGCGGCTGCAAAAGTTAAAAGGGCTGAAAACAGAGTAAAAGCATCGCGTCCTTTCACAGAAGAGTTAAAAGAAATGCTGACAAAAATAGTTGGTTCATTTGAAGGTGCTTCAGAAGATTTAGCTTTGGAGACTAACCCGCTTGTGAACATACCTGCTCTTTTAGGCAAGAAAACTGTCAAAAATGTCGGTATTCTTGTTATTACCTCTAATAAAGGTTTAGCCGGAGCTTTCAATGCAAATGTCATAAGACATACAATTAAAAAAGTCGAAAATTATAATTCCCAAGGCATCGGATGCAAATTATTTATTGTAGGGCAAAAAGGTTTTAACGGTCTTAAAAAACTCGTTGTAAGCGAGAATGCCAACTCAACTAAATTAAATTTTGAAATATTGCATGCTTATACAAAATTTGCCCAGGAACCTTCTTCTGCTTCGGCTTCAATAGTTGCAGAAGATATGGCGAAAGCATTTGTTGAAGGATTAGTAGACAATTTTGAAATTGTCACTACAAAGTTCAAGAATATGATGTCTTATAGAGTCGAAGATTGGCCAATTTTGCCTGTAGTACAGGAAGAAGAACAAGAAGGCTATGTCGATTTTCAAATGGACTTTGAACCTGATTTGTCTTCAATCTTGCTTAAAATAGTTCCTTTATATATTTCAAATGTTATATTCCAGGCTATACTTGAATCTACAGCATCTGAACTTGCTTCAAGAATGACTGCGATGTCTGCTGCTTGCAACAATGCCGAAGAAATGATCAGAATATTGACCATTGATTACAACAAAGCTCGTCAAAGCGCTATTACTCAAGAGATATTAGAAGTAGTTGGCGGCGCTGATTCTTTGAAGTAACAAGGTAATAGAATAATGAAACATTTAAAACGGATATCTATTTGTATTGCTTCACTATTCTCTTTATTTGCAATTGTTTACTTGTTTATTCTCATTTTAGCCCCAAGCGTTATTGATATAAATACATATAAATCTCAGATTGAAAAAAGCGTTAAAGAATCGACGGGTTTAGGAATGAGTATCGAGAGCATTTCTTTTAAGCCTTCTTTTAATCCTTATTTTAATTTGTATTTACATCATTTGAAGCTGAATTACCCGAACAATGAAAATCTGCTTAAAGTCACTGATTTAAATGTCAAAATAAAGGTTCTTCCTTTGTTGTTCAAGAAGATACAAATCAATGAAGTTGAGGTTATAAGACCAATCGCGAGTGTTACTTTATACAAAGATTGTTCATCTTCTATAGATAAATATTTAAATTTAAATAATCAAAAAACGGCACTTCCTTTTGGGTTAAGTTTTGACGAAAAAATATCCAAGATAAAAATCATAAGATATAAACTAAAAATAAAAGATGTAAATTATGGCTCCCCATTTATTGTTTCCGGGGATGAATTATTGATTTCTGATTTTGATTTAAATAAAAAAATTCATATTAAAACGAAAGGGTCGTTGTTTTATAATTCTTTTAAACATATTGATTATGACCTGAACCTTGCATCAAATATACTTCCTTCCGAAAATAAAAATGGTAAAACAAAGAAGAAGCTTTTTTCTGAAAGTCCATTTATTAGTATAAGAAAATATAATTTAAGCACTAAAGTAAAAGCAAATTTAAAAATTGAATTCAATGATAAAAATCAATTAATAAATGGTCAGGTAGATGTTAATGACTTGACCTTGTGTATAAAAAATAAAACATTGAGCAAAAACAATTTTCAACTGGTCTTTAATTCAGACACTGTACAAATTACTGCCAATTTTTTCACAAGTTTAAAAGACAAAGTTTCTATTTCAGGAGTCTTTTCTTACGGAGATAAAAAGTTCGTTGATTTAACAGTAAAAGCTTTAGATAACAACTTATCTGATTTACAAGATTTTCTCCAGGCCTGTTTAAACAGTTTCAATGTGAAAAATAATATAAGCGAAGTAAGAGTTACGGGCTTAGCGGATTTGGATTTTAGGGTAAAAAGTAACCTGAAAAAAATCGAATCATCCGGTAAGGCAAAAGTCGTCAATGCGTCTATAAACAGCAAATTATATCCTTTTAAAATAACAAATATTAATTCAGATATAAGTTTTGCAAATAACAATATCCGCATAAACAAGGCCAATGCTCTTGTTAATTCAACGCCTTTTGAAATAAAAGGTTTCGTAAATGATTCTGCGGAAGTAAATATAAATATAGCAGGTAACAAACTGCCTTTAGCTCAATTTGCTAAAGTCTTTTTGCCAGTCGATGAGTCTTCAAAATATCAAATTAATAATGGCGAACTCACCTTTAATGCTAATATCAAAGGTAAGTTAAATAAGATGATAATTGAGATGAACGGCAAATTAAGTAACATTGATTTACTCGATAAAAAGAATAAATTAAAACTTTCTTCTCCGCTAATAGCCTTAAAAGCTTTCTCAAAAAATAATGAATTGGTCGGGGACTTGTCTTCAGCTGCCATAATAATAAATTCCAACGCCTCCAAACTTCCTATAAATATCAGGGGGTTAAAAGCTAATTTTGATTCAAAAGATATTATATTAATTCCGACTTCGTTATATTTTGACGGCTCTCCGTTTATTGTTAAAGGTAAGGTGTCCAATTACACAAAGGAGCCTGATTTAGATATAGAGTATTCAGGTAAAATCAGCTCTATTAGCGCTTATAAATTTTTGTCGACCGTGACTGATCAGAAGGCAAGCGCAAAAGGTAATTTGCATATAGTTGGAAAAGTTAATGGTAAAGTTAATAAATTTAAATTAAATATGCAAATACTTGCAAATAAATCCAACTATCTGTCATATATAGTAATCAAAGAACTTCTGAATAAATCCAGTATTTTGAATGCGGATTTACTTTTAAATGACAAAAAACTCCAAATAACGGATCTTTCTTTTTATTCACTTCCATCTGACAGATCATTGACTTCTGATTTAAACGAGAACATATCAAAATCAACAAAAGTGTGTAGTGTCTCAGGGAACATTCCTGATATTGAAAATATTGAGTTTAATGATTTAAAAATCTTCGTCCCTGATTCGTTAACTTTTTCAATTATGGGGCTAAACGGCTCGGAAATTTCATTAAAATCTGATTTGGTAGCAAGTGGCAATCTTCACTCTCCAGCTTTGAAGGGGAATTTAATTGTGAACACCCTTGTTATACCGGATTACAGCATTCACTCTAAAGATATGACAATGACTTTTGACAGCTCCAATATCCACTTAAAAGCTCCTGATTTAAGAATCAAGAATTCAAATTTTGATTTTACGGCTAATATTGTGCCTAAAATCGATAAAATTATTGTTGTGAAAGACGCTGTATTGTTGTCTTCTGTTTTTGATCTTAATTCTTTATCATCTTCTTTTTCTAATATTCCTAACAGTCAGGTCGCTCCGGGGATAGAAGTTCCTGTTAAGATACTTTCAGGCAAGGCAAGCATTTCAAAATTTTCTACAGGCAACACTAGAGCTGAGAACGTTCAATCTAATTTTACGTTGGACAATAATATTTTAAAGATAACAAAAATTACAGGCGATGCATACGGCGGAAAAATTTGGGGAAATATTGATTATAATTTGCTTCAAGCCGTTACTTCAGTTAACTTGAACGGGAAATATTTAGATGCAGCTCCTTCAGTACTAGCTCTTACAGGCATCAAAGATAATATAATGGGCAAATTAGACTTTACCGCAAAAGTCAGAATGTCAGGTTTTACACAATCTCAGATGATGCAGTCGCTAAAAGGGCATTCGAGTTTTATTATCAGAAACGGACAAATGGGTACGTTCGGTAAATTTGAACATTTCTTATATGCTCAAAACATTCTGTCTCAAAACCTTATGAAAGCCAGTATAAACATAGTTGCTCAAGCAGTAACAGCTAAAAATACAGGATTGTTCAAATATTTAACTGCAGAAATCAATTTTGGCGGCGGATATGCAAATATCGAAAAAATAGAATCCTCAGGACCAAATATGAGCTTATATTTGACAGGAAAAATGAATTTATTGAATAATTGGGCTGACTTGGAAATATTAGGCAAGGTATCTCATGAAGTAACAAGAGTCCTTGGACCATTGGGAGATTTGTCAATTTCAAATATCGCCAGCAATATTCCAAAACTCAGCTCAATTCAGCTTCCAAACATTTTCTTCGCAAACTTTAACACTCCTGTTGAACAAAGCACTATAGATAAAATTCCTGACTTAACTCCAAAAACGGATTTGAAAACTAAGAATTTTACCGTAAAAATTATTGGAAATATCCAAAGTGTTAAATCCGTAAAATCGTTCAAGTGGATTGTGCTTGAGTCAGAAATGCCTAAAATGAATTCTTCTCAAAACACTATTCCTGCTGTCATAAAAACTTCTGGTGAACAGAATCAATATGAAAACCGCCCTGTAAACAATGTCCCAACGGTCCAAAAACAGATAAGAAAACCTGTTGATCAACTTCCGGATTTTTTAAACAATTTGCCTGATGTAATTAATTAACCAACACCTTTATTGATTGATAATCCTGAAGCAGCGGCAAATGTTCTTCTTGTATTCTTTCTCCCGGAACGATTAACGGAAGCCCAGGAGGATAATTTATAATTAACTCTTTGCTAATTTGTCCAATACAATCTTCTATCTTTACGGTTTTATAGCCTAGGTTAAACATTTTTTGAGGAGAAAATACGACCTTTGGTTCACAGAATACTTGTTTTTTTAGCTCTGTTTCTTCATCTGTGTAACCAAGTTCTTCTTTGCTCTTGGATATATTTTTGCTGATTTTGATAAGCGCTTTTTTTAATTTGTTCAGTTTCTCTTTTTTTGTGCCGATTCCTGTTAAAAATAAAACCGACTTTTCGTTTGCGAGTTCATCTTCTATTTTATATTTTGTAAACAGAATGTCAGACAATTCAAAACCGCTTAGCTCATCAATCCTAACAAGGATTTTTGTTACATCGTTATTTTCTGAAAATACGTGTATATTATCAAACTTTGAAAGTGCTTTTTTGAATTTATAAATATTTGTAAGAAGTTTAGAGATTTCTTTTTTGCCTTTTTTAGAGTTTAAAAAATCTATGGTGCCTTCAATATTGGAAAGAATAGGATAAGAAGGTGATGTTGTATTGATTAAGTTCAATGAATCTTGCACTTTTTCTAAATCGACAAAGCTGTCTTTTGATACATGCATAATCGCACTCGGGTTGAGCGCTCCGGCTGTCTTGTGCAGCGATTGGATTGTTATATCAGCTTTTGAATATATTGCGGGGATTCCTATTGTTTTATCGAAGTTCCATAATGCCCCATGAGCTTCATCTACAACAAGGGTTACATTGTTTTGTTTGCAGATTTCAGCTATTTTTGTAATATCTGAAATTACACCTTCATAAGTCGGATTGGTCATTATGAATACACTTATATCTTTGTGTTGAGACAAGGCTTGTTCGACATCTTGGGAGTTTATGGGTTTGAAAATCCCCCATTCTTCATTATATTTCGGCATGAGCCAGATTGGGTAAGCTCCTGTTAAAATAAGCCCATTGTATATTGCTTTGTGGCAGTTTCTTGCGATTAATACTTTTTCGTTTTGAGAAAGAAGAGCCAGCATAGCAGCCAGAATGCCTGAAGTTGAGCCGTTTGGCAGATAGAAAGAATATTTGCTTTGATAAATTTCTGAAGCCATAAGCTGAGATTCAAGAATCGCTCCTTCAGGATGTGCAAGATTATCAAAATCTTCTATCTCTGAAAAATCGGACTTGAATACTTTTTGCCCGAGCAGCTTAACACTTTTTGGTGCAACCACCATTCCTTGGTTATGTGAAGGGGTCGTAAAAAGCGTTCTTTTATTTCTGTTAAATTTTTGAATTAATTTAATTAAACTCATATAATTTGTTGTAAGATTTATATTAATATCTGAGATGATTATACTAAAATTTTATGAATAATGTAAGTTTTTTACAAGCGAAAAAAAGAATAGACGAATTAAAAGAGCAGATTGAAATTCATAATAAAGCTTATTATGTTGAAGATAGCCCTCTTATTAGTGATGCAGAATATGATAGGCTATACAGGGAATTAAGAGAATTAGAAGAAAAACACCCTGAATTCGTGACTAAAGACAGCCCTACTCAAAAAGTGGGGGCAGTAGTTTCTAAGAAATTTTCACCGGTTGCTCACAAGTATAAGCTCTACAGCCTAGATAACTCAAATAACTACGCTGAGTTAAGAAAATGGTACGAAAGAGTTAAAAAAGAATATCCAAATGAGAAGGATATAGAACTTGTGGCTGAACTCAAAATAGACGGGCTGGCAGTTGCGTTAAGTTACCAAAAAGGCGAGCTTATTAGAGGAGCTACACGTGGTGACGGCACTGTTGGCGAAGACATCACAGAGAATTTAAAACAAGTAAAAGGAATTCCTCATAAGCTGCCAGAACCTATCGATATCGAAGTGAGAGGCGAAGTATACATGCCTGTTTCTTCTTTTGAAAAAGTAAATGAAAATCAAAGAAATAAGGGACAAAAGGAATTTGCAAATCCCCGCAATGCGGCAGCTGGTTCTCTAAGGCAGTTGGACTCAAAAGTAACGGCGCAACGAGACCTTCACTTTTTTGCGTATGGTGCCATATTAGAGGCCAAGGGCAGTGAAACAACACACTCTGATTGTTTAAATTTACTCGAAAAATATGGGTTCGGTGTTAACACAAATAGAGAACAAGTTTTTGGTGTTGATGATGTCATAAAATTTTGCGAATATTGGGAGTACAATAGAGCAAATCTTGATTACGCAACCGATGGCATTGTTGTAAAAGTAAACAGTATCCATAAGCAAAACGAACTCGGATTCACAGCGAAGGCTCCGAAATGGGCTACTGCGTTCAAGTTCCCGCCTGAAGAAATGTGGACTACAGTTGAAAATATTGAATTTAGTGTTGGCAAAACGGGCGTAGTTACGCCTGTGGCTCATTTGAAAAGTATTCCATTAGGTGGAACGATTGTTAAAAGAGCAAGCTTGCATAATTTTGATGAAATAAAAAAGCTTGGCGTAAACATAGGGGATCAGGTTTTAGTCAAAAAAGCAGCTGAGATAATTCCTAAGGTTATTATGGTTAATTTGTCCAACCGACAAGTTACAGCCGATAAGAACGCAATCGAGCCACCGTCTGATTGTCCTGTTTGTAATGCAGGGCTAGTTAAACCAGAGGGTGAAGTTGGTTTGTATTGTCCTAACTATTGGGGATGTCCTGCTCAAATAAAAGGACGAATAGAATTTTGGGCCTCTAAAGACGGTATGGATATTGACGGGATGGGAGAATCCATAGTAGAACAGCTTGTAGATAAAGAGCTTGTAAAAGATGTAGCTGACATTTATTCTTTAACTCAAGAAAAATTAATGACGCTAGATCTGGTAAAAGAAAAGACAGCCAACAATCTCTTAAAGTCCATAGAAGAAAGCAAAAAACGTTCTCTGGGTAAATTTCTATGTGCGCTTAGTATAAAACATATAGGTAAAGAAACCGGAGAATTAATTGCCCGAGAATTTCATTCTCTAGAGGCTGTTAGAAATGCTTCAATTGAAGATTTAATAAATATCGAAGGCGTAGGTGAAAAAGTCGCAAAAAGTATAGTGGACTATTTCTCCGACCCTAAAAACCTTGAAATACTAGAAAAACTTAAAAATTATGGAGTAGAGCCAGAAGGAACTTCTGTTAAACAGGTTTCTGACAAGCTTGCCGGAAAAAGCTTCGTGATAACAGGTACATTAACAAAACCAAGAGCTGAATACGAGACAGAAATTAAGTCTTTGGGCGGTAAAGTTTCCTCTAGTGTAAGCAAGAAAACATCTTATCTTTTAGTCGGAGAAAATCCGGGTTCAAAATTTGACAAAGCTACCTCTTTAGGTATTATAATATTGAATGAAACAGATTATACTAGACTGATTAATAATTGAGGTTAAATGAACAGAAACTATAGAGTGATTAAAATAAACGGGTTTAGAGGCATTATAACGGCCTTGTTTGTTGTGTGCTGCTTGGCTACGGGTTTCATTATCTGCCCAGGCTGGGTGTTTATGAATCTTTGGAATTATATTGCTTCCTTTTTTGTTATTATGCCTAAAATGGAATTAGTCCATGGGGTTATGTTATGGGCTATTGTTGCTTTGAGCCTATATGCGCTTAACAACAGCAGATGTTTGATAGGGTTTTCCACTCCTCCTCAATTGTCCGAAGACCAGATAAAGGATATTGTGACAAGAGTCAAAAACAGTGCAAGCCAAGCCAACCAAATAAATGCAGAGCTATCTGAAAAAGAAAAATCAGAAACGTTTGATGAAATAAGAAAGTAGGTTTTATGAGGCATTTAACTCTTTTAGGGTTGTTAATGATGAGTTTTTCATTTTTAACGCAATTTTGTTATGCGGATGTGCCAGTCAACAAAAATTCAGGTACAATTACCGTGTATAGTACCAAATCTAAGGAGCTAGAGCCTGATACAGCTCAGATGACTTTTTCAGTCAAAACAACTGCAAAAACTGTAGAGGCAGCCTCTGCCGAAAACAAACTGCTCGCAGGGAAAATAATTTCTTCTGTGAAATCTAAATTGGACCTTGCTAAAGGTGATACCATCAAGACTTCCGATTTTTCAGTTTATCCCCAGTATTCTTATCCAAAGGACGGAAAGCCAGTATTGGTAGGTTATGAAGTTCAAAATTCTATAAATGTCAAAACCAAAAAGGTCTCGAGTGTTGGCAACTTGATTGATGCTGCTATAAAAAGCGGGGCAAATCAGCTTAACAATCTATCGTTTTCTTTAAGTGATGAAAAAACTTCTTGTGATGATTTGTATGCAGGAGTTGTCAAAGATGCTCAGAGTCAGGCATATGTCATATCAAAAGCATTAAACACAAGTATCGCCGGAATAAAAGGCATAAATGCAAACTGCAGCATAGAAAATCCCAATAGAATGTACGGTGCTGTTATGATGAAAGGTGCAGCTGAAAGTTCATCGGTTTCAACGCCCGTTGAAGCAGGTAAGATAAAAGTTAATGCCACCATAACAGCTGAATTTTATGTTCAGTAATTAGCTTTTGTTGTATAATTTCAATATGATTAAACCTAAAAAATCATTGGAAAATATTAAGGCATACGAAGTTCCGCTTTTTGAAAAAGATTGGGACGTTAAAATTGATTCAAATGAAAATTTATTTGGGCCATCATCTAAAGTGCTAGACGCCATCAAAAATGTTACTGTAAAAGATATACAGCTCTACCCTTTTTATGGAGAAATAACTCAAAAGATAGCAGAATATGTCGGTTTTGAAACAGATAACATCAAAGTTACAAATGGCGCTGATGAAGCCATCTATTCAATATTTCAGACTTATTTAGATGTTGAAGACATTGTGTTGACTGTAAAGCCAACATTTGCAATGCCTGTTGTATATTCTAAAATTCTTGGGGCAGAGTTGATTGAAGTCCCGTATTCCAAAAAATGGGAATTCCCTATTGAGGCATTTTTAAAAGAAATCAACAACCCAAAAATAAAAATTGTGCACCTTACAACACCTAATAACCCTACAGGTGAAACAATTTCAGAAGAAAATATTTTGAAAATAATAAACAGCTCTAAAGACAAAGTAATTTTGATAGATGAAACATACGGCAATTATTGCAACTCAAATTACAAAAAATTTGTAAATGAATTTGATAATGTATTTATAGTTAAATCTTTTTCAAAAGATTTTGCCTTAGCAGGCCTTAGATTAGGTTATATTATCAGCAATTCTGAAAACATAAAAACAATTAAATCAGTCGTTAGCCCTTTTAGCGTTAATGGAATTGCCGTTAAAGCAGGCATGGCGGCTCTAGAAGATGTTGAATATTTCGAGAAAATAAAAGTAGAAATAGAAAAGTCCAAAAAAATTCTAAAATCAGGTTTTGAACAATTAGGTGCGGTGGTTTATCCTTCAAGTGCAAACTTTTTGTGCGTGGACTTTAAAGAAAAAGCTTCTTTTGTCCATAGAAAATTAAAAGAAAATGATGTTATAGTTAAAAAGTTTGCAACTCCTGAGTTGGAAGGCTTTTTAAGAGTTACGGCTCCTAAGCCGCAAGATGCACAAAAGGTTCTTGATTTTTTAAAGACAAAAAAAACCTTAGCATTTGATATGGATGGGGTTTTGATTGATGCCGGCAAGTCGTACAGGCTAGCTATTAAAAAAACTTTTGAGTTTTTCTCCAATAAAGATATCTCTTTTGATAAAATTCAACAGGTCAAGAACCAAGGCGGACTCAACAATGATTGGGATTTAACAGAATATTTGTTAAAATCGGAAGGCATAAATATTGAAAAAAAAGATATTATCGAAAAGTTTCAAGATTTTTACTGGGATAATGGTAAGGGGTTTATAAACAATGAAGACCTTCTTATTGATAAACAAAAATTAGAACAGCTCTCTAAAGACTATAATCTCGCTATTTTTACAGGACGCCCCAAGCAAGAAGCAATATTTGCTTTAGAAAAAAATGGCATTTTGGATTATTTCTATCCGATTATAACTATGGATGATCTTCCTTTAGACAAGCAAAAACCTCATACTCTGGGCTTAGAGAAAATTAAAACGCAGGTAATTACAGATTCTATGTGTTATTTTGGAGACACAATAGATGATATAATTTGCGCTAAGAATTCAAATACTAGTCCTATTGCGGTTTTACCACCTCAGGATAAATCTCAAGAACTTACCGAAAATCTTGTTCAAAAAGGTGCTATAATTGTTCTTGATAATATAAATGAAATTTCAAAAGCTTTGGAGATAAATTATGAGATGCAGCTCTAAAATTAGAAAAACTTTGGAAACAGAGATCAAAATTGATATCAACCTTGATGGCAAAGGTCAGAAAAATATAAATACCGGTATCAAATTTTTTGATCATATGCTAGAGCAACTGGCAATGCATGCTTCTTATGACCTAAATATAGAAGTTGTGTCTCACGACAAAGACAACCATCACGTCGTTGAAGACGTAGCAATCACTTTAGGCGCAGCATTGATGGAAGCATTAGGTGACAAAAAAGGCATAAACAGATATGGCGAAAGATTTATCCCGATGGATGAGGCTTTAGCGTTATGTGTAATAGATTTGAGCGGCAGAGTTTTTTCAAAAGTAGATGCAAATATCAAAGATGAAAGAACCTCCGACTTTGAGACGGTTCTTTTGTCTCACTTCTTCTCTAGTTTTGCTCAAGGAAGCTTATCGACAATCCACATAAAATTGCTTGATGGCACAGACACTCACCATATGATAGAAGCTATCTTTAAGGCGTTTGCAAGGGCATTATCTTTCGCGACTGCAATAAATGCTGATAAAAAAGATGTAATTCCATCAACAAAAGGTTTGTTGTAATTAGTCTGCTAGGAATTCTTTAAAGAATTTGACAGCTTTATCCCACCCGTTAGAGCCTGTTGCGCTGCCATTGGCGGCAAATTCGCCTTTTACAACATCAATTATGACCTTTGATGAATTTTTATCTGAGGTTATATAATCCAGGTTGATATATTCAACATGTTTTAAAACGTCGTCGCTTAGCGAGTTTATGTCATTTTTTGCTATTGCTTCTTTTATTGCTTTAGATGCTTCACCAGAATTTTCTTTTAATTTCACTATGATTTTAGGCGCCTTGCCTTCAATGTTTTTTGCTTCTGAAGCTAGTTTTCTTGTATTATTTAATACTTCTTTTATGACGTCACCGGCTTCATCAGTGACCCTGATATTTGTCTTTTTGACATTGAAAGCTTTTAAAACTTTACTTTTTGCTAAATCAACGACTTCATCTACATGAGATTTTAAATCAGTCAGGTTTGAAAGGTCTCCTGCGGGTTTGGATAATTTTATTTTTTTTGCAGCGAAAATTGTTCCGGCAGTCACCGCTGCTAAAAGCAAAAGGTTTTTGAAAAATCCTCCGCCACCTTGTCCGTTTTTACTGCCGCCACCCAGGCCGGTCGCTCCGATTGGAAATGCTTCACTTAAAGCTTCTTTTCTAACGGCATTTTTTTCAGCCAAGTCTTTGTTCATAGAATATTGGTAAATGTCTTGTGGTGGTTCAATAACACCTATAGGGCTTTTTGGAAGAGCCATTGAGTTGTTTTCTTCTTTTGCTGATATTTTTTTTGCAGCAGGTGTAGTTTCAACTGCAACATTTGCGCTCTTTGCTTCAACAGGAGAAGCAGCGGCTACTGGTGCTGCTTTTGCATCCACTTTTCCTTGTGGAGTAATTATTTGAGGAGGTTGAATATTTGTTACAGGAATTGCCATTTTATCACCCTTTTTTTGTTGTTTATATAAAGATAAAACAATTTAAAAATTGACTTCTAATTGATTTCTTTTAAGAAAAAGTTAACAAAAATTAATAATAATGTTAATATAGAATTTGTACTGTAAACTTTTGTTAATAACACCCCAAGAAAGGCGCAATAAAAAACGTTTACAAGAATTTATATAACATAACTAATTTTTGCATGACAAGGAGCATACCGTGATTATATCTAATGGTGGTTTTCATAATAAAAAAGTAGCTTTTAGTGGCCAGAAAAAAGTATTAGATGATTATGGTGCAGAAAGTCATAAGTTCTTTTATCCTTATGACAGCAATAATTATACAGCTACTGTTGAAATTTATCGTGTAAAAACTACAAAAGACGGCAAATATAAAGTCGTTGGAGAACCTGTCGGAGAGAAGATTCTTCTTGATAAAGAAGGAAAATCCGGAGAAATAAAAATAGAAGACTATGTAGATTTTGATGATAAATATGCATATAGATATGTACTTGAAGATAAAGATGGCAATAAAAAATATGCTTTTGATCCCGGAATAGTCACCAATATCAAAGACGGTAACAAAGAGATTAAAGACGGTGATAAAACAAATAAATTTAATATAGTTTTTAATAATAGAGCAATAACAAATAAAGCAGGAAAAATGCAGCTAATAATGCCGGATGAATATTATCCCGGTGTTATGCGTGGTGAAGATGGCAGACTGTTTGTAAATAAAGAAGCCAGAGACAAAGCTCTTAATTCTATAAGAACGCATGCAAACAAGTTGGGTGGCACTTTAGCCGGTATTACCTATAAGTTGCCGGAGCTTAAAAAAGAAGGCTATAGCAGAATAGTCGGTATGCCTATAACTAAAGATACTTTATCTTCTCATCTGTATTGGACTCAAAATTCTTATCAAGTATCCCCTCAATTGGGCGGTATGGAAGAATTTAAAGAGTTCCAAAAAGAATTGTTTAAAAACGGAATAAACTGGGTATCTGATGCTGCTCTTGTAAATGAAGGCCTGCAAGGTATCCATTTTAAGGATGTATTGAAATGGGGAAAAGATTCTCCATATTTCAACTGGTTTAAAATTACAGGTTTAGACTCAGATGGAATGAAATTAGGTGTTCTTCCAGCAAAAACAGAAAATGTAAGATATAAAATCGTGAATTGTCCATTTAATTTGGATAACAATTTGACGAAAAATGAAAATTATGACCCTAAAAAAACTACATACATACAGTTTTATGACGATAGATTAGTAAGTGATGAACAAAGAAAATCAAATAATTTAATTGAGACTTACGACAAAAACAATCCGGAAAACAGCTATGAAATAACAGCACATGATGATGTTGTGTACCCTTACAATTTCGAGATTAATCCTCTTGAGTTAAAAGAAAACATTAAAAACTACAAAAAGAATCCAGATAACAAATCAACCAACTTGCAAAGTATGGATGCAATTCGTTCAATAATGAAATTCGGCAACTTTTCAATCGTCTCAAAGCCCGAAGCTGGCGGCTTTGAAATGTGGGATGGTAATACAGATATCGCAAAATTAAGTTTTTATATAAGCAAAAATGATCAGGCTTTGATTGATAAACTTCCAGAGGAAGATAAAAAAGAAGCAATAAACGATTTACAGCAAGGTGTTTTACAAGTTGTGGATTCTGCTGTTAATTCAGGCAAATATTGGACCAAGCTTGCATCTGACGTTCAATTAAGAGCTGCTGTTGATGTACTTAAAGGTACTCAGCCGACAGTTCAAGCTTATAGAGAAAAAATAGACAATGAAGTGAAATCAGGAAATCTTCCCCCTTCAACAAAAGAAGTAATGACAGATGAAGTAATTTCAAACATTTTAAATGACAATTACTACTTACCAAGAGTCGATAATAACCATGATGACGTAAAAGATTATATCCTAAGAAATCTTATGGATTATCCTCTAGAAACCTTGCCTCTGGCAGATGATCTTTTGGCTGTTGTAAGTTCACCTTACATTCAAAAAAGAGCTACTACAAAAGATGAAGTAGGAGTTTCCAGATTGGATATATTTAGAGATGGTGAACAATATTTGCCTGAAAAATATAAAGAAGTTCATGATTTAGCAAGTTCAGTTTATACTAACGAGTTGTATAATTTCGCCTATGATGTCGTGAAAAATATGGATATGGATTTAATAAAAGATGATCAATTAACGACTTTAGGCAAATACGTAGTTAATGAGATCATGCCTGAAATAACTCAGTATGCAATGTTAAAAGGCATAGACAGAGGAGTTAAAATACCGGTTTATCCAAACGGTAAAATAGATTTTAGTAAAGTAGATCCTGACAAACTAACTACGATTACTACTAAAGTCGCTAGTAACACCCCTGAAAAAGAAGCACTAGCAGTTGTTGAAAAACTAAGAACAGGTATAGCCGTTATACCTCCTCAAGAAAGAGAAAAATTATCTAAGGCGTTTGAAAAACGTTTCGCGAATATTGACACGAATGCTTACAGAATGGCCGATGCAATTGTCGACAGAACCGAATCAGGCATGGGTTGGAGAATAGACGCTGCAAAAGACGTTTCTTCAATCGACGCGGTTAGAGAAGGTGTAGACAGCTTTGGTAAAGCCTGGGAAAATGTTATTTTCGTATGGAAAAAATTCAATGAAGCGGTTAAAGAAGTTAACCCTCACGTATACACAACAGCTGAAATTACTGACGTTGATGATTTAACAAAATTGCCAAATACTGACAACGGAAGATTTAAAAATGATGTAGACAAATTAATGGCTGAAGGTGGCTATAAAGGAATTGAAGACATTATTCATCCAGAGACAAAATTCTTAGAAGAAACCGGCATCACTACAACGGCAAACTATTCATTCTTTTTCTCATTGCTTCCTGAGCTTTATAATAACAGTATAGAAAAAGGGGACAAAGTAGAAGAATTTGGTGATATTGAAAGATTAAAAAAGAAGTTGGATCATGGTTGGGACGGGAATCCCGGACTTTCTTACAATACCCCCCTTGATGGTATAATTCATTCATACACTTTTGTCGGAAACCACGACAAACCAAGAATTCTTCATATGTTAGCATTAAATATGCCGTTATTCTATTCTGATCTTTCAAACGACTGGCAGAAAAAAGATGCTGCAAGAGTATTGGGCTTTATAGATGGAAATGACAATCCGATGCCAGAAAAAGTTGATCCCGAAAAAACTAGTGGTATGGCTATAGCTATGGGACAAGCTTTAAATGATTCTATTAAAAAACTAAATGTTGATAAACAGCTAGAAACAGCATTTAATAAAGCTGTTGCAGACTTAGCAAGCGGTACATTCAAAAATAAACCGATTGATTCCAAGGCTTTTGGCGCAAGATCTTTTGAAATAGCTATTTCTAACGTGTTTGAACAAATGGAGTTTAATAAAGGAAAACAGCCTTACAGCTTGGATAATAACCAAAAAAATGAGTTAGAAGCTAAATTGCACGAAACAATATTAAAGCCCGCATTTGATAAATATTTAACTATTTATAAGACTTTGATAACGCTCCCGGGAGACGCTACTGATTTTGCTGGGGACAAGCTTGCTTCAACAGGTTTTGAAACTAAATCTAAAAACTATTACCAACAAAACAGAAACACTATACGTTGGGAATGGTTAGAAGATCCAAACAGACAGTATATCAAGAACTTCTACGATAAATTGAATAAAATCTCGGATTTAAGAACCGAGAAAAAGGTTGTTGTTTCTGAAAATGGTGAAATCGATTATGTAGAAGATAAAAAACTAAGCGCGTTAAATGATGGTGTGCCGGTTACATTGTCTAATAAAAATAACAATGGATTCACTTCTATTCTAAGATACAACGATAAAGATTCTATGGTTGTTACTCTCTATAATGTGGATGGAGTGCAAGAAGGTAATACACCAATGACAAGATCAGGAGCAGAAATAGATAAAATACTCCTTGATAGTGTAAAAATTAAAGAAGGCCTCGTAGGCGGTTTAAAAGTAGGAACTACCTTTAAATCAAAACGAGATGGCGATGATTCTATATATAAAGTAGTGCAAGAAGATGGACAATATTTCTTGATGCGTTATAAAGACGACAGTAACGTTAAAATAAGAATAGAGCCTGAAGACTACAACGCACTGGTATTATATAAGGATGATGAAGACTAATTTATAAAAAAATCCCTTTGTAGTAAAATTAAAAAGTTACGCAAAGGGATTTTTTATGTTAAAAGTTTTCAATTCACTGTCTAATGAAGTAGAAGAATTTAAACCAATAAATGATAATAAAGTTAATATGTATGTCTGTGGGCCAACAGTCTATGATCATCCGCACTTAGGGCATGCAAGATGCTACATAACCTGGGATATGGTCTATAGATACTTAAAATTTCTTGGTTATGATGTCACTTATTGTCGAAATGTAACCGATGTTGATGACAAGATTCTTGCGAAAGCAAAAGCTGAAAATTCCACTCAAGAAGAAATATCTAAAAAATATTATGATATTTTCTCTGACAGCATGAAAAAATTAAATGTATTAAAACCTGATATTGAGCCTTTTGCTACGAAAAACATAGGTGAAATGATTTCTATAGTAAAAAATCTTATTGATAACGGGTTTGCTTATGAAGCAGACGGTGACGTATATTTCAGGGTTAAAAAGTTTTCGGAGTACGGTAAATTAAGTAAACAGCCGATTGATGATTTAGTAGCAGGAGCAAGAGTCGAGGCTTCAACAAAAAAAGAAGACGTATTAGATTTTGCTTTATGGAAAAAAGATGAAGTCGACGGCTTCAAAAGCCCATGGGGACTCGGTAGACCCGGGTGGCATATAGAATGCAGCGCAATGTCAAGAAAACATTTGGCAAAAGAGATTGATATTCACGCAGGTGGGGCAGATTTGGTGTTCCCTCATCATGAAAATGAAATCGCACAATCAGAGTGCGCAAATGGATGCAAATTCGTAAAATATTGGCTTCATAACGGGTTTGTAACTATAAACAAAGAAAAAATGTCAAAATCACTAAAAAACTTTGTTACTATCGATGATTTATTGGCTAACTATGATGCAAATACCATAAGATTTTTTATTTTGACAAATCATTATAGAATGCCTGTAGAATTTAATGATTTAGCTTTATCAAGCGCTCAGGCAGGCTTTAAAAGATTAAAAGCATCAATAAATGAAGCGATAAATTATATAGGCGAACAAAATATTGTTTCTGACATCCAGACAGAAGAAATCGATCAATTTAAAGAAGCAATGAGCAATGATTTTAATACGTCAGTTGCATTATCAGTGATGTTTGATCTGACGACAAAAGTAAATAAAGCCAAGGCTTCAAACGACAAAGAAAGCGCGATTAAATACGCTTCAGCATTGGTAAAATTATCTGAAGTTCTAGGTTTTACAATCGAAAAAGACCAGCTTTCAGAGGAAGAATTACAGAAAAGGCTACTTACAATAATAGAAGAATTAGACTTTCTATCAGGTGATGACAAATTGTTAAGCGGCAATTCTTTAATGGATAAAATTATTGAAATAAGAAATACAGCCAGAGCCGAAAAGAATTGGGCTATCGCAGACAATATAAGAAATTCTTTAAATAAAATAAATATTGTTCTAAAGGACAATAAAGATAGTACTATCTGGCAAGAAATGTAATAATACAGGAACTTTGTAACTCTTTTAAGAGTCTATTTTACCACATGAGTTTAATAGAATAATTAAAGGAGTTATACAAAAAACATGCTCCATTGGAGCATGTTTTTTAATGGATATGATACCTACTCTACTAATGAGCTGTGCGCTTTTCTACCATCATAGGTATAGCGATCAAACCGATGTACATAACCAATCCGAACAAAACGACGTAGAATGCATCCATAACAACTTCCTTTTAACTTACACATAGATACTATTCCCAGATAAGCAAAAAGTTAAACCCATGTTTTAAAAAAATCTGAAGAGGTTATAATTATTTAATTACGAGGTAAGTATGGACAAGTTAAAAATTACAAAATTATTTGCAGATCTTTGCTGTTCTGAGTGTAAGCATGATTTTACTGAAGACTCTATTTTGATTCTAAGACAAGAGCACGGGTTGTATGTTGTACAAGTTACATGTAAGCATTGCAGTAAATCTTTTGGTCTTGCTTTTTTAGGCTTAGAATCAATTACTCTAAAGCCTGAAGAAGTGGAAGATGAATATCTTCGTTTAACGATTCAAGAAGGACCGGCTCCTATTTCAACTGATGATGTACTTGATGCACACAGGTTTATCCAGAACATGGATGGCGATTGGTCTAAATATATCCCTAATGAATTTAAATCTTAGGCAAATTTAATCCTGTTGTCTTTCACAATGTCAAACGGTTGGTTGTTTAATCTTTTAATATGATCGATAGCAACTTTGTCTTTATCAAAGGTGTAATATTCGATCATATTATTCATTTTTGCCAACATAGTAAAGTTATCGCCGCCGTTACAGACGAAATCATCGTAAACCGCTATGTATTTTTTGTTAGCATTTGGATTGTTAACGTCGATAGGTACAGCTTGATTGTTTTTGTTTATGAAACTGGCTTCTATAACTTTTCCTTCTTTATTTAGGGTATAAGTTATTCCTGAAACTTGTAGTATGTTAGGTTTATTGTCAGGAGTTTTTAAAGAAGTGCCTCCGTGATTTAAGGCGTCAATTAGTTCTTTTTCTGTCAGTTCAACTTTGCATAGTCTGTTTTTGAAAGGGAAAATGCTGGAAATATCTCGTTCTGTTATTGCTCCAGGGGAGATGCAGCCTCTAAAGTTGCCTGAATTTACTAATACAATATCAGCTTTTAATTCTTCTCTAACAGCGTCTGCTACAAAGTTTGCATAGGGATTTTCTTCTATTAACGGTTTTTGAGGATAAGGATCCGCTTTTGCTATTTTTCCAATAATCGGAGATTCGCCCAATATTTTATCAGACATTGCTGTCATTAGAAGGTTTTTGTTGAACTCAGATGATTTTAGCACATTGTTTTGGACTTTTACAATTTGGCCTTTATCATTGTATTCAAGATTTAAGATTCCAAAGTTATGCCCGTCTCTTCCTGCCTGAGTTATAACAACAGGTTCTCCTGTAGGAGAATAGAATAGATTTTCATCTTTTTTAACTCCTTCAATTAAATTGTGGGAGTGGCCGCCTAAAATAACGTCTATTCCTGAAACTGATTGTGCAATTATTTTTTCTCTTTCATTTCCGACATGGGAAAGAAGAACTATTTTGTTGATGCCTTGCTCTTTTAGTTTGTTTACTTCTTCCTGAAGTTCTTTAATGGTTTGGGCTTCAGAATCTACGGTTATGCCTTCTAAAAGACTTTTGTTTTTGATTCTTTTTTCCATATCCACAGGTTGTAGGCCAATCACGCCATATTTATTTCCATTTTCTTCAAGTACTGTTGAACGAGCAACTTTATTTTGTAAAGCTGAACCTTGAGGGATGTTAATATTCATTCCTAAAAATTTAGTTTTCACATTTTTTATAATATTTCCGAGTTTTGAAACAGAAATATCAAATTCATGGTTTCCAAGAGTCGACGCTTGGATTCCTGCTGCATCTAAAAACGCTGCTGCTGTTTGGTTAGTTTTTTCATCTTTTCCTATGAAAGTGTCACCGGAAGAAAGTTTTAAGCCGTCTACTTTTTGTTTCTTTACGAAACTGTCAAATTGAACAGAGGCATTTGTGATTTGCTCCATTTTTGGTATTTGACCGTGTATGTCATTAATGTAAAAAATAGAGGACTTTACATTTGGAGTAGAAGTACCGACTGAATTGACCATAAACACCACACTTTTATCTATTCTAATTATATAAAGAGCGTGAAAAACTATTTTGCCATGAAAAATGGTTTTATTTCTTAAATGTTACATTTTTGAATTTCGATGCTCGCTCTTGTCAGATCATCTGGGGTGGTTATTTTAAAGTTTGAATATTCGCCTTCAAAAACGTAAACATCTATGCCAAGATTTTCGAGCAAGCCCGCATCATCGCTAAAATTTTGACCTTCAAGCTTTTTATGAGCATCTAAGATTAATTTGTAATCAAAAATTTGAGGAGTTTGGACATTCCACAAAAAATCTCTGTTGGGGGTTTCGATTATTTTTAAGTTTTCATCAACTCTTTTTATTGTGTCTATTGCTTTTACGGCTACTATTACCGCTTTTTTGTCCTTAGCTGCTTGAAGACACCCCATTATGGTTTCTTTTTTTATCAAAGGTCTTGCTCCATCGTGGATTATCACATAGCTACATTCTTTACAAGCTTTGAGCCCGTTATAAACCGATTCTTGCCTGTTCCGTCCGCCCTGGACGATTTTTACTTTTGGATATTTTGTACCTAAAATCGTTTCCAGTTCAGGGATTAAATCAGTTGCTGAAGGGATTATTATTTCCTCAATTTCTTTGATGGAGTTCATTGTCTCTATTGAATGGAGTATAACTGGTTTTCCTTCTAAAATTTCTAAGAGTTTGTTTCCGCCTTTATATCTATTAGAAGATCCACCAGCCGGAATTATCGCTTTTATTATCATTTGTCCCTCTCAAAATGGTTAAAACTTTTGTTCTCAAAAATTTCTTTTGTTATTTTTATTTCACTTGATTTCGATTTTAAAATTACTTCACCGGTCTCGTTTGAGCCAGTTACTCTTCCAATTATTTTAAACGAGTCTTTGTCTAATTTTTCTATAAGGTCTTCCTTTATGCAAGCAACTATTTCGTAGTCTTCTCCTCCCCAAAGAACCCAATCCATGTGGTTTTTGCCGTGTTTTTTGGCTATTATTTCGATGTCTTTATCAAACGGAATTCTCTCCAGTTCAATTTCGATTTTGCATTTACTTGCTTCAGAAATCTTGTATAATGCATCTACAAGTCCATCTGAGGTGTCCATTACCGCTAAATTTTTAGTTGAGGTTTTTGCAAGAATCTCTGAAAAAATAACTTTTGGAGCAGGGTTTAAATGCTTTTCAATGATTTCTTGTTTTACATCTATATTGTTTTTAAGGCAAAATAAAGCGCAAGAACTTGATCCGGAATCACCTGTTATAATTACAATATCACCCTCTTCAGCATATGCTCTTGAGGAAACATATTCAGATATTTTTTTGCCGATCGCGACTACGGAAATAAATATTTTTTCGCTTCCTGTTATGTCTCCTCCTGCAACTATAACACCAAATTCGTTGCATATATCGTTAACGCCTTTATAAAATTCATTTACAAAATCTTCTGTTATGTGAGGCGGAAGCGAAAGAGAAATCAATATGTATTTTGGTTCAGATATGCTGGCTGCAATGTCGCTTAGATTTACTGCTACTGATTTTCGCCCCAGTTGGTATGGAGATATCGTATCAAGCGAAAAATGAACGTCCTCAACAAGAGAGTCCTGGGTTATAAATATCCCCAAGTCCTTCAGGTATGCACAGTCATCTCCCAGATGATGAGAGTTTGTAAGAGTATCTTTTATTATTTTTAAAAACTCAAGTTCTTTCATTCGATAATTTTAGCATCAAATAACAATATTTATAATGAAATCGCAAACTTATCAGTAAAAAAACTCCTGAAAAGTCTAAATTGGTGATTTTTTCATGTTATTTTGTTAAAAATGTTACATTTTTTAAGTGTATAAATTGGTTTTTACTATCTTTTATTCTGTCAGCAAGTAAAATAAAGTTAATTGGTAGATTGAAAAGAGGGAATAAAATGCTTGAGTTTAATTATAGCAATGTACGCTCAGATATTATCGGTTCAGAGCATGGTCTCGACATTAATTTTGAATTCGATAATTACAAAGAAAAAATTACAAAAATTATTGCTGATTTAAATTCAAGAAAAGATAAGCCGGGACAGTGGCTTCAATGGATGAACCTCGGTTACAACGAAGAAACTGTATGGTATGTTAAAGAATACGCGGCTATGGTTAGAGGCAGATTCGACAATGTTCTAGTTCTTGGGATAGGTGGTTCAGCATTAGGCGGTATGGCTGTTTGTGAAGCCCTTTTGAATCCTTATTGGAACCTTTTGACAAAAGAACAAAGAAAAGACTATCCAAGAATATTCTTTTTAGATAACATCGACCCTGATCAAATGAATGGATTATTCCAAGTTTTAGATATGAAAAAGACTCTGGTTTGTGTAATCACAAAATCAGGCTCTACCGCAGAAACGATGTCTCAGTTCATGGTTATCAAGGATATGCTTGAAAAAGAACTGGAAGATGATTATAGAAAAAATATAGTAGCAGTTACAGACAAACAAACAGGTATTTTAAGACAATTGTCCGACCAAGAAGGATACAAAACTTTTGTTGTTCCTGATGATGTCGGCGGCAGATTCTCTGTGTTCTCAGCTGTTGGCCTGTTGCCGTTCGCTTTAACCGGACTTAATGTTGATGAAATAATCCAAGGCGTTAAGGATATGGACTTAGTACTCAAAAATATTGATATCTGGCATAACATCGCCGCACAAAATGCCTTGATACATTACCTTATGGATACCCAAAAAGGTAAAAACATCAATGTAATGATGCCTTATTCAAGCAGATTAAAATATGTGGCAGACTGGTTCGTTCAGCTTTGGGCAGAATCGCTGGGTAAAGAAATAGATAAAGACGGGAATAAAGTGAATGTAGGACCCACTCCTCTAAAATCTCTCGGCGCGACTGATCAACACTCTCAAATCCAACTTTATAACGAAGGACCTAATGATAAACTTATCAATTTTATAAGAGTAAAAGATTTTGACACCACTTTAGAGATTCCGAAAATATTTGAATATACCGGTGTTGGATACTTAGGCGGAAAAACAGTCAATGACTTATTAAATGCAGAAGCTGATTCGACTAAAGTAGCTTTGACAGACTTGTCTAGACCAAATGTAACAATCACTGTTCCAAAAGTTGATGGATATCATATAGGCCAACTCCTTTATATGTTGGAAGTTCAAACCGCAATAGCAGGAGAATTGTATAATATCAATGCTTTTGACCAGCCAGGTGTTGAACAGGCTAAAAATTACACATACGCTTTGATGGGAAGAGCGGGATATGAGGATTCTGCTAATCTATTAAAAGAAAAAATGGCAAGATAATAAAAACAAAAAGAGCGCGGTTTAATCCACGCTCTTTTTATTTTGGCTAAAATTAAGTGTATTGTTCTTCTTGCATTGCTATTGCTGATATTTGATTAGACATTATGCAAAATCTTTTGATCGGACCTATCGTATCTTTTTCTATCAGTTTGTTGCTTGCAGCGCTAGTTTTTATAATTTGTGTTAATTCTTCGTAGACTGCCAGTGGGTTTTCAAAATATAAAACTAACGGGGCTGCTGAGCCTTTTACAAAAACTAAAATAGAAATACGGGTTTTAAACTGTGGGGTTTGTGAAAATGGTTGAGGCATAATATTCCCTTCTCTTAATGTTTTCCATAAGCTAAAGGTAAACAATTTGCGTTTAATTGTCAAGTAAAAAGAGCCTACCTTTCGGTAAGCTCTTTTGTATTTTTTCTAACTATGCCCACATTCCTGTTGAGTCGTTGAATGAAAGTTCCGGGAGGACCATGTTTTGATATTGTGAGACATATGTCGGTTCTGAGAAGTTGTTTATTGGTGTTGGTGAGTATGGAACTTCTGTATATCCATATGAAGCAACTGTTCCTTTAGCGGCATATTTGAATTGTGTTTTGCCATTGATAGCTGCAAGTTCAGCATCTGTTATTTTTATTTCGTTGAATTTTTTTACATTTGTGTAACATTCGTCGATTTTTTTAAGTATTGTGCTGTCTGCTCCATATTCTTTTTGAAGGTTATTATATGCTTCTTCTAGTTTCTTTGGAGATAATTTTTTCAACTTATCTGTTAATTTTTTCCAAGTATTTGCTGTAGTTTTGTTTCCTGAAATTTCACTGGCTAAATCTGAATCTATAGTTCCGTCACTTTTCGGTACGTTTTTGTTTAGTTCTGCTTCCAATTCTTTTATTGTAGCGTTATTTTCTTTTATTTTTTGAATATTTCGTTTTAATAGGGCTTCATCACCGAATTCAGTATATTCTGGGTTGCTTAAATCTTTATTTATTTTTTGTAGGTTATCGATTTCCTTACTTATCTTGTTAGTATCAATTGTCTCACTGACTTTTTGAGTTTCTGCCTTCGGTGCTGTTTCTGGGGTCGCGTCAGGTCCTGCATTTTTACCTATCCTATTTTTAATTTTAGTTTTGTAGTTTCCTACTTTTTCCTTTACTGCATTAGCTGCAGCTTTTGCATTTGCTTGTGTGCCTTTCGCTAAAGCTTTAGTTACGCTTCCTGTACTGTCGTATACTCTTCCTGCAACAGTTCCGACATCGTCAAGTCCAGTTACTCCTTTCCCAAAGGCTTTTGCTTTTATAGTTGCTGTTTTTACTTTATTTGTAATATTAGCTAGTCTTGAAGCACTAGTTGCAGCGTCGTCAACATTTGCCAGAGCTTTTACTCCTTTTGCCGCTTTTGCTGCGGTTGCTCCTTTTGTTAATGCTGCCTTAGCGGCTCCTGCCGTGCCTCTTATTCCGATTAGAGATGTTCCTAATTCAAAGGCTCCACTTCCTATGTTTTGAAAAGCTTCTTCTGCTTGTTGGTCTGTTTGTGCATTATCAGCGGCAATTGCTCCTTTGACTATTCCGACGGTTCCTTTTACTGCTCCATAAGCTGCAAGCCCTGTCGCAATAATCGGTCCTACCCCTGGAATAAAGCAAGCGCCCACTATCAAAGCTGTTTTAAGCGGATTCTCTATTATGGCCTTTCCAATATTTTTTACACTATTTAAAATACCTTTTCCAAGGTTTAACAGCTTTTTGCCGAAGCTGATTTTTCCGTCATCTGCCTCTTTTCCTGTTTGTAAATTTGTTTCTTTAGCAGGTGTTTGCGACAGATATGAATCTGTTGCAATTGGATTTGTCATTGTCGTTGCGCTTAGCAATTCTGCTATTTGTTTTTCTGCAAGAGCGTTTGCGCCTTCAGCACTTAGAGCTTTATTTTGCTGTTGAAGCTGTAATGCCAAGTTCTGCTTAATTTGCGCATAATTAGCTGCGTCAATACCCATAGTCTTCTCCTTTTTTCCTCTTCATAGTAAATATAATATTGCTTGTATATATAAAAAATATACAAACTCCAAAATTTACTTATTTAAGATAAATATGAAGAAATGTTAACGATGAAAAATGTTTCTTGTCTGTTATTTTATTCTATGATTACATTTGAGCAATTTACATTGTTATTAAAGCTGTTTAATCTTTCTTTTGCTAAATTTGAATTAGGATTCAGCATCAAAGCTACTTTATAGTATAGCTCTGCATTTTTATGGTCTCCAAGGCGTTCATAACACTGTGCTGTTAGTAGGTTGGTTGTATAATCTTTTAAATAACCTGAACTAAGTGCCAATTTGTAAAATTCCAAAGCTGTATTGTATTCTTGAAAGTGCGAATAAAAATCAGCCAAAGCCTTATGTAGATTTGAATTATCGGGATACATATTATATGCTTGAGACAAAATATTTTTTGCGTTTGATCTGTCGTCAAGCATGGTATATGTTTTTCCTAGTCCTATCATATATTCCAGGTTTGTTTTGTTGTTATAGTGCCCGTTGTTATATAAAGTTAAAGCTTCATTTAAATAATAATGTCTTTCGCCTTGTGACATAGCAATTGACGCCTTATACAAATAGGTTTCTCCCATGCCGGCTAAATTTTCTGCAATAGCTTGAGTATGCAGAAGAGATAGAGATAAAGTCAATATTATTAGTGTTTTTGAAGGTTTTTTATACATATTTAAACTGAACTTAATAATTCACAACAAACAATATTATAACAGGTTCAAATTATGATATAAATATATATATAAAATAAAACTAATCAGGACGTATTCACGGGGGATAAATTGCAAGAGCTATTGGCTTTAATAATAATGTTGGGGTTATCGACTGCATTTGCAGTAGCGGCCTTGGTTATAAGCTTTATCCTAGCTCCTAAAGCCGAGTCAAATATAAAAAATTCCACATACGAATGTGGCATGAATCTATATTCAGATGCCAAAATTCAATACAATATGCAATTTTTTATGTATGCGATTTTGTTTCTTATATTTGATATTGAAACTATAATGCTATTTCCTTTCGCTTTAGTTTTCAACAAATTAGGACTACTTGCTTTTGTAGAGGTCACTATTTTTGTATCGCTTCTGGTTTTAGGGTTGGTTTTTGCTGCTAAAAAAAATATGTTAAGGTTCAGATAATGCAATTAATTTTATCTTCGATAGATTGGGTTTATAATTGGGCGAGGTCAAATTCACTTTGGCCAATGACTTTCGCAACATCATGTTGTGGTATCGAAATGATGTCTACTTCGGCTTCCAACTTTGATATCGCAAGATTCGGCTCTGAAGTTTTTAGGGCTACTCCAAGACAAGCAGACTTGCTAATCGTAGCAGGGACTATAACTCACAAAATGGCTCCAGCTTTGCTTAAACTATATGAACAAATGGCTGAACCAAAGTATGTTATCGCAATGGGCGCTTGTACTTGTAGCGGTGGTATGTATCGGTATGATTCTTATTCTGTGGTGGACGGAGTTGATAAAATAATCCCGGTGGATATTTATTTACCTATGTGCCCGCCAAAACCTGAGTCGTTGCTAGATGCGATAATGAAACTTCAAAAGCAAATAAGAACGGAATCTTTGTCAAAAAGACATGAATATCTGCTTTCACACAAACCAAAGCTGGCTTTAGGAAGTGATGATTCCGAGATATTATTGGCGGCTCCCAATATTGAAATATATTCTTGGGGATTGAAGGAGGAAAAGTAAATTGTATAAAGACTTTGTAGATTACTTTTCAATAGAAAAACAAGAAGAGCTAAATGATGGTATCTTCAAATTCTACATTCCAAAAAACAAAGTAAAAGAGGTCTTGTCTCACTTGAAAAGGCAGCCTGAGTATAGTTTTGATATTCTTCTTTCTGTCGCATGCATGGATAATACAGAGATATTTGAAATTTGCTATATTTTGTATTCAACTCAAACAAATGAAAACATTGTAATAGCGACTTCTATTTCAAGAGAAGATCCAATTATTGATTCGGTTTCAGAGATATTCAAATCTGCAAATTGGGATGAGAGAGAAATCTTTGATTTGTTTGGTGTGATTTTTACTGCTCATCCAAATTTGAAACGTTTGCTTCTCCCTAAGGATTGGAGAGGTTACCCTTTAAGAAAAGATTATGAGCTTACAGATGAAAGGTTAGCCTGGAACAAATGAGCGAAAAATTAAGACAATCAATGAAAGTTAATATAGGTCCCCAACACCCTTCTACGCACGGAGTATTGAGACTTATTGTAGACCTTAAAGGGGAGTTAATAAAAGATTGTGAACCTGTTATAGGTTATCTTCACAGAGGTATGGAAAAGATGGCTGAGTCACGTTCTTTTCTTCAATATCTTCCTATCACAGACCGGATTGAGTATTTGTCCAGTTTCTTTTGTGCCGAAGCTTTTTGTGGCGCTGTTGAGAAACTTTCTAATATAGAAGTTCCTAAAAAAGCTAAATACATAAGGGTTCTTACTATGGAGCTTAATAGAATAGCCTCTCATTTGTTGTGGCTTGGGACCTTTATGCTTGATTTAGGTGCCAGTTCTCCTTTTTTCTATTGCTTCCGAGAAAGAGAATCGATAATTTCATTGTTTGAAGAATTAACCGGACAAAGAATGATGTATAACTACCATACTTTTGGTGGTGTAAAAAGAGATTTGACGGATGATTTTTTAGATAAGTTGAAACTTTTCACCGACGATTTTCCTTCAAAAATAGATGAATATGAAAATATAATTACAAAAAACCCTATTTTCTTAAAAAGAACCTACGGGATTGGTATATTAAGCAAAAAAAATGCCCTTGATTATTCAATTACAGGCCCTAATTTAAGAGCTTCAGGTGTAGCATTGGATTTGAGAAAGCAAAAACCATATCTTGTCTACGATGAACTGGAATTTGAGGTTCCGAACCGTAAGTACGGAGACAGCTGGAACAGGTATTTCGTCAGAATCCAAGAGATGAGAGAATCATTGAAAATAGTAGAACAATGCGCTAAGTGGCTTTCTGAAAATAAGGATGGTGAATACAAAAACCCTGATGTTAAACCTATAGCAATAAAGCCTCCTGCCGGCATGGTAATCAATAATATTGAAGCACCGAGAGGTCTTTTGTCTTGCGTCTTATATTCAGATGGAACAAATAAACCGCTCAGAGTCAAATGGAGGACGCCTTCTTTTTATTCAGTGCAGGTGTTGCCTACTTTGATTAAAAATCATATGTTCTCAGATGTAATGGCAATTTTTGGAAGTTTAGACGTGATATTACCAGAGGTGGACAGATAATGGATATTTTGTACTCATATTACGTTCAATATATGCAAAGTCTTGGTATTAATGAAGCTTTTAGCTTAGTATCTTGGTATATTTTTACCTTTATAATACTTGCTGTATTTTTAGTTGGTATTGTGATTGTCTTGGTTCTTGTTGAGCGTAAGATATTGGCTTTATTTACAGTGAGAAAAGGACCTAACAGGGTAGGTTATTGGGGATGCTTGCAAACAGTGGCGGATGCGATAAAATTACTTTTCAAAGAAGACATAATTCCAACAGGTGCTGATAAATTTTTGTTTTCAATTGCGCCGATAATTGTTTTCGCCCCCATAATGTGTGTGTGGTCGCTTATTCCTTTTAGCAGCGAATTTTGCGCCTATAATTCTGTTGTCGGTATAATTTTATTTATGTCTATATTGTCGTTTCCTGTTATCGGGATACTTCTTGCAGGTTATTCAAGCAACAACAAGTACTCTTTAGTGGGAAGTATAAGAGCTTGCATCCAAACAATAAGCTATGAATTGCCCTTGTTTATGAGCGCTCTAAGTGTTGTTGTTCTTTCAGGCACTTTGAATCTTGATAAAATTGTTCTTTCTCAATCGTCAACCTATGGTGCTTTTGGGTGGTATTTTATTCCTGCTTTTATAGGGTTTGTTGTGTTTTCTGTTTCTGCTTTAGCACAAATGAACAGGACTCCTTTTGACTTGCCTGAAGCCGAAAGTGAACTGGTTAGCGGATACAATACAGAGTATTCAGGTATGAAGTTTGCTATGTTTTTCTTAGGAGAGTATGCAGCTACATTCATTATCAGCACTTTCATCGCTACATTGTTTTTGGGCGGCTATCTTTCACCGTTTGGTTTTTATATTGCCGAAAAACTACATTTCGGTTTTGTTTTAACTCAGTTTTTGGTTTATGTCGAGCAATTTATTTGGTTAATTTTAAAAACAGCGTTTATATTGTTTCTTATAATGTGGGTAAGAGCAACTTTGCCAAGACTCAGAGCTGATCAGCTTACCGAGTTCGCTTGGAAAATTCTTTTACCATTATCTATATTAAATTTCTTTGTGGTTTGTGTGGTTAAATATTTTAAAATCTGGGGTGTGTTGTAATGGTAAAAAAAATTGTTAATTTCTTTATTTCAATGGGAAAGGGGCATTTCACTGTACTTAAAAATGCCTTCAGAAAAAGGGTAACTCTTGAATATCCTGAAATTAAGAGACCTGTAAATGACAGATTTAGAGGGAAAATTAAACTTAATTATGACGATAAGGGTCAAACTCTCTGTACAGGGTGCGGTATTTGTCAAAGAGTATGTCCTTGTAAAGATTTGATACATATTGAACGTTCAAAAGACGAATATGGTAAATTTAAAGCAACAAAGTATGAAATAGACATCAGTCATTGCATTTTTTGCGGGAATTGTGTAGAACATTGCCCAGAGAAAGCGATTTCAATGACAAAAAATTACGAACTAGCTTCATTAAACAAAAGAGAATTGCTTCTAGCATTAAAAGGTAATTAATCGTGGAAATTTTATCAACAGCATTATTTTATATGATTTCAGGACTTTTGATAGTTTCAGCGCTGGGTGCAATTTTTTCACCAAGAATTATATATTCTGTTGTCTGTGCGTTTATAGCTTTCGTAACCGTAAGTTTCGTTTACTTTATGCTTAATGCGCCGTTTAATGCTGCTGTTCAAATTGCCATATACGGCATAGCGGTATCAATATTGTTTATTTTTTCTATAATGCTTACCGGATACTATAAAGAGAAAAATTTATATATTGCAATAGCTCCAAGAACATTATTTGCAGCTGGCGGAATCTTTCTAATTTTTATATCTTCTGTAGTGTTTGGTTTTGAAGACATCAGAAATGAACTTGATTGTTCTCTTGTCTCAAGTAAGATTTCATCGTTATTTGATACGACCTACCCGATTGCAAGAGGGATATTTACAAATTATGTTTTTGCATTTGAAATTTTATCAATATTTTTACTTGTTGCGGTAATTGGATTTGCTGTAATCTTGACGTTTAAAAGAGGTGAAGACAAATGATGACTGAGATATTTGACTTTATTTTTAATGTTGGACTTGTTCATTATTTGATAGTAGCTTTAGTCTTGTTTTGCATAGGGCTTTTTGGAGTTATTGTATCAAAAAACATAATAAAAATATTGATATGTATCGAATTGATGCTAAATGCTGTAAGTATTAATTTTGTTGCTTTTGCTAGTTTTAACGACGGATTAATGGTTAACGGGATGATTTTTGCTTTGTTTATCACGGCAATATCAGCCGCCCAGGTTGCTGTCGGTATTGCACTTTTGATTTGCATTTTTAGACACAAACATACAGTTAATAGTGAAAAAATTGGAGAATTAAAAGGTTAATGGAATTTATAACAGATAACATTTTAATAATATTATTTTTGCCGATATGGGTAAGTTTAGTTTTGATTCTCAATGAAACCAGCGGTTTTTCTCAGTCAAAAAGACTCACTACATTTTTAACGGCAGCTTCAACCTTTATCGGATTAATTTTTTCATTGTTTTTAATGTGGAATTTTGTCGGAGGTTCAGGCAGAACAATTGAAGAAAATTTCTTATGGTTCTCGGCTGGAAGCTTAAATCTGTATCTTGGAGTTTTCCTGGATAAAGTCTCCGCGTTATTTTTGATAATTTTAATGAGTATAAGTCTGATTGTGCAAATGTATTCCCATGGGTATATGAGCAAAGACAAAAATTATTCCAGATATTATATTTATCTGAATCTGTTTAATTTTTCTATGGCAGGACTTATTATAAGCTCTAATCTCATTCAAACCTATTTGTTCTGGGAGCTTGTGGGTGTAAGCAGTTATCTTTTAATAGGTTTTTGGTTTAAAAAATATTCTGCTTCAAAAGCCGCAGTTAAAGCTTTTGTTGTTAACAGAATAGGCGATACAGGATTGCTGTTGGGAATTATTGCTTTGGTATATTTAAGCGTATCTTATTTCAGCAACAGCGGTGCTGAACTTCTTGCTTACAGCAATATGCAAGATACTGCAGAGATGGTATTTGCATATACTGATGCTTTTAGTTTTTATATTATTTCGTTTTTGCTGTTAATGGGAGCAATCGCAAAATCAGCACAATTTCCGCTTCACATATGGTTGGCTGACGCGATGGAAGCCCCAACCCCTATAAGCGCATTGATTCACGCCGCTACAATGGTTGCTGCCGGTATATTTTTGATTGTAAGGCTTTATCCTTTGTTTATTATGTCAGCTGCCGTTATGGATACAATATTGTATATAGGACTTTTTACAGCACTAATTACGGCATTTTTTGCCTTGACGCAAACTGATATAAAAAGAATGCTTGCTTTTTCCACTTCTTCGCAGCTTGGTTTAATGTTTGTTGGTTTGGGTATCCTGGCGCCTTCAGCAGCGCTTTTTCACCTTACAACACACGCTTTCTTTAAGGCTCTTTTATTCTTGAGTGCAGGTGTTGTTATACATTATTTAGGGCACATACAAGATATGAGAAAAATGGGTGGGATCAGAAAGAGATTGCCGCTATGTTCTATTTGTTATCTGATAGGGGCTTTTGCGCTTTCAGGGATGATGTTTTCAGGGTTCGGTTCAAAAGAAGCCTTGCTTAGTGCTGTTTATGAAAAGCATAATATGGTAGTTTTGATTACATTCTTGTTGATCAGCTTCATGAGTTCTTTTTATATTTTTAAGTCATATTTTTTGGTTTTTGAAGGAGAAGAAAGAACCGCAATAACTCATTCTAAGACACCTCTCAGTATGAATGGTTGCATTATTTTGCTCGCTGTTCCTTCGATGTTTCTTGGTTTGTTATTGCCCAACTCGTTCTTGACGTTTATAAACCCGCTTGGGCTTCAGGTTCTTGTTGCTTCCAATCATAATTTAGTCATTGCTTCAATATCTATAAGCGTCATTGCTTTAATGTTGTCGTATATGATTGTAAAAACAGAAAAATATAACAATTTCTTACCCAGATTTATCTATAGACTCTCTTACAACAAATTTTATATAGATGAGTTTTATAATTTCTTTGTTGCAAGAGTATTTAAAATGTTTTGCAAAATCTCTGAGTTCATTGATAGGTACGTAATTGATGGCGTGGTAAATTTATCCGCCCTTACAACAAGATTTTTCGCCTGGGTTGTTTCAAAGTCACAAAACGGCCTGGTTCAGACTTATTTATCATATTCAGTTTTCTTTATAGGGTCTGTTTTGATTCTTTTAGTCGGGTTATATTACTGGTTTTTAAAGGGATAGCGCTATGATGGATTATTTATCTTTATCTTTTTTAGTCTTTTCACCACTGATAGCGTTTGGTGTTATTTTAAGCCCTCTTCTTGGAGACAATGAGGTTTTTATAAGACGTTTTTCTAAAGGTTTTGCAAGTCTTCATTTCTTGTATTCACTTTTCTTCTTGGCATATTTTGATCCTTCAGGATACGGTATGTCTTACGAGACAGAATTAAAAATAGCAGGTGTGAGTTGGCTTAAAACACTTGGAATAACCGCAACTTTTGCAGTGGATGGATTATCTGTTCTTCTGGTAGTCTTAACTTGCTTTGTATTTGTCCTTGCGTTGGTTGCGAGTAAAAGTTCTATTAGAACAAAACATAAATTTTATTATTCTATGATTTTCTTGTTGCAAACAGCCGTTTTAGGAGTGTTTTGCGCTAAAGATATGTTTTTGTTGTTTTTCTTTTGGGAGTTAGAACTTATCCCTATGTATTTCTTGATTTCAGAGTGGGGATCAGGAAATGCGCAAAAATCGGCAATGAAGTTTATTTTATATACATTCTTCGGAAGTATTTTCTTGCTTCTAGGAATGTTAGCTTTGTATTTTTATAGTTTTTCTACAAACGGTGTTTTAACCGCTAACATGGAAATGCTAAACATATCAGAATCAGTTTACCCGCTGGGATTTCAAATGCTCGTGTTTTTAGCTTTTTTAATTGGCTTTGCGGTTAAGCTTCCTATTGTTCCTTTGCATACTTGGCTTCCTGATGCGCACTGCGACGCTCCGACTCCTGTAAGTATAATCCTGGCTGCAATTTTGCTGAAAATGGGAGCATACGGGATAATTAGATTCAATGTGCTTATCTTTCCGGAAATATTTAAAATATTTGCGCCAATAATGATGATTTTGGCTGTGGTGAATATAATATTTGCAGCATGTGTTGCAATCGTACAGAAAGATTTGAAGAAAATCGTTGCATATTCAAGCATCTCTCATATGGGTATAGTTTTGCTCGGACTTAGTGCATTAAGCCAAATTGGTCTGACAGGTGCGATTTTTCAGATATTTGCGCATGGATTCATAAGCGCAGGGCTATTTATGATGGTCGGCATCATCTATAATAGATGTAAAACAAGAGATATCGATTCTCTGGGCGGCTTGGGTGAAGTTATGCCAAGATTTATGATGTTATCTTTCCCGGTTGCGTTTGCAGCTGCAGGCTTGCCGTTGTTGGTGGGGTTCCCTGGTGAGTTATTATCTTTCATCGCTGCTTTCTCCGTTTATTTCACAAATTTTGTTTCAGCGAAGATTCTTACTGTTGCGGCATTGTTTGGATTAATCTTGAGTGCTGTTTATGTTCTAAGAATCTTGCACGGAGTCTTTTATACGTCGCTTCCTGAGCAATATTCTAATATTAAGGATATTAGAGGTCATCAATTAGTTATAATGTTTGTTTTGGCATTGACAGTGATACTCTTTGGAATAATGCCAAACGCTTTAATTGATATTTTCAGCCCGCTTACCGCTATAATTATGGACATGTTGAAGGTGTAGAGTTATGGAACTGCTTTTAGATATACAAAAAACTTTTTTACAGGAACTTTCGTTAATAATATTTATGATTATAAATATTATATTGTCACTGTTCTTTAGTAAAAGATTCTATAAACTATCAAAGTGGATAGCAATAATCGCTATAACCGTAACGATGCTTGTTTCAATATTTTTTGTCCAATTGTCGACTGATAATGATTACGCTTTTAATAATGCTTTCATATCTAATATCTATACAGTCTTCTTCAAGAACCTTGTCTTGATAGCGTCGTTTTTTGTTATTCTTTTATCAAGAAACATGATAAAACAGAAAAGGAACAAAGCATTTGAGTATTTTACTTTGCTTCTTACAGCTATATTGGGCGCTTTTTGTTTGATTTCATCAAATGATTTTATTTCAGCTTTTGTATCGTTGGAGACTTTGTCGATTTCTTGTTATTTTCTTGCTTCTTTTCACAAAAATTACAAGGCTAAAGAAGCAGGCATGAAATATTTAATTATTGGATCTGTAGCGTCTGCTATTTTCTTGTTGGGAGTTTCTTATTTATACGGTTCATGTGGGGCAGTAAATTTCTCGATGATTAATGATTTTTATTTGCAAAACAATCCTACATTAATGTACACTTTGGCGGGATTCCTTACGATTGTTGGCCTTATGTTTAAAATCGGTTGTGTGCCCTTTTCAAACTGGGTACCAGACATATATGAAGGAGCCAGTTACCCTGTGGGTGCCTTTTTATCATTAGTCCCCAAGTTAGCAGGTTTCGCAATTTTGGCGAGATTGTTGATTTTTGTTTTTGTATTTTCACCAATTTTAAAAATATTAGCCTTCGGGTTTGCGGTTCTATCCATAATTTTTGGAACATTAGGGGCCATCAAGCAAACAAATATCAAAAGACTATATGGGTATAGTTCAATAGCACATTCTGGATTCATTCTTTTAGGTCTGAGCGTTTTATCCGTGTATGGTTTATCAACCGTGTTATTTTACCTATTCTGTTATGTATTTATGAATATAGGGGTTTGGACAGCTTCGATAATTTTCAACACCAGTTATCCAAGTGACCTGATAAGTGATTACAAAGGTCTTTTATACAACAGGCCATACTACGCTATAGCTTTTACTATTTGTTTATTGTCATTGGCGGGACTTCCCCCTACTGCCGGATTTTTGGCAAAACTTTATCTTTTCTCTGCAGTTGCAAGAGCCGGCATGATTTATATTCCGGGATTGTTAATTGCTTTAATCTTTACTGTTGCAGGACTGTATTTCTACTTTAATCTGGTTAAGGTTGTTTTTGAAAAATCCAACACCACCCCAGCGATTGATACTCATTTAATATCTTCTAAATTTATATTATACGCTTGTGCGTTTACTACAGTTATCCTGTGTATTTTTGCAGAAAAAATTATTCAACTGTGTCAGTTGGCTGCTTATTACATATAAAAGAATAACGAAGCATTCACTTCGTTACTCTTTTGTTTATATATCTCTTATCTTGATTATAAGTCTTGCCAGTTTGAGTTAAACTTAATGTCATGAGTCGGGAATGATCTATCCCCTTCTGAAAGCGGAGCTATATAGTGGTAAAATCTGACCAAAAAGTTTCTTTGATCTCTTTTAGGAACAGGTGAGCCGTAAGGGCTTAATTTCATAGATTCAACTGCTGTTACAGTTGCTTTTGAATAGCCTGTATTAATTAAAAACTGATCTGATGTCATATGGTTAGAGTCAACGTATGCAAAACAAGACATTGAGCTCATTAATAAAACCGGAATTAAATATAAACCTTTTTTCACAACTTATCCTCACTTTTTAGTTTAAGTTTACTCTATTTTTATAATCTGTGCAAACATCTATATGTATTATATAGTTTTATTCTAGTTCGGATTTGACAATTTTTTCAAATTCATCAACCAACATTTCTTCAGGAAGTTTTTTTATTATTTCGCCTTTTTTGAAAATATAACCTTCGCCTATCGCCCCTGCTATACCGTAGTCAGCGTGTTTAGCTTCGCCAGGGCCATTAACAGGGCAGCCCATTACAGCTATAGTCAATGGTTTTTCAAAGTTCAAAAATCTTTCTTCAACTTTTTTCGCAAGGTTGATTAAATCAATTTGGCATCTGCCACAAGTAGGACAAGATACAAAGTTTATTCCTTTTTCTCTTAGTCCCAGTGATTTTAATATTTCAAAACCGGCATGGACCTCTTCTGTCGGATTTTCTGTGAGGGATACTCTTATTGTGTCACCTATGCCTTCAGCTAGAAGGGTTCCCAGTCCAACTGATGATTTGATTAGTCCGCCTTTTAAAGTTCCGGCTTCTGTTACACCCAAATGAAGAGGGTATGGGATCTTTTGGGCTATTAATCTGTAAGCTTCAATCGTTGTAAGAACATTGCTTGATTTTAAGGAAACTTTAATCAGCCCAAAATCATTATCTTCTAATATTTTTATGTGTTTTAAAGCGCTCATTACCATTTTTTCAGCTAATGGGATCTTTAATTCGTTTAAATCTTTTTCTAACGATCCTGAATTAATTCCTATTCTTATTGGAATAGAATTTGTCTTGGCGAGAGAAACGACCTTTTTTACGTTTTCGATTTTGCCTATATTTCCAGGGTTAAGTCTTAATGAATCTATCCCGTTTTCTATGCATTCAATAGCTAATCTATAGTCGAAGTGAATGTCTGCAACAAGCGGTATTGAAACTTTTTTCTTTATTTCTTTAATGGCAGAAGCAGCGTCTTTGTTTAATATGGCAAGTCTTACTATTTCGCATCCTGCTGCTTCCAATAATTTTATTTGCTCCACCGTCTTGATTACATCTCTTGTATCGGTGTTGCACATAGATTGGACACTTATTGGAGAGTCGCCTCCGACTGCAATGTTACCAATATTTAATTTTGTTGATTTTCTTCTGTTTATCATGTTTTCTTCCTGATAAAATTAAAATAACACAAAAAAGGGGAGCTTTGAAGATGAAAATTGCTGTAATTTCTGATATCCATGGAAATCTTGAGGCTTTAGATTCTGTTTTGTGTGATATTGAAAAAGAGGGCTGCGAAAAGATTTTTTGTCTCGGCGATATAGCCATGGCAGGTCCCGAACCTTCTAAAACCGTAAAAAAAATAAAGTCTCTCCAACAAGAATTAGACTTTACCATTATACAAGGTAATACGGATGAAAAATTAGCGAATTTTTCCCAAGAATTTTATGACGCTTTATCTTCGGCTAATTCAACAATGGCTAATGCATATATGGCTGATTTAGAAGAACTTTCTGAAGAAGATAAAAGTTTTTTGGCTTCTCTTGATAAAAACAAAGAAATAAATATTTCAGGAATAAAAATCTTACTTGTTCACGGCTCTCCAAGAAGAAATGATGAAAATATTTTTCCTGATCTTCCTATAGAAAAAGTTGAGGAAATGATTGGAGATGTTGATTCTAATCTTATTTTTTGTGGGCATACCCATATGCCTTGCGGCTATCAGACAAACACCAATCAAACAATTGTGAATGTAGGCAGTGTTGGAAGACCTTTCAGCGAAAAACCATTGTCATGCTATGTCGTCTTAGAGATAGATGAATCAAATGCCTGTTATACTTTAGAGCATAAATTTGTACCTTATGATTATGTATCAGCTGCAAATAAATTAAAAAACAGAAATTTCGATGGCGCAGACAAACTTGCAAAAATGTTGGAAAAAGCGACTTCCAGATACCCTGAGTAATTATAACTTTTTTGTAAACAATCTGTAATCTAATAGCAAATAAAAAAATTTACAGACATTTAGTGAGAGGAATCATTAGCTGTGCTGAAATAACCGTGTGAGAGATTAAGATATAAAGGTGAACAATAGAATGAGATTGTCCAGTCAAAATTTAAGTTTCAAAAAGCGAGATATGAGCGAGAATGGAAGTGCTAACAACTCCAACCTAAATGCAAAAACTCGGTTGTTACAAGGTAATAATTCTTCAAACCCAGGCTTTTCTTCAAACAGTCAGAAAAGCAACGTCAGCTTTAAAGGCTTAAATTTGCTCAAGTTCTATAAAGAACCTGTCGTGTATGAAAATTACCGTAAGCTGCTTGATATCGCTTCAAATGATCTTGGAGAAGCGGGAAATAAGCTGATTAAGGAATTAGAAGGCTTTTTAGAACCTTCAAATCCTCACTTTAATAAAGTAAGTAAACGATTAAGTATAGATAAAGCCACTGGAACAATAGCATTTAAAGATAAATCTTTCTTGAAATTGGTTATGGATAGCGCTTTATTCCCTGTTGTGGAAATGCCCGTTTTAATTAAAGATTTTGGCGTGAAGCTATTAAGCAAAGCCAAAATAATTAAACATCCAGAAAAATATCTATCAGGTCATAATATAGATGAACAAGTAAATATACTAAAAGGTGTTATAAACAAAACAAATTCACTTGTGGGTAAATACATAGTTGATCAAGGTAAAAAGAATGTAAATGTCACAATAGATGATATACACAAGTTGACTGAAAACCCATCTGAAATAAGTGAAGGTTTATTCAAAACGGCAAACAGATATTTTGATCCTAAGGTTGGAAACTATAATACTGTTCACGAAAGAGCTTTAAACAGAATCGTCTCAGGATTGATTCCAGCTGCATTCCTTGCAAATGACGCATACAACCTATCTGTTCTTTGTGGAGATAAAAAAGAGCAGTCTTCAAAAGAAAAAGATACCAGATTCAAGCAAGAAGTAACAAGGATCTTGACTAATGCATATTTAACCCTTATAACGCTTGGTTCCTTGACTAAATATGTGAATTCAAGTCCAGTTTTTTCAGCAATGGTGAGTGCCGCTACTGTACTGTTTACTGAAACAACATCGAGATTAACGAACGGAAGACCTATTACTTTTATTTCTAAAGAAAAAGCAAAAGATATTAATAAGAAAAAAGCAGAAAAAGAAAAAACAACAGCAAATGCTTCACCAGCGGAAAAGTCTTCTAACCAATTTCAAGATAATAAAGCTCAAGCGGCTAACGCTACTGAGATAAAAAATGACAAATCGAAAGCGAGTTTCGGAGACAAAGAAGTTGAAAGTAAAAAATCCGAGAAGGAAGATAAAAAAACAGACAAAAAGTCTTCAGAAGGACAAAAATCGATAATAACATTCGATGCTTTCTTAAAAGCCGTTGCTACAATAGTAGCTGGAGGTTTTGCGATTGGATTCTTGAGAAACAATTCCAAAATTAATAACGAGCTAAAAATACCTATCGATAAAACGCTCAATGAGATTTCTAACTTCTGGCAAAATAAGATTTATAAAAAAATAGTTCAAAAAGACTTTGAAATAGATGAAAAAGATGTTGATTTAGTTATCAAAACATTGTCTGAATCTAAGTACAGTAAATTAGCCAAGAACTATTCATCAATCATAAAAGATAAAGCGAAAGATGGAGTTATCAAATTTGAACTTCATGAGAATAAAAACCCGCTGCTTATTGCAGATGAAGCAACCGAAAACATAAAAGACTTCTTGAAAATAGATAATAAATTTAAGCCGTTTGTTGACCTTGTTGTTGAACCATTTAAATTTGTGTGGGCGACAATCAGACTTCCATATAAAATAACAAAGGCTCTCATCAATATCCCGGCAAGTTCTATAAATAGTAAATCGCAAAAATTTAAAGATGCGGCGAACATTTTGAAAAGTGAAACGGCGCTTGCGTTTGAAAAGAAAGAAGCTTCAACAATCAAAGATGTTACTCAGGCACAGAAAGAATTTGCAGAGAGATTCGGAGAATTTTTCGTCAAAGCGAGCAACAAAAAGTATGAACCTGTTGTAGATAAAATAGATGACTTTTTATCAGGACAAATTGACGAACAAAAATTCCTGGAGATTCTCGATAAATATGCTGTAAGAAAACCTAGCGCAGCAGGCGTTTCTGAAATCAGCAAAAACTTAAATAAAATTGGAAAAGAAAATTACGATAAAAAAGATTTCGTAGCATTTTTGAAAAAATCAGGATTCTTCGCTGAGTCTAAAAAAGAAATAAGTGAAAGTGAAAAAACATTCGCAAAAAGTATTGAAAAGATTTTGGATAAAGTTAAAGCATATAAGTCCGGAAAAATATCAGAAAAAGAATTTAAAGACTTCGTAGATAAATCAATCCTAAGTTCGTTCAATACTACATCTTCTTCTAAAATTTCTAATGCTGACCTTGGTATGATAACCAAAATAGCCTCCAGCGCAGTGACTTCTACGTTCCTTGTCGCGGACAACTATAATATGGTTATGTTAAAGTCAGACGGCGAAAATAAACAAGAAGCATGGCTCAGAGCAAAAGAAAGAATAGTTCAAAGAATAAGCGCATTATTCTATCAGACAATGCTAATGAACTGGTTTAACGGAACATTCGCAAACAAATACCATTCTTCGCTTTCCGGCATGTCGACTGTAGTTGCTGCGAATACTGTTTCAACTGAAGTATTTACAAGAAAATCGATAGGTATGCCTATAGGTCCTAAAACATATGACGAACTGGTTGATATTGATAATAAAAACTTGAACCGCGAAGGCTTCTTAGGTAAATATTTCAGATTTATGTCAGCATTAACAGGCAAAAAACCTCTTGCGAGAAAAGCTCCAAAAGAACAACCAAATCAAGTGGCCAATATTTCTCCGTTTGAAATGTTGAAACAGCTAAACAATAAGGATTTAACTACAAATCTTTTGGAAATGTATGCACCTCAAAAATAAGGTATAGATTCTAATAAGAAAAACGGAAGTATAAAACTTCCGTTTTTGTTTATAGATTAGATTTGCTAAATACAAAGTATTTACAGATGTTTTTCAATGTTAGAAACCAGTGAAGATTTTGGCATCAACCCAACTAATCTTTCAACAGCTTCCCCATTTTTGAAAATGAGTATACTTGGTAAGCCGCTTATTGAAAATTCTTTAGCGGTTTTCATATTTTCATCTGTATTAACTTTGACTACTTTTACTTTGTCAGTAAATTCTCCTGCAATTTCATCAAGAATAGGTCCAAGCTTTCTGCAAGGTCCGCACCAAGGTGCCCAAAAATCAACAATAGTTAATTTGTCAGCTTCTAGTACTTCTGCCTGAAAATTACCGTCATTCACATCGACTGCATTTGACATAGTGATCTCCTTTTAAATGATGTCTCATTATATTTAAACTTCATGTTGAAGTAAATACCTTACTTAATTAATCTATATTACTCAGTATTGTTATTCTTGTCAAAAATATGACAGAAAAATTATAAACAAAGACTTGACATGAAACTGTGTCCTTTATATTATAGGACTTATCGACAACACCATATTAAATTTCGCCGGTGTAGCTCAACGGTAGAGCAACGGTTTTGTAAACCGTAGGTTGTAGGTTCGATTCCTATCACCGGCTTATTTAAGCGAATTGTACGTTAAAAAGTAAAAATAAGACAAACGTCTTGATTAAGGGTAGGTGCCCGAGTGGCTAAAGGGAGCAGACTGTAAATCTGCCGTCGCGAGACTACGGTGGTTCGAATCCACCCCTGCCCACCACTTTTTAAAAATGCTATTCAAATGAGCCCTTGTGGCGCAGAGGTAGCGCATTCCCTTGGTAAGGGAAAGGTCACGGGTTCAAGTCCCGTCAAGGGCTAAATTACCCGAATAGAACATATTTGCCTAATCAATTATAGGAAATAAAATACAAAGGATAATTAAAGAAAAGGAGATTAATCTCATGGCACGCGAAAAGTTCGAACGTAACAAACCGCACGTTAACATTGGTACTATTGGTCACGTTGACCACGGTAAAACAACGTTAACTGCTGCAATTACTGGATGTATGGCTGCTGCTGGACAAGCTCAAGCAAAAAAATTCGATGAAATCGATGCAGCTCCAGAAGAAAAAGCAAGAGGTATTACTATCTCTACAGCTCACGTAGAATATGAAACAACTGCAAGACACTATGCTCACGTTGACTGTCCTGGTCACGCGGACTATGTTAAAAACATGATCACAGGTGCTGCTCAAATGGATGGCGGTATCTTAGTTATTTCAGCTACAGACGGCCCTATGCCTCAAACAAGAGAGCACATCTTGTTAGCAAGACAAGTTGGTGTTCCAAGACTAGTTATCTTCATGAACAAATGCGATGCTGTTGATGATGAAGAGTTGCTTGACTTAGTAGAAATGGAAGCTAGAGAATTATTATCTTCATATGAATTCGATGGCGACAACATTCCTTTCATCAGAGGATCTGCTTTAAAAGCTTTAGAAGCTGTTCAAGCTAACGGAAAAGTTCAACGTGGAGAAGATAAATGGGTAGACAAAATTTGGGAACTTATGGATGCAGTTGATGCTTACATCCCAACTCCTGAGCGTGATGTTGACCAACCATTCTTGATGCCAATCGAGGACGTTTTCTCAATCACAGGTCGTGGTACTGTTGCTACAGGCCGTATCGAAAGAGGAAAAGTTAAAGTTCAAGGCGAAGTTGAATTAGTAGGTTTCGGCGAAACTAGAAAAACTACAGTAACTGGTGTTGAAATGTTCAGAAAACTTCTTGATGAAGGTTTAGCTGGCGACAACGTTGGTCTATTACTTCGTGGTGTTGATAAAAATGATATCCAAAGAGGTCAAGTATTGGCTGCTCCTGGTTCAATCAAACCACACACTAAATTCTCAGCTAACGTATACGTATTAACAAAAGAAGAAGGCGGACGTCACACTCCATTCTTCCCAGGATACAGACCACAGTTCTACATCAGAACAACTGACGTTACTGGTTCTATCAAATTTGAAGGCGAAATGATTATGCCTGGCGATAACGTTTCTATGGACGTTGAATTAATCGCTCCAGTTGCTATCGAGCAAGGTATGAGATTCGCAATCAGAGAAGGCGGACGTACAGTAGGTGCTGGAGTTGTTGATAAAATTATTGAATAATAATTTTTAATACGATTATAAAAGCTGGTCTTATGGCCAGCTTTTTTTAATGTTAATATTTTCGGCTTTCCTATGCTTATATTTTTGTTAAATATTTGTCTTACAGCCCTAAATAAACTATTATTTTAATAAAGGAATTAATGTATTGTCATGTCAAAAACTAATAAGATACTTATATTAGATGATGAACATATAGTAACATCAGCTTTAAAAACGTTATTAAATATTGAAGGTTTTTCTGAAGTTAAAGATTTTAATAGCCCTATGCAGGCGTTGGAAAGTCTTAAATTTGATAAACCGGATTTGATAATCTCTGACTTTATAATGCCAGAAATGAACGGTATCGATTTTCTTATTGAAGCGAAAAAAATGTATGCTGATGTTAGTATGATTCTTTTGACCGGTTACGCGGATAAAGAAAATGCAATAAAGGCGATTAATGAGATTGGTCTTTATAAATATATTGAAAAGCCTTGGGATAACGAAGAATTAATTATTAATATCAAAAACGCCATAGAAAGAAGCCATTTAATTTCTGATTTAAAAGACAAAGTAATCGAATTAGAAATTGCAAACAGACAATTAGAAAAATATTCTAATTCTTTAGAAGAAATGGTGGCGCAAAAAACATCTGACTTAGTCGAATCCAATTCTAAGTTAAGCGCTATTATCAATAATTGTGCGGATGGTATTATAATATTTTCACAAGATGGCAGTGTTGTTAATGTTAACCCAGCGTGTGAAAATCTTTTTGGCTTATCTGATAATTTGTTGATTGGAAAGAAAATATTTGACTTGTTTGAATCGCCAATAAATCTTGATTTTAATCTTATTTTAAATTCAACGGAAGACCAGCTTGTTCGAGATATATATTTAATTAATTTTGTAAATGATAATCGGATTCCTATAGAAATAAGTTTTGCCCGAATTCTTTTGGACGAAAATGAATATTTACCAAATTGCGTTTGTGTTATAAGAGATATCACTGCTCAAAAAGAAATGGAAAGATTAAGAGACGATTTTATTGCAACTTTAACACATGATTTAAGAACGCCTCTTTTAGCTGCTATACAAACCCTGCAGTTTTTCTTAGACGGTTCTTTAGGTGGACTAGAAGATAAACAAAAAATGCTCTTAGATACTATGAAAAAGAGCAACCAGGACATGTTAGGCCTTGTAAACGCATTACTTGAAGTTTATAAGTATGAATCAGGCAAATTAAATCTTTTAAAATCTGTTTTTTCGATAAATGAACTGATAAATCAATGTTGTGACGAGGTTGTATTATTAGCAAAAAGTAAAAACATCGAAATAGTCAGAAACATAAGTTCTACAGACGATGCTGAGGTGTTTGTCGACAAAAATGAAATAAGAAGAGTTATTATGAATTTTATCGGCAATGCAATCAATTACACTTTAGAACCCGGAACCATTGAGGTTAAAACCAATTTACAGGGAAAAGATATCATCTTCTCAGTAAAAGATAGTGGTATCGGCATTGCTAAAGCGGACATCCCTAAACTGTTTAAAAGGTTCTCACAAGGAACAAGTCAAAAACGCTCTGTAAGTACAGGGTTAGGGCTTTATCTGTCAAAACAGATAATAGAAGCTCATGGCGGTAAGGTCTGGCTAGAAAGCGATAAAGGAAAAGGAAGCGAATTTTCTTTCTTGTTGCTAGAAGCAGCTAATATTAAAGACAAAGTATAAAGGAAATAGGTAATATGAGAGTTCTTTTGGTAGAAGATCACACAATGACCAGGCTTGGTTTATCTCTTGTTTTAGATAAAACAGATGAAATAGAGGTTGTTGGAGAAGCCGAAGATGGAAAAGCTGCTGTAGAAATGGCCAAGGCGCTTTTGCCTGATGTTATTCTTATGGATATAGGCTTACCATTCATTGATGGAATTGAAGCCACAAGGTTGATAAAATCAGCTAATCTTCATTCTAAAATTTTGATTTTCACTTCGCGTGACTCTGAAGATGATGTTTTTTCTGCTTTAGCAGCAGGAGCAGACGGTTACATTATGAAAGGTGCAACAGAATCCCAAATTAAATCCGCAATAATTGCTGTTGGAGAAGGTACTGCCTGGCTGGATCCGGCTATTGCAAAACTTGTTCTTTCAAATGTGCAAAGACAAAAGGCTGCAGTTAAACAATCTTCAGATAATACAGTGAAAACAGCTAAAAACACTTTTGGGCTTACAGAAAGAGAACTTGAGGTTCTTTCGTTAATAGTCGAAGGGTTATCTAACCCTCAAATAGCAGAAAGATTAGTTATAACGAGAGCTACTGCGAAAGCTCACGTTCATAGCATTCTTCAAAAATTATATGTTGCAGATAGAACTCAAGCAGCGGTTTATGCTATGAGAGAAGGTCTAGTATAAAACATGGGCTTCAAAAAGAATATTAAATTAATTTGTTTAATTCTTTTAATGGTGTTAGGTTCTTCTTCATATGCGTATTCTATTATTGGCCGGCCACTGAATTACTATTATGAATTAAACTATGACAGAAACAATGAACCGAAACTAACAAAAACAAAGCGCTTTAAGATGTGCTTTAAAAATATCAACAATAAAATTCCCAAAAAACATATTCCAAAATATAAAACCAAAAAAAGATACTTGCATAATACCGAGAACAAAGCTCCTACGACTATGCAGGAGTACCTATCTATAAGTAAGGATGTTAAAAGAACTGATATTAAAGTTCCTGAGCCGGTTTTTGACAAAGATGCTAAAATAATAACTCTTCCTGATCCTAACCTAAGGATAGCTAAATATAATAACCCGCCCGGGACATCGGATATTAATTTAAATGATTTAGTCGCTAACGGCACAGTTAATTCTGTTGGGGTATTGTCTCCTGATCATTCAAAAATAGTTTATTCAACAGCTAATTATTATGCTTCTGAAGACTCTGTCACTTGTGAAATGTATTTGATAAACCTTCCTAACTCTGGATCGATTAATGATAAATTAAAAAGTGCAAATATAATCCAAAGGGAGAGAACCCCGTTGATTGCACCTGAGGATTCTCAAATAATTTCCACTCAATTCAGAACTTTTGTTTTGCTTGACTGGTCAAGTGACAGCAAAAAAATTGCTGTAAAAGAAAAATTAGGCTCTGTAAGAGACGGTATATGGCAGACAAACCTTATAGTTTATGATTTTGAAACAAACCAGCAACATAAGCTAAAAGCGGTCAGAGAAGCCGTGAGATATTGGTGGAAAACCAACAAAAATATAGATTTGATAGATTATATGTGGGATATTTATCCTATTGGCTGGGATGCCAATTCGCCTGATAGAATTATTGTGTACGCGTACGCTTATACAACTAAAAATCCTCAATTCTTAGGTACGTGGAGCGTTGATTATAAAGGAATTCGTTCAGAGCTTTTATCTATCGACAAAACCGACTTCCCTATTTCTACAAACGGGTTGTCTTTGAAAATGGTAGTCAGGGAATAATTATTTTATAAGAGCTTGCAGTTCTCTGAAATTAGGGTGTTTGGAGCTTTTTAATAATTCAAAAATAACCATTTCGCTGCAGGTTATCGTTGCTCCAGAGTGCTTTAATCTATCTATAGCCAACTTGAATTCATATTTGTTTCTTGAAGCACAGGCGTCTTGGACTATAAAAACGTCATACCCGTCATCGATTAAATCTAATGCTGTTTGAAGAACGCAAACGTGAGCTTCAATTCCGCACAAGAAAATTTGTTTTCGTCCTGAATTTCTTACAGCTTCAGCTATTATTTCATCATTAAACGCGCTAAAAGAAGTTTTTTCAAAATATTGAACGTTACTCGAAAAAATTGATTTGATTTCTTGAACAGTCTGGCCCAAGCCTGTTGGGTATTGTTCTGTTATTATCGTCGGTATATTTAATTTATCGGCGGCTTTAGCCAGAATGGTAGTTTTAGCTACTATTGTATTTTTTTCCAGCATTCCAACAAGTTTTTCCTGAACATCTATTATTAAAAACAAGGAATTATCAGCATTTAATTTTTTATACATTTTGTGTCTCCATGCATTTGTTGTAGTAGTTTACACTCTCTATTAAGTCTTTTTTTTCAAAAATTTCAAAAACTATAGCAGGATTTGAGTTTGTTTGTTTTAATTTATCAAAAACTTTGCAGAAATCAATGCTTCCGTTGAGCAGACTATAATGAGAATCGTCGTCACCATAATTGTTATGTATGTGCATATGATGTAAATGCTTGCCGTATGCATCTATCCAATCGCATATGTCTACTTCTGAGAATAGATTCGCGTGACCTATATCAATGGAGGCCTTCAAATATGGAGAATTTACTTCTGAAATTATATCTAAAATTAGCTTGTAGTCCCTTTCTAAAACGTTTTCAATAACCGCCGTTATGTTGGACTTTTCAAATTCTTCTATAAATTCTTTCCAGAATAAGATTGAGTTTTTTTTGAATTTCTCTTGAGAAACCCTATGTTTCATACCTTTGTGACCAGAGTGAAAAACAACTATTTTCGCACCGATTACTTGTGCAGCTTTAAGAGACTGACTATGTCTTTTTTGAGAAATCGCTCTTATTTCAGGGTCATTGCTGGCTATAGACTGGTCAAAGAACATTCCATGCAAAGACTTAAAACCGTTAAAATTAGACAAGTCTTTTTCTAATTGATTTAATATCCCGTCAAAATCATTGTGGATGTTTTTAAAGTTTGGTAATCTGCTTATTTCAATTCCCATCTTCAATTCTTCAGCCAAAAGAGCTGATTCCTTGAGATTCCTTGTTACAGAAGATGATATCAATAAATTTGTCATTGTTGTATTAGTATTTAAGTTCCTGATAATAATATGATAACTTAAACAATCGTTCAGTCCAAATCTGTAGATTAATATTCTGAATTCTTTTTAAAAATGGTTACCAGATCATTTAAAATATTTTCGATTAATTTTCCTGAAAAGTTCTCTCTATCTATAATCATCGTTTCTTCAGTTTTGTTTATTAACCCTTGATGAACAATTGTTATTTGTATTTTTGAATAACCGGGATATTTAATAAAAACATAGCTTATGACTTTGTCTTTTTTCAGCAAAAACTTGCTTTCAGTTTCATTTACATATTGCTCAACTGTTGTTTCAAATAGCTTTTCCTGCAGAACTGTTTGCATCTGAAAAAAAAGCGGAGTAGTAATTTTATTGAACGTATTTAGGAAGTTTTGCTTATAAAGTTTAAAATCTGTCTGTTTTATTTTTGTAAATGCGGTATGGTTTTTTTTCTCATCTGTTTTCTGCTTAATGAAACAAAATCCATTCTTTTCAGTTGTTTGTTTTGCCATTTTCAACAAAAGCATTTTTTTTATAGGTTCAAATTCCTTTGAAACAACTGCCGTGGCTGTTGCCAAGATACCGTATTGCACTGGTATTGAAGATGAAATTTTTTCAAAGACCGTTTCTGAAATCGCTTTATTTGCATCTTTTAATAAAATATATATGTATGAGTTATCTGAAGCGATAATGTCGTCTTTTCTTAGAGCCTTTTTGATAATGGAAATTAAAAAGGTTTGCGGCAAAAATTTCTTTGAAGGTAAATCGGCAGCCAGCAACATAAAAATGGTTTTGGAATTTTTATTTACCGAGTCTTCAAATTCCTTGTTAAAAATTTCATCGAGTAGTTTTTTTGTAAAAATCCCGAAGTTTTTATCTATTATTTCTAGTTCTTCTAAAATCCTTGATTTCTTTTTCAGTTCATTGTTCTGTTTGTTTTTTTGTAACGCAAGCATAATCCTTGTAAGTATTTCCGCATCATCAGACTCCGCTTTTATAAAGTCATCAAAACCATATTCATAAGCATTTAAAAGCATTTCAGGAGTGTAATCTTCGAAGCAAATTATAAAAGCTGAATTGTTTAAATCTTCTTTTTTCTTAAGTATATTTATAAGGTTTAACTCTTTTTCACTTGTGCAACAAATAATTATGACGTCAGGTTTTACTTCTGTCACAATTCTTTCTGCATCATCAAACTTATAGATAGTTATTTTATCGCTCGATCTAAGCAGCAATATCTTAGAAGAAAGAATTTCAGCTGATTTTTTATTGTTTGATATTATTGCCACCTCAGACATTGTTAAACACCCCTGCAATCTTGTTAAATTAGTCTGACAAGGAAAATAGTCACCAACGTGAAATAAATGGCCAAGCCAAGTACATCTATAGTTGTTGCAATAACAGGTCCAGACGCTATAGCAGGGTCAATTTTGGCTTTTTTAAGTATAAGTGGAGTAATCGTTCCAATAAGTGTCGCCAAGGTCATATTAATCGCCATAGCGCAGCCTACGATTATGCCCAGCTCAAAATTATGCTGCCATCCCCAAGTAACCAAAGTTACCAGTACTCCGAAAGCCAAGCCTATAGACAACCCCACTCTAAATTCTCTAAATATATGATACGCAGCGGTGTTTAAACTTATTTGACCTGTCGAAAGACCTCTGACTATAAGCGTGATACTTTGTGTTCCGATGTTTCCGCCAAGTCCTGCTAATAAAGGCATAAAAATCGCAATTATAGGGATAGCGTGAAGAGTGACTTCAAACCTTTCCGCTACATGGACAGCAAGAAATTCACCGAATAAGGTTATAAGAAGCCACGGTGTTCTCGCTTTTATCGCATTGATGGTGCTTCCTGACATAATCTCATCTTCATCCACGATTGTGGTTGTAATACCTGAAGATGTATATATCTCTTCGGTGGTTTCTTCTTCTATGATATCTTGAACATCATCCCAAGTTATCATACCTTTTAATCTGTTATACAAATCTACTACAGGAAGTGCGCTATATTGATATTTTGTGAAAATGTCAGCCACAGCGTCCCTGGGATCGTCTATATGAAGCTTTACGATGTCTCTGGTCATAATATCTTCAACTTTTGTCCTGTAGGGTTTTGTAAGCAATGCTCTTAAACTTATAACGCCGAGCAAATGTTTTTGATTATCTATAACATAAAGATAATAAAGCTCCACATCTTCTTTTTCAGCCCTAATCTTAATAAAAGATAGAACATCTTCAACCCTCATATCCTTATTAACCGTAAGAACAGTGGGAGTCATAATACCCCCGGCTGAATCCTCTTTATATGCAAGTAGCTCTCTTACTTCAGAAGAAATTTTAGACGGCAATTTGTTTAAGTATGATTCAGAATCATCATCTTCCATGTCTGCCAATACGTCAGCGATTTCATCGTGAGGCATTTTCATTATAAGTTTATATGCGTATTCTTCGCCTATTTCTGTAAGGATATCAATCTGATATTGAGGCGGTAAATATTCTATTATTTCAGCAGCTTTAGCTTCTTCTATATTTTTAAAGGCTTTTATGCGCTCTTCGGGTTTTAATTCTTTTAATATTTCGGCAAGGTCTGCACTGTGATAGCTGTTTAAGACATCTCGAAGTTGAAGCTGATTATCATCTTCAATCATTTCTTTTATTCTATCTACTATGTTGTTAATGTTTAACATAATTTAAAAACCCATTTTAAAAAATTATATATCAAACCTTAACCTTTGTATACATTGACTAGCGTGATTTTCAAACTTCCAGATTTAAAGGTTAAGAAGTGTAACAAAATCCATAATCATTGAAATTCTATAAATCGTATATACTTTATATATATGTAAGAATTCTATAAAAAACTAGCAAACTCAAATAAACATAAATTTCACATTAACTTACCTTCCCCCTAACCTTCCCTTCCTATTAAAAGCATTTGCCCCATAAGGGGCTTTTTTTTGTATCAATTTTTGTTAATATAGCAAAAATATTATTTACATTTGTTATAATAGTATAAATGTTAAAAAGCTAAGGGTAAAATATGATTAAACCTGTTACTGATAATCAATATAGAAGTAATAGAATCAAAGAACGGATTAAAAAAGATGCAGCTTTCAGCTTGGCTGTTGGAACCGTCTTTGGAACCTGGCAGACAGTCGGGCAGCTAAAACAAACCTCTAAAGCAACGAATACTTCTATAAAAGAAATTTCTAGGATGTTTAGCAATAAATTAAAATTTGTTACAAGTACTTCATTGTTCAAGAATATTGCAGTTCAATCATTGCAGATGGCTGGAATAATCGCTTTAACCTCTTTTGTGATGAGTCTTTTTAATAATAAAAACAAATAAAAGATAATATTATCTATAAAAAAACCTCCTTTGTTATTAAGGAGGTTTTTTATATGTATTAGTGATTAATACTTTTTAAATAATATAGAAGCGTTATGCCCTCCAAATCCAAAAGAATTTGTTATAGCATAATCTACATTTGCTTCTTTTGCTTTATTAGGAACGTAATCTAAATCAGCTACTTCTTCATCTTGATCTTCAAGATTAATTGTTGGAGGAATGATTCCTTCATTTATTGCTTTTATACAAACAATTGATTCAATAGCTCCAGCAGCCCCAAGCATGTGACCTGTCATTGATTTTGTAGAACTGACCAATAATTTATCGTTCTTAGTTCTATCACCAAAAATCCTTGCAATGGCTTGAGATTCTGCTATATCACCTAGCCCGGTACTTGTTCCGTGTGCGTTCACATAATTTACTTGCTCAGGCTTGATACCAGCGTCTTTTACTGCATTTTCCATAGCTTTTGCTGCGCCGCATCCTTCAGGACAAGGAGCAACAATATCATACGCATCAGCAGTTTGTCCGTAGCCAATAACTTCTGCGTATATTTTAGCGCCACGAGCTTTAGCATGTTCTAACTCTTCTAAAACAAGAATCCCGGCTCCTTCTGACATGACAAATCCATCTCTACCTTTGTCATAAGGTCTTGAAGCTTTCTGTGGCTCATCATTTCTTCTTGATAATGTTCTAGCACTTGTAAAAGCACCGACTCCAATATTACAAATAGTGGCTTCTGCTCCACCTGCGATAACTATATCCGCATCATCCCATTGGATTGCTCTGAACGCATCACCAATTGAGTGTGCTGATGTCGCACAAGCGGTTACTACGGCCTTATTAATGCCTTTAGCGCCGTATTTGATTGAAATTCTGCCAGCGCCCATATCACAAATCATCATAGGTATTGTAAAAGGAGAACATTTTGTTGGTCCTCTTTCTATTATCATTAAGTGGTTTCTTTCTAATGTTTTAAAACCACCTGCTGCCGAGCCTACAACAACTCCAAAACGATATGGATCAATATTCGCATCTGGTATTCCTGCATCTTTTACAGCTTCTTCTGCTGCAACCATTGCAAAATGAATATATCTGTCCATTTTTTTTGCTTCTTTTGGATCAATATATTGAGTTTCATCAAAATTTTTCACTTCTCCAGCTATATGAACAGCATGCCCCTCAAGATCCATGCTTTCTATTTTTGAAATCCCGCTTTTTCCGGCTTTTAAGCTTTCCCACAACAAATCTGTGCCGACGCCGAATGGTGAAACAGCACCAATACCTGTTATAACTACTCTTCTTTTACTCATTGTTTTACCTTTTTAAACTACTTAAAAAATGCGAGGAGTCATCTATGTTGAAGCAACCCCTCGCAAAATTAGTTTGCTAACTCTTCTTGAAGCAATTACGAATTAGCTTCGATGTAGTTAACAGCATCTTGTACTGTTGCAATTTTTTCAGCTTCTTCATCTGGAATTTCGCAACCGAACTCTTCTTCAAAAGCCATTACCAATTCAACTGTATCCAATGAATCAGCACCTAAATCAGCTGTAAAGCTTGCTTCAGGAGTTACTAAGCCTTCTTCAACACTTAATTGATCTACTACTACTTTTTTTACTCTCTCAAAAACTGTACTCATTTTTTTTACCTCATTTTAATTATTAACAATTTTACAATTAACATTATACTATTTCAAAAAATTTTTGCAAAGATTTTTACAAGTGTTACAATCTTTACGTTTCCTATATTACAAGCCCACCATCTATTCCAATTACTTGTCCTGTAATGTATGGGGCATCTTCTGCTAAAAATTTAACAGCCTTTGCAATATCTTCTGGCGTCCCTAACTTTTTCATAGGTATAGCTTCTACTATTTTTTCCGTGTTTAAGTCTTTTGTCATGTCTGTTTGTATAAAGCCAGGGGCAATAGCGTTCACTCTTATTCCTCTTGAAGCTAATTCTTTTGCCAGAGCTTTAGTGAGCCCTATCATGCCTGCTTTAGCAGCGGCATAGTTCGCTTGACCGGCATTTCCAAAAACTCCTGCTATACTAGACATGTTTATAATGCAGCCGGAGCGTTGTTTCATCATTATTTTAGAAATCGGTTGTGTTACATAGAATGCGCTGTTTAGATTAGTATTTATAACAGCTTCCCAAGCTTCTGAATTCATTCTGATAAATAATCCATCTCTTGTTATTCCTGCGTTGTTTACTAGTACGTCAACTTTTCCAAAGTCTGAAATTATCTGCTCGATTGCGCTATTAACTTCTTCCTGATTTGAAACGTCAAATTTTACAGCTTTTGATTCTACGCCGTGGCTTTTTATTTCTGATACGGTATCTATTGCTGCCTGTTCATTTCCTGCATAGTTTACAACAACATCATAACCGGCTTTAGCTAGCTCTAGTGCGCATGCTTTACCAATACCTCTTGATGCTCCTGTTACTAATGCTACTTTTTTATCTGTCATGTAAGTTGACTCCTATATTGTTTGCGCAGTCTTTAATGCTTCCACTGTGGCATTTAAAGACGCAGTATCATAAATATTATAAGTTGTTACATCTGAATTAATTTTTTTATTTAGCCCTGCAAGAACTTTGCCAGGCCCTATTTCTATAAATGTATCTACACCATTATTTATCATTGATTCTATTGTTTGTGTCCAAAGAACCGAAGAATAAATCTGTGTTGGCATTTTTTCTTTGAATTCAGGACTTTCAACAGTTGCTTTTGCATCAATATTTGTTAGTACAGGGATATTTGCATTTTTTATTTCAAACTGATTTATAAAAGAAGCGAACTCAATGCTTGCATCTTTCATTAAAGCTGAGTGGAAAGCACCTGATACAGGCAAAGGAATTACCCTTTTCGCTCCCGCGGCTTTTAGAGCTTCCATAGCTTTGTTTACCGAATTGATTTCGCCGGTTATTACAGTTTGATCAGGTGAATTATAGTTCGCTACAGAAACTATATCGCTAGAATCCATTGAATTTAGGCATTCTGATATTTTTTCCTGACTTAATCCTAATACCGCAGCCATTGCTCCTTGTGTCTGTGTAGCCGCTTTGTTCATTAATTCTGCTCTTTTTGCAATAATTTTTATTACGCTGTTTAAATCCAAAGCTCCTGCTGCGTACATTGCGGAATATTCTCCTAAGCTGTGTCCAGCAACGCAATCAGGTGTTACATTACACTTTTCTTTTAATGCTTCTAAAGCAGCTATTGAAACTGTTAAAATTGCAGGTTGAGTGTTGATAGTTTGTTTTAAATCATCTTCAGGACCTTCAAAACAAATTTTAGAAATTTTCATTTCTAAATTATTATCAGCTGTTTCAAATACATTTTTAGCAGCTTGTGAATTTTCATATAAATCTTTTCCCATGCCGATAGACTGTGAGCCCTGACCAGGAAATATAAAGGCGATTTTTCCCATTTTAAGCGATTCCTTCTCTTAATCTAACTATTGCTGTTCCGGCAGTCATACCTGCTCCGAACCCAGTTAAGATTGCTTTGCAAGGAAGAGATACTTTTCCTTCTTCTATAGCTTCTGTAAGAGCTATAGGAATAGATGCCGCAGAAGTATTGCCATATTTTTGAATGTTTACTACAACTTTTTCGCTTGTGTAGTTTAATCTTTGAGCCATAGCTTCAATAATTCTTAAATTTGCTTGGTGTGGGACTAAGTAGTCTATTTCTTCAGGTGTTAATCCTGATCTTTGAACTGATTCAATAATTGCATCAGGCATTCTTGTCACAACAAACTTATATACTTCTTTTCCATTCATATAAACATGCAATGGTTTTTGTTCATTAGGTTCAACCAATGGGCAATTTTTACCTGAAATTGGAAGTTCTATATATTCAGCGCCACTTGGATCTGAAAGGATATCTAATCCAAGTATATCGTTTACGCCATCTGGAGATTTTTTAAGAACCATTGCGCCGGCTCCGTCTCCGAATAAAACGCAAGTTGCTCTTTCTTCCCAGTTTACAAATTTTGAATTGGCATCAGTTGCAATAAGTAATATATTTTCATAAGCACCTGATTGTATGAAAGCTTTTGCGATGCTCATAGCATAGATTAGACCAGAACATGCTGCTGTTATATCGAAAGCTGCTGCATTCTTAGCTCCTATTTCGCCTTGAATCAGACATGCTGTTGAAGGATATGCTTTTGGTGGTACAGAAGTAGCCGCTATTACCAATTGGATGTCTTCACCTCTCATATTTGCTTTTTTAAGAGCATTTTTAGCCGCTTCAAAACCTAACGTTACCGCGGTTTCATTACCGGAACATACTCTGCGTTCTTTTATGCCTGTTCTTGATGAAATCCATTCATCGCTAGTATCTAATATTTTTGATAAATCGTCGTTTGTTATTTTAGTTTTTGGTACTGCATAGCCTAAGCCAGCTATCATTATAGGTATTGTCATTTTTTATCCTTTATAAAATTCTGCAATTTTTGCGTTAACGCCGGATTCTACAGCTTCTTTTGCTACTCTAACAGCATTTTTTATAGCGTAAGCTCTTGATCTGCCGTGAGAGATAACTGTTATCCCTTTTACTCCTAATAATAGTGCTCCACCAAACTCTTCATAGTTAATTTTTTGATAAATCCTTTTCATAAAAGGTCTGGCGAGTAAACCAATTATTTTAGAAACAATGTCGTCGCTGAATTCCTTTTTAATCATATGGAACAACATTGAAGAAGCACCTTCAATTGTTTTTAAAGCCACGTTTCCGACGAATCCGTCGCAAACAATTACATCACAATTGCCTAAGAAAACTTCTTTACCTTCTATGTTGCCTATAAAGTTCAATTTGTCTTGGTGTCTTTCAAATAACCTGTAAGTGTGTTGAACAAGTTCATTACCTTTACCGGCTTCTTCACCTATGTTTAAAACGCCAATTCTTGGGTTGTCAATCCCTAAAACGTTTTTAGAGAATGTAGAACCCATCATTCCAAATTGATAAAGCATTTCAGGAGTACTATTCGTATTTGCTCCAGCGTCAATAAGTACTACAGGCTTTTTCATTGTTGGAAGAGTAACGCAGATAGCAGGTCTTTCGATGCCAGGAAGCCTTCCCAACCCAAATAAACTTGCTGCCATTGCCGCTCCGGTTGAACCTGCAGCTACTATTGCATCTGCACTTCCTGAAGCTACAGCGTCAACTGCTAGAACTATTGAGGATTTTTTCTTTTTACGAATTGCTTGCCCTGGAGCCTCTCCCATTTCGATCGTTTCTGTTGCATGGGTAATTTTTATATCCAGTTTTTTAAGGTCAACCTTAATTCTTTTAGGTTTCGACAATCCGCCACCGAGGTATACTATTCCTTCTTGGTCAATTCTGTCCAGTTCTCTTTCGATTTTATCTTGTTTTCCAACAAGCTCGATTGGTACATTGTAATCCCATGCACCCCAGACAGCACCTTCTACGATTTCTTTTGGAGCGTAATCACCGCCCATTGCATCGATAGCTATTCTTGTCATTCTTCCTCACTCTTCCCTATAATACCGTGTCGTTTATTCTTCAGTTTCTTTAGCTTCTTCAGTAGCTTCTGCAACAACAGTTTCTTCAACAACTACTTCTTCAGCCACTTCTACTTTTTCAACTTTTTCTACTTTTTTTGTTGATTTTTTTGGAGCTTTTTTAGGTTTTTCTTCGATTACTGATTCAACATAGCCTTCAGCTTTTATGCTTACTGCTTTACCTTTATAGAAACCACATGCTTCACAAACAGTGTGAGTAAGTGCTAATGCACCACAGTTTTTACAAGTTGTAGTTTCAGGAACTGTTGCTTTCCAGTTTGATCTTCTATGTCCTTGAGCGCTATGGCCCACTCTTTTCTTTGGTACTGCCATTGTTAATTATCCTTTTCTATTTTGATTGACTTAAATATCTCTAATCTAGGATCTGAATTTTCTTTTTTAGTATATTGTTCAATTTTTTCATCACCTATACATTTTATATCACAAACAAGTTTATTTGGAATATTTAATATTACAGATTGATAAATTAAATCAGTAATATCAATTTCATCAGAGCCATGGAGTTCTTCAACGAAATTACCTTCTTTTAGCTCCATTTCTTCTCTATATTCTTCAAATAATTCATTTTTAACAAACATTTCGTCAATATTGACGGAAAATTCTTTTGTAAAATCTTTAAAACAATTGTCGCATTTCAAATTCAAAACCGCATTAATGTTACCTGAAACATTAATATAGTTCTTGTCTAAAGACGAAACAACCAGCGTTGCAGTGACTGGAACGGTTTTGTTAAACTCCTCGATTATTTCACTAAACTCAATTTTTGATATTCCGTCTTTTGAATTTTCGATTTCGGAAATAATTACTTTCATTCCTATTATTTTATTTGCAAGAAATATTTTGTCAAATAAAAAGGACAACTATACGTTGTCCTTTTTTAATATTTTTTAAATTTATTTTCCGTAACTGAAGGCTCTTTGGATATTTTTGTCTATCATTGCCTTGCAGGATTCCATTTCTGTATCAATCATTTTAAGCTGACTGTTATACATCTCTAATTGCATATCTAATTTTTTATCTAGTGCGTTTAATTTTTCTTTTCTTGCGTTTAGCTGTTTGACAACTTCAGATTCCGGATCCATATCATTGCCGATGCTCACCATCTCTGATATGGTTCTTGTTAGACTCAACTTGCTTTCGGTTATGGTCTGAATTTTACTTTCCAGATCTAACCTGAAAGAGTTTAAGTACATTAATCTGAATGTTGATGATGCTAATCCCATTTGGGTGAATCCTTATCTGGTTTCGTTGAGGGTTCGTCCTTTCAAGAAGACGTGTTCGTTGTTTTGTGCGATTATTTGTTCCATTTGTGACAATTTGTATTTTTGATAGTTTAGCCTGTATCTTGCCATTTTAATTTTTTTGTTCATTGACAAGAATTCTTTTATTGACGCTGTTAATTCACTGAATAGTGCTTTTAAAGGGTTTTTTCTCACGAAGTAAGATCTAGCAAACTGCAGGAAATGAACTAACTTCTGGAAATTTGTCATTAAAGTTTCTTGTAACAACTTGTAGCTCCTTTTATTTTCAGAACCACATAAATATAAAAACAATCAACCAGTAAATATTGCCTTGTAATAGGCTTTCTTCAAATACTTGTTAACATTTCTTAATTTATTGGTTCCCTTAACGTATCCCTGAAGTATTTCTACTTACTCTTTAATTATCGGAATCAAAAAAATCAACCTTTAACTTTTAAGATGAATTAAAGGTTGATTTTTACAAAAATTTACATTTGGTTAATTATTTGTAACCCAATTTTTAAAGAAATTTAAACCAGCCTGAGAGCTTTTTTCCGGGTGAAATTGAACCGCTGTAAGGTTTTTTCTTTGTACGGACGCACAGAACTCTCCGTGGTAGTCACTATATGAACTTATAATGTTCTCTTCTTTTGGTTCTACGTAATAAGAATTTACAAAATAAAAATAGTCATCCTGCAAAAAAGTATTTACTTTTGTTGTTTGAATTTTATTCCATCCTATTTGAGGAATTTTCCCTTGTGTGAATTTTTTTACTTCCCCTTTTAAGATGCCAAGTCCTTCTATCCCCGGTGCTTCTTCACTTGATTCAAAAAGAATTTGCAGCCCAATACAAATCCCGAGGAAGGGAATGCCCAAATCGACAGACTTTTTTATAGGCTCAATGAGATTTTTACTTTTTAGATTATTCATAGACTGCTGAAAATGGCCTTGGCCTGGGAAGATAATTTTATCAGCATTAAGAATTTTTTCAGCATCTGAAGATATTTCAAAATCTATATCAAGATAGCTTAGCATATTTGCTACGCTTTTAAGGTTTCCGGCTTCATAGTCTACGATGATTGTTTTTTTCATTAGAAAGTAAATCCATCTTCTTTTAGTCTTCTTATAACTTCGTAGAGCTGTTCTTCAGTTGTTACTATTGAAATTCTGAAGAAACCTTCTCCGTATTCTCCGAATGCGTTTCCTGGAACGAAGACAACTCCTGATGTTTTTAAGACATCGTCTGTGAATTCTTTAGATGTTTTGTATCTTGAAGGGATTGGCAGCCATAGGTAGAAAGTGGCTTGAGGAATATTTAATTTATCCATTTCCCAGCCGAGTTCTTTTAATCCTTGTACCAGAATCTTTTGTTTCTTTTCAAATCCTAATACAGCTTCTTTTATGTATTCATCGCCTTCTTTACTGTTTAAAACCATTGCTGCGGCTTTTTGCAGCGGTTTAAATATTCCTGTATCAATTGTCGATTTGAGGTTGCCAAACATTTTTATTGCTTCTGCATTTCCGCAAACCCAGCCCAATCTCCAACCTGTCATAGCGTAAGGTTTTGAAAAACTGTGGAACTCAACTGCAACATCTTTCGCCCCTTCAATTTCAAATATGCTAGGAGCTTTTTCTTGTCCTATAAAAGACATATCGGCATATGCCGCATCACTCATCAAGAGAATATTTCTTTTTTTGCAGAAATCAACAACTTCTTTCAAGTACTCTCTTGTCGTAACAGCACCTAATGGATTATTCGGGTAGTTAATTATTAAGGCTTTGATTTTATTTTCATTTAATCCTTCTTTTTTAAATTCTTCCATAACTTTTTCAAGGTTTGGCATGTAGTTGTTCTCTTGAGTCATAGGAAGAGAATATGCCTTTCCGCCTGATACTTTAAGCATTTCTTTGTAAGAAGCATATCCGGGGTCAGGAATAAGAATGATGTCTTTGTCCTTTTCAACCGTTGTTGGATTTATAAGTTCTCTTATTAGATTGGCTATTCCTTCTTTAGAGCCAATAAGAGAAAAGATTTCTGTTTTTGGATCCATGTCAACGCCAAATCTTGTTTTCATTCTCTGAGAAATGGCTTCCAGGTAATACATTTCACCTTTTGGGCTTGAGTATGTATGGATACCTGGTTCATCAAGAATTTCTTTCAGTTTATCTATGACAAATTTCGGAGGAGCATCAACAGGCGCGCCCATATCTAAAGCTATCGGTGCTCTGTTTTTCGCTTCTAATTCAGGTTTTAACCTTTGAGTTTCTTGTTTTATTTGAAACATTATATAAGTTTCTAAAGATTGAACATAATCGTTGAACAGATGTTTCATTATTGTCTCCTTAATTATTTTTAAATTCTGATTGCCAAGCCCAAGCGTTGTGATTATGAATACTTTCGTGGGCTTCGATTTCGACTTCAAAGAAGTTGATTTTTTCATCTTCTCTTAGTATTGTAACCATATCTCTAAGTACATCCTCAACGAACTTTGGATTATTGTAAGCGGCTTCTGTTACAAATTTTTCGTCGCTTCTTTTTAACAGAGGGAAAACAGGGCATGAACCGCAGTTTTCAATTGTTTCAATTAAATCTTCAATCCATATATGTTCAGTTTCATCATAACTGACCTTTACTTTAATGATAGCCCTTTGGTTATGGGCTGAATTTGTGGAAATTTCTTTTGAACAAGGGCAAAGGGTAGTTACTGGGACTCTAATCCCTAAAATAAACTGGTATTTGTCCTTGTTAAGATTTCCCTCAAAAGAACAATCGTAGCCCATAGGGAAGCTGGCCTTACTAACAGGCGATTTCTTATCAATAAAATATTTAAACGAAAATTTAACATGCGCGCTTTCTGCGTGTAATCTTTGTTGTATATCGTTTAAAATACCTTTTATATCTATTCCTAAAAGGTTTTTGATTTTATATTCGTTTAATACTTCCATAAATCTTGACATATGGGTGCCGCGATATTTTTTTGGAAGAGAGACGCTCATCCTGGCTTTTGCGCTCACAATCTGGTTGTCGGCATTTTTGCGTTGAATAATAAGAGGCACTTCAACGTCGTTTACTCCGACTTTTTGAATATCTATGCCTCTTTTGTCATCTTGGTTCTGTATATCTTTTAATGTTTTATCTTTAAGAATCTGTTTCATCATTTAGGTCAACGCTTTCAAAGCTATTTTTTTCTAGTGCGGTAAGCAGTTTTAATGCGGCATTTCTTTGTGTTTCGGGGGGAGCTAGTCTTAAAAGTTCAACTGCTTTTAATATAACAGGATCGTTGTCATACCAGCGATTCCCTTTACCTGCATATTGAGATACCATTTCGTAAACGCTTTCGATGACGTCTAGAGCTACCTGTTCCTGTAATTTCATAATAAAATCAGCAGCATCATTCTTTTTATCTTCAGTTTGAAGTCTGAGTAATTCTAACGCTTCTTTTAATATAGGATCCTGGTCGTACCAGCGTCTGAAATCTTGCATCTCTTATTCCTCGTAATGTTTGTTTTTCAATAAACTAATTATAATCGTTTTTGTATCGTTGTAAACATTATCAATCGAGTTGTTTGCATTTACAACTTTTATTCTTTCAGGTTCTTTTTCGGCAAGTTCTAAATATCCGTTTCTGACTTTTTTATGAAATTCGATTCCTGCTGATTCAAGCCTATCCTTCTCTGTTCCGACTCTTGTTTGGGCAACGTCAGTATCTACGTCAAAAACAATTGTAAGATCAGGCTTATATCCTCTTGTTGCAATGTTGTTTAATTCGGTTAATCTTTGAATATCTTTTCCTCTGCCATACCCTTGATAAGCTATTGTTGAATCAATGTGTCTGTCACATAGCACTATTTTTCCTGCTTCAATCGACGGTTTTATTAGTGTATCCATATGCTGAGAGCGATCCGCAAGAAACAAAAACATTTCGCAGTTGTCGGAAACTATTCCGTCGTGGTGAAGCACAATATCTCGTATTTTTTGACCGATTTCAAGTGCTCCCGGTTCTCGGGTAGTTATTATGTCGTATCCTTTTTCTTTCAGAAAGTTTGCAACTTTGTTGAACTGGGTTGTTTTTCCGCAGCCGTCAGCACCTTCAAAGGTTATAAACAGTCCTTTTTTCATTAGATTTTGTCCCATCCTGTGTATTTTTGAAGAACTTTTGGTATAGAGATTGTGCCGTCTTCGTTTTGGAAGTTCTCTAATATCGCTGCGAAAGTTCTACCTACAGCAAGACCTGAACCATTGATGGTATGAACAAAAGCAGGTTTGCCTGTTTCTTTTGAACGGTATCTTATATTCGCTCTTCTGGCTTGGAAATCGCCGAAGTTTGAACAGCTTGAGATTTCTTTGTATGAATCGTAAGAAGGAAGCCATACTTCAAGGTCATAGCATTTTTGAGCTGAAAACCCAAGGTCAGCTGTGCATAGAGCTACTCTTCTGTAAGGAAGTTCCAATAATTCTAAAATCTTTTCCGCATTTAATGTCAATTTTTCGTGCTCTTCAGGGCTTGATTCAGGTGTGCAAAGTTTTACCAACTCCACTTTGTTGAATTGGTGCTGTCTTATTAAACCTCTTGTGTCTTTTCCTGCTGAACCTGCTTCTCTTCTAAAACATGGAGTATAAGCCGTCATATATTTCGGAAGCTCATCTTCAGATAATATTTCATTTGCATAAATGTTTGTAACAGGCACTTCTGCTGTCGGAATCAAATACAAATCTTCATCTTCGCATTTATACATGTCTTGAGCGAATTTTGGAAGTTGTCCTGTTCCTGTCATTGCCTGAGAATTTACAAGTACAGGCGGCAGAATTTCTTCGTAGCCGTGGAAGTTTATATGAGTATCAAGGAAAAAGTTTATGATTGCACGCTCTAATTGTGCGCCTTTACCTTTATAAAGAGAAAATCTTGATTGGGCAAGCTTTACTCCTCTTTCAAAGTCAACCAGATCTTTTTCGACCGCGATATCCCAGTGTGCTTTAAGTTCAAAGTTTTTTCTTGTCGGTTCTGAAAACGTTTTAATTTGAACGTTGTTTTCTTCAGATGTACCTACAGGGGTTGTTTCGTCAGGTGTATTCGGAATGCTTAAAAGAAGCATTTTTTGTTGTTCGTCGAATTTGACTTCTTTTTCTTCTAATTCTTTTATTTGTTCGCCGATTACTCTTACTTTTTCTTGGATTTCATCGGTATTTTGGCCTTGTTTTTTAAGAGCTCCTATTTCTTGAGATATAGTTTTTCTTTGGTTTCTCAGCTCATCCGCCTGAGTTTGTACTTTCCTTCTTTCAGCATCTATTTTTAGGACTTCATCTATAGATAAGTCTTGGCTTCTTCTTTTTAATAATTCGTTAATTTTTTCAGGGTTCTCTCTGATAATTTTAATATCCAACATAAATTCTACCTCTCGTTCATTAATTATCTTAGTAAAAAGATGTAAAAAAAGGAAGTAAAATGATTTTTTTTTAAATCAAGTTCAAAGATTTTGATAAGTCTTATTAAGTTTTTGGCAGTTTTTCTATTATATGCTACGGTTTTAGTGAATCTTTATTTTTCTTAAGGATTTGGTAGTGATTTTTGAGGTTGTACATGACTCTTATATTTGAAGGGCAAACGAAACAGGTTTTTTCGACAGAAGACGAAAAAAATATTTTGATAAAATTTAAAGATGCTTATTGTGACAGAGCGCAGGATGAAGGTTCTTTTCTCCTTGTTAAAGAAATGATTGCGAGTAAAATAAATAAACATTTCTTTTTCTTAATAGATTCTGTAATTCAGAATCACATTATAAGTTATAACGATGACTATTCTTTTCTGGCGAAGAAGTTAGATATTATTCCTCTAAAAGTAATTATGCGAAATTTCGCGGCGGGAACTATCTGTAAAAGACGTGGTTATAATAATGGTGAGTGGTTTCCTTATCCTTTGATTGAATACTTTTTAAAGGTTAAAGAAGATGAATTGACTGAAGTCTCTGAAGCTCAAATTGTTCAGAGTGGAATGATGAACTACGAAGCCGTTGATAAGATTATTGAGCTTTCACAATTGGTTAACAAAATTTTAAAGGATTATTTGGCCAGATATGAATTGGTTTTAATAGATATAGAACTGGAATTTGGGCTGGATAAGTCTGGAAATATCCTGCTTGCTGATGAAATTTCTCCATATACAATGAGGATTTCAAAGCAGAACAAGTCTATATATTGGGACAAAGACGACTTTAAAAAGAGTTGTGATGCAAAACTTTTAGATACATATTCTGAATTGGTTAATATAGTCGGAGCATAATATGCAATATTATTCTGAAATAATAGTTACCTTTAAAGATTCTGCAAAAGACACCCAAGGGAGTGTTATAGAAACTATTTTAAAAAGAATGAATATTGATAAGAATTCAAAGGTTTCGACCGGAAAGTATTTTTCCATAACAATTGAAGCCGACAGTGAAAAATCAGCAGAAAAGAAAATAAGAACAGTATGCGAAGAAGTCTTTATTGATCCTCTTCTGGAAACATATAAGATTACGAGGCTCGAAAAAAAATGAATTGTGCAATTATAGTTTTTCAAGGAACAAATTGTGATGTGGATACCTATAGGGCCTGCGAATTGATGGAATGGAGCCCTAAGTACGTCTGGCATGATGAAACCGATTTGTCTTCTTTTGATCTTGTAATTTTGCCCGGGGGGCTTTCAGAGACTGGTTCACTTGTTCACTCCAGATTGGCAAAACTCAGCCCTGTAATGAAGGCATTAAAAGAATATATCAATCAAGAAAGAGGTTTTGTTCTTGGTATTTGTAACGGTTTCAAAATGCTTTGCGAAGAAGGTTTTTTACCGGGGGCTCTTTTGGCAAATTCTAAAAATAAATTTATTTGTGATGACATTGAATTTATTTTTACAGAATACAACGTCAATAGGACGATTGTTCTACCGATTGCTCATTCCGAGGGGAAATACTATGCTGACCCTAAAACCCTTACTGAATTAGAAGATAAGGATATGGTGTTCTTAACATATAAGCTTAATCCGAACGGTTCAATCTGTAATATTGCAGGCATTTATGACCGGGAGAAAAAGATAATTGGCATTACCGCCCGTCCTGAAAGAGCGTTTCATAAAGAGTTAAAGCTTACAGATGGAAGAAGAATATTCGATTTTATTAAGAGTGAATTGGATGATGCCCGCAGCAAAGCTGTCTGATTTGTTAAAAAATTTTCTTTTTTATTGAAATGTAGTATTATTGGCATATGTACGGAATGTTTGCAGTATTTATAGGTGGCGGGCTTGGTGCCCTGTTAAGATATATAGTTTGTCATTATTATGCCAAATCATGTAACTTGACTTTTCCTTATCATACTTTTGGAATAAATATTGTGGGAAGTTTTATACTGGGATTTATAATTTATTCCTTAAACGCAAAATCCGGCATTGATAGCAATGTGAAATTATTTTTAACGGTTGGTTTTTGTGGTGGGTTTACCACTTTTAGTACCTTTTCACTGGAATCTTTAGAACTTTTTAAGCAGGGTAAAATCATAGAATTTTTTGCTTATACTTTTGGTAGTGTTTTAATTTGCCTCGTAGCTGCGGCATTAGGAGCTTATTTTGCAAGATACGTTTAAAAAAAGAGTTTTATTTGTAGGGATGCCTGATATGGCTCTTGTCTGTTTGACAAAGCTATATAATGCAGGCGTGAATATTGTGGGGGTTGTACCTCCTGAAAAAACAAACGGTACGTATGGTTTTTTCATTCAGTTTGCGCAATCTATGGGATTAAAAGTCATTGACTATGAAAACTCTCTAAAAGATAAATTATTTTTGTCTAAAATAAAAGCGTTAGAAGCTGATATAGCTGTCGTTTGTTCCTATAATAAACTCTTCCCGAAGGAATTTCTTTCTATGACAAAAGATGGATTCGTAAACGTTCATCCGTCTTTATTGCCGGAATATAGAGGCGGTAACCCTTACTCTCACGTTATTATTAACAAAGAGGCTGAAACGGGGATTACTCTTCATTTTATGGATGAGTCTTTTGATACGGGTGATATTATTTCACAGTATAAAATTCCTCTTGATAAAGCTGAAACGATGGGAACTCTGTTTAATAAGTTGAATTTTTTGGCTTCAGATGTTTTGCTTCATGCTTTAAAATTTTACGAATCAAATTCTACACTCCCGCGAGTGAAACAGCCAGAAGGAGAATACAAAAGAGCGTATTCTTTAGATGTGAATCTTGGAAACACACTTATTGATTGGAATAAATCAGCAGATGAAATAGAAAGATTTATAAGAGCATTGAATCCATTCATTACGGCAGGTACAAGGTTTAGAAAAACATATACCAAAATAAATACAGCGGTTGCTAAAGATAAAAAACACAAATTTCAACCCGGAGAAATTTGTTATGTCAAAGATTCTGTCGGCGTTGCCTGTGGAGAAGGGATTTTGGTTTTAAAAACTCTTCAGGTTGGTTCTTATATAAATGGCGACTGTTCTGATTTTATAAGAGTTTTTAAGCCTCAAGTAGGAGAAGTATTTGAATAATGGATAAATTGAATTTTTTAACAGCAGGTATGCCTTTAAGAACCGATAAGACAGGATATCCAAATGCATTTAAGGTTCTTTCTGATTTGAATTTGGATGGCATGGAGTTGGAATTTGTCCACGGTGTCAGAATGAAGCCCGAAAGCCAAGAATTTGTAAAAAAGATAATCAAAGAAAAAAACTTTGTTGTAACAGCTCATGGCCCTTACTATATCAATCTTAATTCAAAAGAAGAAGAGAAAGTCGATGCAAGTATTACAAGAATCCTTGATACAGCAAGAATGGCCCACTCTTTAGGCGCATACAGCATAACTTTCCATGCTGCTTTTTATATGAGTGAAGATAAAGACAAAGTATACAATCAAGTAGAAAAAACTATGGCTACTATCTGTGATACTTTAAAAAAAGAGAAAGTTGATATCTGGGTCAGGCCCGAAACTACAGGTAAAGGTACTCAATGGGGAGATGTAGATGAAGTCATAAGACTTTCTAAATCTTTTGATAAAGTTCTTCCCTGTATAGATTTTTCACATATCCATGCCAGATACAACGGTATTTCCAACACATATGATGAATTTGCTAGAATATTTGAAAAAATAGGGAATGAGTTAGGCCAGAGTGCATTAGACAATTTTCACGCTCATTTAGCCGGCATAGCTTATAGTGCAAAAGGCGAAAAAAATCATCTGAATTTAGAAGAAAGCGATATGAATTACAAGAATCTTTTAAAAGCATTTAAAGACTTCAATGTGAAAGGGGCACTGGTCTGCGAAAGCCCTAATATCGAAGAAGATGCAATGTTGATCAAGAAGTATTATCAGTCGCTTTAATCGAAAAAAATCTGTTATTTATTTAAAATGTATTGATGCTTGTACAATTCCAGAGTATTTTGCATTAGCATTGCAATTGTCATAGGGCCGACGCCGCCAGGGACAGGGGTTATGAAACTTGTCTTGTTTTTAACATTCTCAAAATCAATGTCTCCAGAAAGTTTGCCATTAATCCTGTTTATCCCGACATCTATAACTATGGCTCCTTCTGCAACCATTTCTTCTTTGATGAATCCTGGCTGACCTATTGCCGAAACAAGGATATCCGCGTTTTTTGTAATATCTTTTAAGTTTTTTGTTTTGCTGTGAGCGATAGTTACAGTGGCATTTTTGCGCAGCAGCATTTGAGCTAATGGTTTTCCAACAATATTAGAGCGGCCAACAACTACTGCATGTTTACCTTCTATATCGATGTTATATTCTTCTAAAAGCTTTATAATCCCTTTAGGAGTACAAGGATAAGCGTATGGAAACTGACCTATGGCAAGTTTCCCTGCATTAATAGGGTGAAAGCCGTCAACGTCTTTTATAGGATCAATCGTTTCAATTATTCTATTAGAATTTATATGATTCGGAAGCGGTAATTGAACCAGAATTGCATTTATATCCTTGTCCTCATTGAGTATGTGAATCTGCTCGACAAGATTTTCTTCTGATACAGTATCGGGTAATTCTATAACTAAAGATTCCATCCCGATTTTTAGAGCAGTTTTTTGTTTGTTTCTTACATATATTTGGCTGGCAGGGTTTTCACCTACTAAAACAACTGCTAATTTTGGTTTTTTGTCTAATTTTTCTATGCTTGTTTCCAAATCCTTGAGGATTTTTTGTGAAAGCGTCTTTCCTTCTATCAAAACAGTCATTTATTTCTCCTAAAGTTTTGGAATATTTAATCTGTAGTAAAAATGTTTTATTGCATTGATTACAACTTCAGATTCTCTATTGATTGGATGTGATTTTAAATCGGTATCTTCAGGGATAACACCTAAAGTATCTAAGTTATATTTTTGAAGCAGATCATAGATGGGTTCAATGTTTCCGCCTTTTACTTTATTTAAGATTACTCCCATTTGATTACCGGCTGCGTGTTTTGCAGAAAATTCCTCAATCCTTTTTGCAAGATGGATGGATTCTTCTGTAGCCTGGGCAATTATTAAAGTAACATCTATTTCTATATCAACAAGCTGATAAAGGTATTTTAAGTCGAATTCGCAGTCAAAAATTACAATATCATATCGATTAATAAGTTTTACCAAAGCATCGTTTATTTGTGTTGTAATCGGGCATCTGCAATCTTTAGATGCAACTAGCCACGAAACAATGATGTCGGTATTTTCATCTATCGGTTCAAGAATATCTTCAAGCGCCCATTCAACAAATTCTTGTTTAGTCATTTGATCAGGTATGCCTGTTTTGTATTCATGTTTGCCGCTTCTTATACCATAAACAGTATTTCTTATATCTTTTCCGAAGCTGTGTCCGAGTTCACCTGCCAAATCGTTGTCAAACAATAGCATTGACTTCTCGGGATAATATTCTTTTAGGATATGGTAAAAACTTTTTGTTATAGTGGTTTTGCCATTGCCGCTTTTGCCTGTAATTGCAATTGTTAGTGTCATTAAATCCCCTCGTATTTTAACTTCATTTCTTTTGATATTTCAGTGGTTAAGTTCATAGCCTTTTCTGCCAGCTCAGGAGTCAAACATCCGGCGCCGCATGACGGTGTAATTATGCTTTGTTTCAATATAAGATTTTTGTCTATACCTTTAGCTGCCAGAGCATTGATTCCGTCTTCTAATTTTTTTAGAAGTGATTCTTTAGTAGCTGCAGTAAGTGCATCTGTGTCTAGTGTGGGCACTATGCCCCAAGCGATATAGCCTCCATTAGATAGAAATTCGTGTATTTTTTTTGAGTAAACGGTTAAGTTTTTTGAAAACGAATATGCATCAAAATTCATAATATTTATGCCGCTTTTTAAAACCATGTTCCAGTCTGCTTTTCCGCAGCAGTGTACTCCTACCAGAGCTCCTTCTGCCTGTAAGACTTCTGTTATTTGCTTTAAGCTATCGACAAGTTCGTCTTCATGGACGGTAATGAAGGCGGAAGTCCCAAATTGGCTCATTGTTGGTTCGTCTATGAATATTATAGGCGTTGTCTCTGGATGAGCTTCTTTAAATTTTTTGATTTGCCATAAAGCTTTTAACGTTAATGCTTTGACTAAAATATCTCTATAAGTTTCGTCATAAAATATGCACTTGTTGTTTTTGTCGCAGATACTTGTTCCCCAAGTGAAAGGACCTGTTATATGACCTTTCGCAAAATTTGTTTTTTTAGATTTTAGTTTTTCGCAAAACAATTCTATGCTGCTCGTATATGGAGGTGTAATCCCGTATTTTTCGAGCTTTTCAAAATTTTTCTCGTTTAATATTTCATCGTAATCGAGATAAAATTCTTCCAATTTTTCAAAAAACTCATCTGTTTCGGGATTAAAAACAAAATACTGCTGATCAATATTTATTTCCATGCCGGGAATATTTTGTGTGTATTGAATAATCATATCTTCAAGGTTAGAAACTTTTGCAAGTTGTGGCCAGAACGGTATTTCCTCAAAATTTTCCAGAATCATAGTTGTAGCGACTTTTTCGTCACTATATGGCAGGCTTCCTATTGCAGTAGCTGCTAAACTTAACTTAGACACAGTGTCCTCCTCAATAGATATGAAATTATTATAATATTAAATAATATAATTATTCAACTTGTAAAAACTTATGAACCTGAGGGATTATTCTGACGTTTTCGTATTTTTGAATAAATTTATCAAATATTTGAATTATTTCTTCTGATGTGGGTTTCATTTTGTCTTTTAGCATAAGAGGTTGTAGAATAATTTGTAGATTGTTTTCTTTTGCCAAATCTATGCAGGTTTTTATTTCTTTGTCGTTTACGTTTGCGTCAAAGACTACTTTTAGGAATATTTCTTTCTTGTTTTTGATGGCTATTTTTATAAATTCTTTGTGCTTTTCGGTTAAATCTTCAACTTTAGCGCTTGAAGCCAGTTTTATGTCCATACTTACAATGTCTATCAAGTCTATGATTTCTTTTAATTCATTAGGCAGTGTCCCGTTTGTTTCCAGATAAATCTTTTTATCTACCTTGGGCAAAAATTCTTTTAAAAACTCTGTGTCAAGAAGAGGTTCGCCGCCTGTGAGGCTTATACTGTGTATATTTTTTGGATTCAAGCTTTCTATTTCAGAAATAATTTCTCTTATAGAATAAGACTTTATGTTCGTTTTATAGTCTGTGTCGCAGTAGTCACAGTGTAAATTACACTTGCAAAATCTTATAAAAATTTGTTCAAAACCTATATAGGGACCTTCACCTTGTATCGATTTGAAAATTTCTTTTATATTCGTCTCAATCTCACTTTTTTTCATTTTTAATATTCTTTCTTATATCATCTCTAGAAAGAGTTTTAAGTCTCTCGTATAGCTGTATTTCTTCCAAGGAAAGAGATTTTGGCATTTCGATTTTTATAATGACTACCTGATCGCCTTTTATACCTGTTTTGCTGTCTGCCAATCCTTCTTGAGCGAGCCTGAACTTTTGCCCTGAAGAAGTTAATGGAGGTATTTTCATAGAGACTTTGCCTTCTAAAGTCGGAACTTCAATTATTGTTCCTAAAGCCGCTTCAAAAGGTGTTATTGGTATTTCGCATACGACATTATTGTCTTCGTATTTGAAGAACGAGTCATTTTCTACTTCAATAATCAAGTATAAATCACCGTTTTTACCGCCGTTTAACCCTTTGTTGCCTTCATTGGCAATCCTGATTTTTGAATCATTTGTTACGTTGGGGGGGATTCTTACATTTAGTTTTTTATGAAGTGAAACCTCTCCTCTACCTTTACAAAACGGACATATTGCACCATTGATGAATTTTTTTCCCTGACAATTAGGGCATTTTTCGGTATGAAGGATGTTTACTTTTCTGTTTGTGCCATTCAAAGATTCCATATATGAAATCTTTACCTTCATTGTTATATCGTTTCCTTGTTCGGGTTTTTGTTTGTTTTTTGTTTCTTTTTTGTTTTGTGTTGACCCTTTTTCGTTTGTAAAAAGGCCTTCTAATATGTCGTTAAAAACTTTTGAAAAAGTTTCTTTGTTTTCTTCTTTTGGTGGTGTGTTTTGTTGAGATGGTTTTTGTTTTTCCGTTGCATTAGGAGGAGGGGCGTAGCGCTTTTTTCCATCTCCTGCCGAATAGGCTCTTTTAGCCTGAGCTTTATTTGTCTGCTGACCAAACGTATTGTATCCTTTTATTTGGTCGTAGCGATTTTTCTCTTGAGGGTTTGAAAGAACGTCATAAGCTTCTTTAACTGATTTAAATAGTTCTATGCTATCTTTATTGACGTCAGGATGATACTTTCTCGCCAATCTCCTGTAAGCGCTTTTTATTTCGCTTTCAGAGGCCGTTGCTTCCAGGCCGAGAGTTTTATAAAAATCTTTATTGTAATAGTTTTTCAAGCTCAGATTCTCCTATATTCATTTTACGAAATATTTTTGAAATGGCAATCTAAACTTAGGGATATTTTTATAGACTATTTTCGTCTACAGATGATAGAGATGTTAAATCCTAACACAATTTAATATATTTTACTTTTTAGTTTCGCTTATATTAAAATAATAAAATATTAAAGAGGAGAGTTTTGGCATGGAAATAGATATCATAAAAAATACTGATTCAGAAGTCGCAGAACTGATTGAAAAAGAATTAGACAGACAAAGAAACACAATAGAGTTAATCGCAAGCGAAAATTTTACATCTAAGGCTGTAATGGCGGCGTGCGGTACTGTTTTGACAAACAAATATGCTGAAGGGAAACCTCACAAGAGATTTTATAACGGTTGTGAAAATGTTGATGTCATTGAAGAATTAGCTCAAGAAAGAGCAAAAAAACTCTTTAATGTTGACCACGCGAATGTTCAGCCCCACAGTGGCGCACAGGCTAATATGGCTGTGTTTTTGTATGCTGTTAAGCCAGGTGATACAGTTATGGGTATGGATTTATCTAACGGCGGTCACTTAACCCACGGCTCTCCGGTCAACTTTTCTGGTATGTATTTTAATATAGTTTCATACGGAATCAATGAATATGGCGAGATTGATTATGATGAAGTAGAAAAGTTAGCGCTTGAGCATAAACCTAAAATGATTATCTGCGGTGCGAGCAACTATTCCAAAATAATTGATTTTAAAAGGTTTAGAGAGATTGCGGACAAAATTGGTGCGTATTTAATGGCTGACATTGCGCATATTGCAGGTTTAGTAGCCGGCGGTGTTCATCCGTCTCCGGCAGGATACGCTCACTTCATAACAACAACAACACACAAAACCCTAAGAGGCCCCAGAGGCGGGATTGTAATGTGTGATGCAGAACACGCAGCAGGAATAGATAAGGCTGTATTCCCGGGGATTCAGGGTGGTCCGTTAGAGCATATCATCGCGGGTAAGGCTATTGCTCTTAAAGAAGCATTAGAGCCTTCTTTTAAAGATTATGCAGCGCAGGTTGTAAAAAACGCAAAAGTACTAGCCGATGCATTAATGGATGAAGGTATGGATATAGTTGGTTCGGGTACCGACAACCACTTGATGACGCTGGATCTTAGAAAATTCGATAAAACTGGCAAGGACATTGCGAACGTACTTGAGAAAGTTGGAATTACAGCAAACAAAAATACAGTTCCAAATGATCCTCAAAGCCCATTTGTAACAAGCGGAGTAAGACTTGGCAGCGCTGCTGTTACTACCAGAGGTTTTAAGGAAGAAGATATGATTGAAGTAGGTAAAATTATTGCATCTGCAGTTACAGCATGTGATAATGAACTTGCTTTGAGCAACCTAAGAGCTCGTGCTCAAAAATTATGTGATAAATATCCGTTGTATTAAGGAAAAATAAATGACAATCATTAAGCTATCAGAAGCACATGTTATAGGAGCGATAATCTCATTTTTATTGGGAGTATTCATCGTTCCCTTGGTAATTTATTACTCGGAAAAGAAAGGCTTGGTTGATCAGCCGAATGAGCGTAAAATCCATTCAATTCCTATCCCGAGGTTAGGTGGTGTAGCTATTTGGTTGAGTACAATGCTTACTTTCGTTTTGTTGATAGTATTGAGTTATTACCCATATGGTTCGTTGCTTTCAGGGATTCTGCTAGGCAGTTCGCTGATGTTCCTTTTAGGATTAATCGACGATATTTATGGATTGGATGCGAAGTTTAAACTATTTATTCAGTTGGCTATCGCAACAATTGTCTTCTGTTTGGGCATAAGAATAGAGACTTTGTATAACCCATTTGGAGATCCAATCCAACTTAGCTGGTATATATCGTATGTTTTAACTTTAGGTTGGATAGTAGGTATAAGTAATGCAGTTAACTTCATTGACGGTATAGACGGCTTGGCTGGTTCCGTAATTACAATAAGTTCAGTTACTTTAGGATTAATTGCTGTTGCAATGGTTCCTCCAAACTCCATAAGTGCTTTAATTGCCTTTATATTGGCCGGTTCAATGCTTGCATTTTTGACTTATAACTTTAATCCTGCCAAAATATTTATGGGAGATAGCGGAGCGTTATTTGCGGGATTCTTACTTGCAACGCTTTCTATTACAGGAGTTATGAAAACAGCTGCATTGACGATGATTGTTCCTATTTTTGTATTGTCGGTTCCAATTCTTGACATTACGTTTTCTTCTTTAAGAAGAATATGTAAGGGGACCTCTCCTTTTGTAGCTGATGCAGAGCACATTCATCACAAGCTTTTGAAGGCGGGTTTTTCTCAGAATAAAACAGTTCTGATTCTGGCCACATTTGCAATAGCTTCAGGTGCTTTGGCAACATTTTTAGTTAGTTCATCTTTAATAAAATATTTTGTATATGCGATTGGTATTTCAATTGTGATGTTGATACTCAATCTGATTGCAAAAAAATAAGCGAGGAAAAACAGTGGCGGTTAGAAAAATAGTACAATACGGTGATGAGGTTTTAAGGAAAAAAGCCAAAGAGGTTCATAAAGTATCTAAAAAAATACAAAATCTTATAGATGATCTCTTAGACACAATGTATGCAAAAAACGGAGTTGGTCTTGCTGCTCCTCAAATCGGGGAAAGCTTGAGAATCTTCGTTATAGACACTTCTACGGAAAACGAACAACCAAATCCAATGGTGTTTATAAATCCTAAAATTATAAAAAAATCAGGAGCTATTAACAGCAATGAAGGTTGTCTAAGTTTCCCTGAAGCTTATACAAACGTCAGAAGATACAAACAAATTATGATAAAAGCTCTTGATTGCAAAGGCAGATCTTTCGTTTTAGAAGCGAAGGAAGGAGACTTGCTTGTGAGAGCAATCCAACATGAATATGATCATTTGGATGGTATATTATTTATAGACCACGCAAGAAACAGATTTGAGGCTGATAAAGCTCTTTTAGAAAAGGGTTTAAATCCTATTGATCCTGACTTTTTGCTTGAAGAGCCAGAACTTGAACAAGCCATAGTAGAGATTGAAGTTCAGGAGAAGAAATAGTGCTGAAAGTAGTATTTTTTGGTACTCCTCAAATTGCTGTAAACAGCATTATGAAACTTTTAAATTTTGCTGATGTTCATATAATGGCAGTAGTAACGCAGCCTGACAGGCCTGCAGGGCGCGGAAATAAAATAATAGAGCCGCCCGTAAAAACCTGTGCTGTAACAAATTCGATACCTGTTTATCAAACAGCTTCAATAAGAAAAGATTCTGAATTAATACAAAAACTCAAGGATATGGATCCTGATTTTTTTGTCACTTTTGCTTTTGGACAAATATTGTCTCAGGAAGTCTTAGATATCCCAAAAGTGGCAACGGTTAATCTGCATGCTTCTCTCTTGCCGGAGTATAGAGGAGCGAACCCGATTCAAAGAGCCATTTATAATGGGGATTTGGAAACAGGGATTACCACAATGCTTACAGTTCTTGAGCTTGATGCTGGTGATGTTTGTTTGTCTGAAAAAATTGCAATTACAGAAAATATGACATCTGTCGAATTAGCAGAAATTATAAGTGAAAAATCGCCATTTCTGGTTTATAGAACCTTGAAAGGATTGTCAAGCAAGACATTAATCCCTATAAAACAAGACGATTCTAAAGCTACTTTTGCAAACAAGTTTTCAAAAACTGATGGTATTATTGATTGGAATAAAACATCTGAACAAATTCATAACCAAGTAAGATCGATGGTAGATTGGCCTAACGCATATACTTATTATGAAAGTAAAACCGTTAAAATTTTGGAAACAAGGCTTTTGGCTTCAGAATTATCTTCTAGTTGCACCAAAGTAGGACAAATACTCTCGGTTTCTAAAAACGGAATAGAAGTTATGACTTCTAATGGCAGTATTTTGGTTACAAAAGTAAAGCCCGAAAATAAGGCTATGATAAATGCTTATGATTGGTCAAACGGTATAAAAATCAAGGCTGGTAGCTATTTCGGTAGATTGGTGATTGAATGATTTATCAAAGAGGCATAAGAGGCGCGATTACCGTAGATGATAACACTTCTGAAGCTATTAAGCAGGCAACAATTGAGCTTCTGTCCAAAATAATAGAACTGAATTCATTTAACCCACAAGATATAAGCCATATTATCTTTACTTTAACTAAAGACTTAAATGCTGCTTTCCCCGCGAAGTTTGTAAGAGACGAGCTAAAATGGGATCAAGTGCCAATGATGTGTTTCAATGAGCTTGATGTTGAAAATTCTCTTGAAAAATGTTTGAGAATTTTGGTTGTTGTTAATACTGAAAAAAAACAAAATGAAATTCATCACGTCTATTTGAAAGGTGCAACAAAGCTCCGCCCAGATATAGTCTGATTTTTGCAGCTTATTTTTATTTAAATACTTGTATAGTATAATAAAGCTATGAGAATTTTAATTGTAGGTTCAGATGCTAATTCATATTCTTTAGCAAAAAAATTCAGTCAGCTACCAGAGGTTGACCTGGTATTTGTTGCGCCTGGTAATTCAAGTATAAAAGACTTTGCAACCTCAATTGATATTTTATCGACCCAGGTGGACGATTTATTGGACTTTGCTAAAGTAAACGAGATAAATTTAACTTTTATCGTGGATGAAGAAGCCATGAAACTTTCAATAACAAATTTATTTGAGGCAGAAGGACTAAGTGTTTTTGCTCCAAGCCTTGAATCTTCCAGGATTGTTATAAGTAAGTCTTCTTCAAAAAAAACATTGTATAAACTCAGGATTCAAACTCCAAAGTTCGGAATCTTTGATAAAGAGAACATGGCGATAGATTATGCCAGAAAAAGCAGATATCCTGTTGTGATTAAAAATGACACGCATGTTAGTGGTGAAAAACCCGTTATATGCGATACATTTTCTAAAGCTAAAAATGCGATAGAACTTTATTTTGAAGAGTTCAACAAAAAAATTGTAATAGAAGATTATATAGATGCAAAAGAAGTTTCTTTTTATGTTATAACCGATGGGTATACTGCTTTCCCTTTGGCCAGAGTTGCGTCCAGAAATCTTAAAGACGAATTTATACAAAACCAAGGAAAATCTGACGGAAAAATTCTTAATATTGCATACAGCCCTGATCATTATATTTCAAAAGAATTAGAATCAAAGATTATGTCAAGAGTTGTCTATCCTGTAATTGATGAAATATCTAAGCACTCAGCGCCGTATACAGGGATTTTGGGCATAGATTTACTTATCAATGGCAATAATTTTCAGGTTTTAGAATTTAATAGTTTCTTTAAATCAGTACATTTACAAGCAGCGTTGCCCCTTATAAAATGCAATCTCAAAGAACTTGCGTTTGCCGCGATAAATGGTTCATTGTCTGATGATTATCACGAAATAGAGCTTTCTGACAAAGTTGCTATTGCTGTTGAAATACAGGACAATATTAATATCGACTCAGAAGATATTGAAAATTTTGAAGTGGCATATTCTAAAAATGGAAATACCATTCTTACAGCAACTTCTTCTACGATGGGTTCTGCCAAAAATAATTTAATTGAATTTTTGGAAAGTCTTCCTTCTGACTACTCATCAGCGGTAAAAGAATTATGTTCACTGGGAGAAAGGAACATATAAGTGGGGAGGAAAGATAAGTTTTCAAGAAAGTGTATTGCCTGTAATCAGTACAAAGATAAAAATGAATTAATAAAAATAACAAAAAATTATATTGATAATGAAATAATAGTAGAGCCGAATTCTTTGCAGTTTGGACGTTCTGCATATATTTGCAAAAATATTCAATGCGTAAACGAAGCTTTAAAGAGAAATAAAATATCAAAATTTCTTAAAAAGAATGTAGAACCTGATGTTAAGCAAAAAATCAAAACTGTACTTGAAAAATAAATTGTGTTAAAACTATAATAAGGGAAAATTGGAGAAGAAGAGAACTAATGACAGTTGAAAATAAAAGGGTATATGAAATAGCTAAAGAATTGAACCTCTCAAATAAGGAGGTTATGGATATTCTTGAAAAAAAAGTTGGAGTCGTGGTTAAATCACATTCCAGTACTCTTTCAGCTTCACAAATAAACAGACTTAAAGAAGCAGTAAAGCCTTCAACTGATCAATCATCAGAGAAAAAACCAAAAGCATTCATCGTAAAAAAAGCTAAACCTCCAGTTGTTGAGACAGTTGTAGAAGAAAAAACTAAAACCGAGGAAAAGACAGAAACTAAAGAACAAGAAGTTGTAAAACCTCAGAAAAAAGAATCGGAAACTACGGTAAAAGCCGAGCCGTCACAAAAAACTCCCGATATGAGATCTTTATTGGAGTACAATAACAGAAATAGTCAAAGAAGAAGAGAAGCCGAAATGCAGGCTTCAAAATCAAGACGCATTGAAAAAGAAAGAGCTGATTCGCAAAGAGGCGACAGGCCAAGAGTTGAAGGTTCTCAAGGTCAAAGAACTGATTCAAGGTTCCAACAACAAAGGCCAGCATCTCAAGCAAGACCAGGATTCCAGCCTAGACCCGGTCAACAGCAAAGACCTCCAAGACAAGGAGGTGACTTCGCTCCTGGTCAACAAAGAAGACCTATGGGTGATAGACCTGCAAGACCTGAGTCTAAAGAACAAAGACCATCTGAAGGTGAAGCAGGCAAAATGCAGCCAAAACGACATTTTATTTCGCAAGAAATATATGAACCTAAGACAGGTGCCGGCAAGAAAAAAGTCGTAAAAGGCAAAGAAAAAGAATATAAATCTAAAGAAGAACAACAAGAATTAATAAGTTTAGAAAAAGCCATTTCTCAAAAACATAAAAAGAAAGGCAAAAGAGAAGAAGAACAACAAGAACTTACCAAAGTTGTAATTAATCAGGTGCTTACAGTTGGTGAACTTGCTGACAAAATAAGAAAGACTCCGGCTGAAATAGTAAGATTCCTAATGATGCAAGGTGTACTTGCCACAGTGAATCAGGTTATTGATATAAAAACTCAAAGACAAGTTTGTGAAAGCTTTGAACTTGAAGTTCTGGAAGAAGATGTGGAAGCATTTATCCAAGAAGAACTCGAAAAAGAAGAAAAAGTTAAAGCAAATAAGGCAGTAGATGAAAAGCTACTTAAATTACGAGCTCCAGTTATCAGTATCATGGGACACGTAGACCACGGTAAAACAACGCTTTTAGACTCTATCAGAGCATCAAAACATAAAATTGTTTCAACCGAAGTCGGTGGAATTACTCAATCAATAGGTGCTTATACAGTCCATGTCGATGACAAAAAGATTGTATTTATTGACACTCCTGGTCACGAAGCTTTTACGGAAATGCGTGCTAGAGGGGCTAAAGCAACGGATATCGCAATTTTAGTAGTAGCAGCAGACGATGGAATAATGCCTCAAACTATAGAAGCAATTAACCATGCAAAAGCAGCTGAAGTACCTATTATAGTTGCAGTTAACAAAATGGATAAACCGGGAGCAAATCCTGATAAAATTCTTCAACAGCTTACAGAACATGGGCTAGTTGCAGAAGAATGGGGCGGAGATACAGTTTGTGTTAAAGTTAGTGCCCTTCAAGGAACCGGTATTGACGAATTACTAGAATATATTTTGTTGATGGCTGAGATGCAGAACTTGAAAGCGAACCCTTCAGCAAAAGCAAGTGGTGTAATAATAGAAGCAAACCTTGATAAAGGTAAAGGACCTGTGGCGACTCTTCTTGTCCAAAATGGTACTTTGAACACAGGTGATTGTTTTGTTGTAGGAACGGTATGCGGCAAAATAAGAGCTTTACTATCTGACTCCGGAGAAAGAGTTAAAAAAGCAGGACCATCGACTCCAGTTGAGATTTTAGGCTTAACTGAAGTACCTCAAGCAGGAGACTACTTTGAGGTTGTAGAAAACGAAAAAGTTATGCGCTCTATTATTCAAGAACGTAAAGAAAAAGAAAGAACAACAAGATTAGAAGCTATGCTGCCTTCTCATGTAAGAAATGAAGTTGTAGGCTCTACTGAAGACGAAATTAAGAAATTAAACTTAATTATCAAAGCTAATACAAATGGTGCAGCAGAAGCGGTAGCTCAGGCTGTAAGACAGTTAGAATCTAAAGAAATAGTTACGAAGCTAGTGCACGTTGGAGTCGGTGATATTTCCGAGGCAGATGTTATGCTGGCCAGCGCAAGTAATGCTATTATCCTCGGATTTACTGTCAAAGAAGATTTAAATGCTCAATTAGCAGCAGAAAAACAAAAAGTATCTATCAAAAAATACAACATCATATATCAAGTGTTAGAAGATTTAGAAAAAACAATGTTAAATCTTTTAGAACCTGAAATAAAAGAAATTACACTTGGTAAAGCTGAAGTCAGACAAATATTTACGATAGGAAAAACTTCTAAAATAGCTGGCTGTTATGTTCTTGAAGGTAAAGTCGTAAGAAATAAAACAGCAGTTGTAATAAGAGACGGTGAAGAAATATTTAAAGGTCAAATTGATCAACTTAAACGTTTCAAAGAAGATGCAAAAGAAGTCGCTCAAGGCTTTGAATGCGGTATTTCATTCAATAAGTTTAACGATTTGATAGAAGGAGACATAATCAAGGTTACTGCAACTGAAGAAATTGAGCGTCAGGTACTAGTTTAGGGTGGATGATTTATGTCTTTAAGAAATGAACGTGTTAGAAAAACTTTAATGAAAGAAATCGCTGATATAATCCAAAAAAATATCAGAGATCCTCGAATAGCAAGTGTTGTATCAATTACTGATATTGATATTTCGCATGATAATTCATTTGCAAAGGTTTATTTTTCAGTCTTTGCATCAGAAGAAGCCAAGAAACAAACAATTATCGCTTTAGAAGAAAATACTTCCAAGATAAGATATGAAGTTGGCAAGAGAATTCGTTTAAGATTGACGCCGGAGTTAAAGTTTATACCTGATGATTCTATCGAAAGAGGAACTAAGGTCACTGAACTAATCAATAAAATTTCTCGTGGAGAAATTTAGTTTCTGATGTTTGGTTTTTTAAACATTAATAAACCTAAGGGTATAACATCTCATGATGTTATAGCTAAATTGAGAAAAGTCATAAAAATAAAACAGATAGGTCACTCTGGCACTTTAGATCCTTTAGCACAGGGCGTTTTACCTGTCGCTGTTGGAAAAGCGACAAGACTTTTGGAGTATTTATCTGACGAAAAAGCTTATATTGTAACTTTAGAATTTGGAAAAATCTCTGATACTTATGATACTGAAGGCAATATTGAATTTTTTTCTGACAATAAAGTAACTGCCGATTGCGTATTAAAGTGTTTGCCTAATTTTTCAGGGAACATAGTTCAAATACCGCCTGCATTCAGCGCTGTACACTACAACGGAAAAAGGTTGTATGAATTAGCCCGAGAAGGAATCTTCCCGGAAGATATACCAAAAAGAGAAGTTTTTGTCGAATCAATAAAGATGCTTGATTTTAATGATGTTAACCAAACCTGCATTATAGAAATATATTGTTCAAAGGGTACTTATATAAGAAGTATTGTGCATGACTTAGGTCAAATGCTCAATGTGGGTGCTGTTATGACTGATCTAGTAAGGATTAAATCCAGCAATTTTGTATTAGATACCGCAACCGAACTTGCAAAATTAAACACTGCTCAGGATGTTCAGGCCATATTGATAAATCCCCTTGAAGTCTTATCATATAATAGAGTAAATTTGAGTGAAGAGGAATATTCCAAGGTAAAAAACGGTAATCCTTTACCAAATCCTAATTACCCAGGAGATTCCAGGTTGATGCTTGAGTTTCAGGAAAGACTTGTTGCTTTTGCAAAAGTTCAAGAAGATATTATTAAACTAGATAAGGTATTTGTATGAAAAAAATATTTTTAATATTAATGATGTTGGTAAGTGCACAGGTCGCAAATGCCTATGACTACTCACAAATGTGCCCGATGCCTCCTTATCCAGTGAGTAACCCTGTTGCCAGATTTGTGTCAAACGCTACGGGTGCCAATTTTCTTCTATCTCAGGCAGTAGAAGCCCAAATTCAAAAAGAATTAAAAAAAGAACTCAATACAAAATTTAAGGTTAAAATAAAACCTTATGGATTTAAAAATTTTACTGACGGAAAATTCAAAACAATGGAAATTACCGCACGTAATATTGTGTATGGCGGTTTAAGTATTTCGGATTTTAAGGCAAAAACTCTTTGTGACTTCAATCAGGTAGTCTTAAAAAACAAAGAAATATATTTCCCTTACAATCTTGTATACAAATATTCAGGTGTTATAACCAGTGAGGATTTCAGCAAAACTGTTCTTTCAAAGGAATATTTGGATGTACTTAACAAGATGAATGTAACGATTGCAAATAAAGTTATCTTTAAAATATTTGATCCAACCGCTAAAATTGAGAACAACCGTTTAAAAATGACTTATAAAGTTATGACCCCGCTGTCTTTCTTGACAGATGTCTCTACAGTCAATTTAAACGCGGGATTGACTGTAGAAAATGAAAAAATAGTTTTTACAGAAATCGATTTAGGGTCAGATAATTCAAAATTAAACCTTTCTAAAATGCTTCCATTAATGAACAGGTTGAATCCTTTAACCTATGAATTTAATATGACAAAAAGTAGCAAAGGCATAGCAAAAGTCTCAAATATTAAGATTTCAGGTAATAAAATACTCGTCGATGGAGTATTTATAGTTCCAAAAAACTATGCTAATAAATCTAAATAAGGGTGGATAAAATATGAGTATGTTCTCAAAAATTGTAGTAGGTTTGCTAATAGTACTTTCTTTATTTTACGTAAAGGAAAAGTTTTTAGGTGGTTTAAATTTTGATTTTTTCAAAAAAGAAAAAACCGAAAAACAAGAGTATATTAAACCTGAGCAAAAAGAAGAAGTTTTGCAACCAGAAAAAAAACCTGAAAAAAAAATTGAACAAACTATCTCAGTATACTATCTTGCAACAGATAACGGAGGCAGCGCTGTTTTTAGAAAAATCCAAAGAAAGTATGAGGGCGGCAGCAAGCTGGAATCCTCTATAAAAGAACTTTTGGAAGGACCTAATTTTGTTGAAAAGAAAGCCGGAGCGTACAGTGAAATCCCTAAAGGTACAAAACTTATTGGTATTGAGCAACAAGGAAATAATGTTATAATAAATTTAAGTTCAGATTTCCAATACGGAGGCGGAACTGATAGCATTTACTCTCGTATGAGACAACTAATTAAAACCGCATTGGCAAATTCAAAAGGCAAAAATATATATCTGTACTTAGATGGAAAACAAGTAGATGTAATCGGTGGCGAAGGAATAATGGTAAATCAACCATTGAGTGAAAGTTCTTTAGATGACTAAAAAAGATTTAGATTATTATTTAGATTTGGATTGGACCTTGATTGAGGGAACTGATCTGGATTTTAACGGGAATGAATATCATTATATCGAAATAAAAGAAATCCCCAGTTTTGCTTATTGCGCAAAAACTAGAGAATTGGCATTAGCTAATTACAAGACTCAGCTAAAATGGACTATTCAAGTTATGCTGATGGACGAGGACGCAGTAATAAGAGAGCCTGGCGATGAAGATGATGAAGATGTTGATTGGGAAGCTCTCTGCCCTTAACCAGTCATTTATCAAAAGATAAGCATTTTAATTTATGGGAGTTGAGAGACTAAATAAAAGTCTTATATAAACTTAAAGGCCCGTTAAGTGAAACTTAACAGGCCTTTAAAGCAAAAAAGAAATCGTGACTATTTAACGATTTCTTTGAATTTTTTACCAGCAGAGAATGCAGGAACTGTTTTAGCAGCAATTTTAATTGTTGCGCCAGTTTGTGGGTTACGGCCAGTTCTAGCTGCTCTTTTTCTAGCTTCGAAAGTACCAAAGCCAACTAGAGTAACTTTTTTACCTTTAGATACAGTTTTTTGGATTGTATCGATTGTAGCACCGATAACATCAGCTGCAGCTTTTTGAGAAACTTTAGCTTTTTTTGCAACGTCTTTTACTAATTCTTCTTTGTTCATAATGAACCTCCCTTTTAGTTTACATATGCTATTATACCTATTTTTCTGCTTTTAGCAAGCATTTTTCAAAAAAAAATAATTCTAATTTCAATTAGTAAAAGAATTTAGAGGGTAAATGCAAAATAAATATGCCTGAAATGCTTATATAGCAAGAAAAAAATTAAAGATTCCAATCGGGACTGAGTTTCCCGAATTTTATATTATTGTAAAAATACGTTAAAATTTGGAAAGCATTGTATCCCTGCTGTGCTAAATTATTTGCTCCGTATTGGCTCATTCCTATTCCATGCCCCATCTTTTTTGTGCCTTCATCAAATGAGGGTACAGATCTTAGGTATGGTAGGTTCTTCGTCCAAACGTTACCAGAGTTAATGGTTTGACCGCCAGCGCTTGCACAATAGTATGCGGGAATCACTTGCCTGTTATAAGTTACCACTATTCCTTTTGTGTCTAGCACGGCTCTGTTTGTGTGAACTGTTTCTGATGTAGCGCCTCCGTATGCTTGGTCTTCCGTGTTGTCTTTAAGGTCAAAACCTCTGGAGGCTCTTTTGCCTAAATTCGCAACAGCATAGCTTCTAGCGGCTATAGCTTGAGCTTTTAAAGCTTCAGGATTCCATTTTGAGGGCATTTCTGCCGGTACAACACCCATAATATATTCTTCTAAGCTTATGTTGTTGACCAGCGTGAGCAAGTTGTTTGAAGAAGTTACAATGAATTCTCCTCTATACCAGCGTTTTTTTGTGCAGAGGAAGCCCGGGGATGTGTTTTTTATTGCTATTGCATTTGTGCCCAAGTCATATAACTTACCGTTTATTTCTATAGAAATACTGTTTTCGGATGCTTTAATTTGATAAAGTTTCATTGCTTGAAGTGTGTATATTAAACGGTTCGTATGAACATTTATTATTTCAGCATTTGAAGTAGCGGCGACATAAGTCATATGAGAATCAGTCACCAAGCCTATTTTCACTGCTTCAGACCTTAATCCTGTAAAAAATAAACAAAATATTACTAAAAATATAGTTAGAATGTTTTTCATAATCCCCAATGATTTAGATTTATTCATTATCAATATGTTGCAATAGTTCTATTAACTCTAATGCGATTTTTTTTCTTAGCTCTTTTGAAGAGAGCCTTAGGTATTCCATTGCCTGCAAAAGGTCTTTATCTTCATCGTACCATCTTTTAAATGAAATACATATTTTGCTAAAGAAATCATTTGGAAGTTCAATGTTGTTTTCTCTAGCAATTTTAATTATAGCTTCTGCGCATAGACGTTTAATTTTCGCGGATGAATTTTTTAATAAACTTATTGACAAACTTAGTGTCGGATCTGAATCATACCATCTGTGTTTCATTTTTGTTCTCCATTTAAATTTTAACATATAATTTTCCAAAATTGCCCTAAATTCAATTATTTAGAGGAGAAGAAAGTCGTACACATGATTGATTTTTGCCTATTGCATGATTAATTTTGACTTTTTATCCGTTAACATTAATAAATACATGTGTAATAAGAGGTGAGTTGTATGTACTTGCGAGGCGGAATAAATTTTATAGATAATGGGATGACTGCTAATATCAGAGCAATGCATTTGCAAACCGAAATAATGGCTGTTACAAATGAAAACGTTACAGGCTTTGATAAAATCGGCTACCAGAGAAAAGAACCGGTTGTCTCATCCTTTTCTGAGTTTATAGGTATCCATGGGTTATCTACAGCAGTTGACGATTCAGTCGGAAGATTATCCGTTTCCGATTGCCCTTTAGATGTGGCAATTGCAAACAAGGGCTATTTTCAAACCAAAGGAGAAGGGGGCGTTAAATTAACCAGAGATGGAAGATTTAGAATCGATGCTAAAGGTAATCTTTTAACCCTCAAAAATGAAAAAGTCTTAGCGAATGACGGTACGGCAATCAAGTTGCCATTTTTGCCTGAGAAATTAGAAGATATAAAAATTGATACTGAAGGTAATTTGTCTATATTCAACAAAAACACCAACAAGCTAGATTATGTTTCGACTTTATCTGTTGTTACAAGTGATGGAGTCGCAGTTTTATCGCCAAACGTCAGGCAGGGTTATAACGAATATTCAAATGTGGCTCTTGCAGCAGAATTTATGCAGGCCATGCCGGTAATAAGAAATTTTGATGCAAACAGACAATTGTTTCAGATTCAGGCATCAACGCTTTCAAAAGCGATTCAGCAGTTAGGAAGTTAATTAAGAGGTAAATTATGTCAACTTTTCAAGGGTTAGTTAGAAAAACAATATTAAACACAAATGTTCAGTTCGACAGGCTGGGCAATGTTTCAAACAATATTGCAAACTATAACACAACTGCTTATAAATCCGTCAGATTTGAGCAAATGATGGATGAAAACGGCTATTTGAACGGTGTCGTCAGAACAGATTATGCAACAGGTGCCGCAATGAGTACAGAAAAACCTTTTGACATCGCTTTAAAAGGCCCGGGGTTTATCCCAGTAACATCAAAAACAGGTGATGTTACTTATACGAGAGATGGCTCTTTCAGGCTGGATAAAGACGGTTATCTGATAACTAATGATAACTGTTTGGTCGGTGACGGGATAAAAATACCCGCGAATTATTATGATATAAGAATCAAGTCAAATGGTGACGTAACGGTCGTTCCTCAAAACGGTGAAAAAGAAAAAACTCTAGGAAAAATTCCTGTGGTAAACTTCCTCAATCCGGAAGGACTTAAGGCAATAGATGGAAATAAATACCTGGCAACAAAAGAATCAGGTGAACCTGTTCTGTTGAAGAAACACAACAACATCCAGCAAGGTTCGATAGAACGCTCTAATGTAAACGTTTTTACGCAAGTTAATGATGTTATGAGACTCAATGCTTCCATGCTTGCAAGTTTTAAACTCATGAAAACGATTGATGACATGTACAATAAATCCATTAATATAAAACAATAGTGAGGTAAATTAATGTATACTCCAGGTGATTCATTTGGAAAAGTAAATTTATATTTGGACTTGGTTTCACAAAGGCAAAGAGCGCTTAGTGCGAACCTGGCCAATATCGATACCCCGGGTTATGTAAGAAAAGATATTAATTTCAGCCAATATCTTGGTTCTGTAAATAGCCCCCTGGAAACCAAATTGTCAGCTAAACTTGGCCCTTCTGCAATTATAGAAGACAGACAAGAAGGACCTATAAACCCCGCGAGTGAGCTTGCAGAAATGCAAAAAAATTCACTCTTGTATTCAGTGGCCGCAAGACGTATGACCACTTTAATTTCAGAACTTAGAACAGTACTAAATGTAGGTAAATAATTATGAGTTTAATGAATTCTTTTGACATAGGAAGTAAAGGTCTTACCGTTCACGGTAAAAGACTTGATATTGCTGCAAAAAACATAGCAAATATAGATACTCCAAATTATGTCAGAAAAATACCCGTATTAAATTCAACTGATGACATATCTTTTGCAGGGCTTATGAACTCTATGAAAGAAGATGTATTCGGCGTTGGAACCTTACCTTACTTACAGGGAGGTGTTTCATTTACCGGAATTGTTGAAGACCCAACGCTTGGAGACAAAATTTATAAGCCGGGGCATCCTGATGCAGATAAAGACGGTTATATAAGAACTTCCAACGTAAATCCACTGGTAGAAATGGCGGATGCTTCTTTGGCACAGAGAGCTTATGAAGCAAACTTGGCTGTTTTGAACATAACTAAGACAATGGCTCAAAGAGCGTTAGAAATCGGTAAATAATAGGCAGGTTTTTTATTAATGTTTTCACCTAATATCCAAAATTTAATAAACACAAGTGGAAAAGAAGCAGCTTTGCAGAGAGCTGTTCAAATTAATAATTACGTAAGCAGTCTTAACAAGTCAGTTTTGCAACAACCTGCTGAAGCCACGGTAAAACCTTTCGATCAGGTTTTGAAGACAAGCAATGCTGCAGAAAACAGTTTTAGAGTTTCAAACATTGATGAAATTCAGAAAGCTTCACCCAGAGCCGGAGCCAGTTACTCTAAAGCGCAAATATTAAATATAATCTCACATATTTCAAACAAATATGGCGTAGACGAAAAGTTGGTTAAAGCAGTAGTTAAACAGGAATCAGGGTTTAGGAATGATGCTGTTTCTCACTGCGGAGCGATGGGACTTATGCAGCTAATGCCCGCAACCGCTAAAAGTTTAGGCGTAACAGATCCTTTTGACCCAATTCAAAATATCGAAGGCGGTGTTAAGTATCTTAAAGGAAAACTAGACATGTATAACGGAAATGTAATATTAGCACTGGCTTCTTATAATGCAGGTTCAGGCAATGTTGCTAAATATAACGGAGTTCCTCCGTTTAAAGAAACTCAAAATTACGTAAAAAGTATATTGGCACAATATTTAGGATAAGGATTTTTATATGTTAAATGAAAAGTTAGTACCAAATGTAGATCTATTCTCAAGGATTGAGCCGTCAAAATTTACAGATACAGGCATGGAGTCAATGAGAATAAAATCAATAGAACAGCCTGAAACCACTAATTTTAAATCTGTATTTTCAGGTTTAGTTGAAAATCTGAACACAGAAATGGAAAAACCCGACCAATTAATGAATCAGCAGATGATGGGAAATAAAAACGTTGATATCCACGATGTAATAGCGGCAATATCTAAGGCCGAATTAGGAGTTAATGTGGCTACTCAAGTTACAGGTAAGGTCATACAAACGTATGAAAAAGTTATGCAAATTCAAGTATAATGTTACCTTATCTTTAAAATGATAGTATAATGTATATAGGGTACGAGATTTAAAGTAAGTTATAACTAAAGAATGAATTTTCAAGAATTACTAAAGAATAAGCCATTATTGTACACAATTATAGGGGTAGTTGTTGTAATTTTTGCTGTTTTTATAAGCATGGGTATGGTTGCTGCAACAAAAGGTGGAAGTCCTTCTAAAGTTGTATCTGAGAAAATGATTAAAGAAGATGCAATTCTTCTTACTACAGATAATTTAGGAAAAGCAATTGAAATACAAGCATTACTTGCAAGACAAGGAATCGATGCAAGCCGTGCTGCTAACGGAACAAAGTCAGATGTTGTCCTAAAAGGAAACACTTACACCCAATCGCAAAGAGATGAAGCTCTTTTGGCGATTGTCCAAAGCGGACTTATGGATCAATATATAGGTTTGGAAATCTTTGATAAAGGTGATTTTACTTCAACAAAAGAAGATAAAAGAATAAGATTAGCTAGAGCAGTTAACGGCGAATTATCCAGATTAATAAGAAAAATTGCTCCAATCGAAAATGCTTCTGTATTTATTTCTATTCCAGAACCCACAATGTTTACTGCAGACAAAAAGCCTATTACGGCAACAGTTCAGGTTGTGATTCCAAGTGGCAGCAAACTGGACCAGACAAAAATAAAAGCTATAGAAAACTTACTTTTAGGAAGTGTTACAGGCCTTACTACTGAAAATATTTCAATTACAGATACAAATGGAAATGTTTACCATAGTTTGATTAGTGCAACTGACGATCAGCTTGCCAGAATAGAAGAAAATGATCAATACATGCAAAGCAAAGTTGCTTCGCAATTAGATAGATTGATTGGAAAAGGCAATTATGTCGTAACGGTCAGCACATTTTTAAGACAGATACCAATCGAAAAAACCAGTATTTTATATGATCCTAACCAAAAAACAGCATTGTCAGAACAAACCTTCACGGAAGGTCTTGGTGATTCAACACAAGATTCCAATAAAGGATTGAGCGCTGTTAGTGTATACATGCCGAACGGGCTTCCCGCTGGAGGAAGTGATTCTTCTCAGAACAGAAGCTACTCAAGAATAGCGAAAGAAACTCAATACGGCGTATCTAAAACTCAAGTAAGCCAGTATGAAAAGCCTGGAGTTATAGAAGAAATATCTATTGCTCTTACGGTTGATCAGTCTGCAATACCTACAAATGTTTCAGAAGACGAGTTGAAAGAGCTTATTGCAAAAGCGGCTTCTCCAAAAGTTAATCCGGCGAATGTTTCTATAGCATATTCTGATTCGGTTGAGCCTTATTTGGCATCTGATAGACCTGTCAATTTGCCGAAACCCGATGAAACAGGCAATCCATGGTGGATAGCAATCGCCTTATTGGTAGGTGGATTGATGTTTGGCTTGACGTTTATTTCTAAAAAAATGAAAGCTACGGCTGAAAAACAAAAACAAGAGCTTAATTTGCTTAAAGAAAAGACAGTAGAGCAAGAAAGACAGCTCAGGGATGTTAATTTAAAAGCAGCTGAATTAATCGAAAGACAGGCTCAAATGGCTCAAGGATTGATTGAGCAGCAAGTGCAAAATCAAATACCAAGAAATATGAATACAATAGAAGATTTGAGAAATACGATATCTGATGTTTCTTCAGATATTGCGTTCGCTGAAGACGAAGAGGTTATAGAACAGGTAAAAAGCTGGATTGAAAAATCATAATAACACGGGGAAATTATGACGATAGAGGGGTTTAATTACAAAGAATTTGCTAACGATTTAGCACAGCAGGCAAAAGCAGTATTACCTGCTGATTTGTCTATAGAAGATAAAAATTATGTTGTAAATATTGTCAATAATTTCTGTTTTCTTGCAGGTGAAGCGTTAGATAAAGATACAACCGTTTCGTTTGATGTAAACCAAGCTTCAATAGTTACACAATTTATTGGAGAATGGACATTCCACAAGTCTGTCGACTTGATAAGAGGAAATATAGAACCTCAATTCAGAGACGGAATATTACAAAAAGTCGCTTTTACCGTTTTTGAAATAGCAAAGCAAGCAATTTCAAAAAACATTCCGCAAGCGCAGATGATAGAAATCGTTGAGCATCATGTAAAAAAGGTCTTTGACGAATCTTTGGCCGATTTACAGAAACAAGGCGCACTTACCGAAGATCAGTTAGTAAACGCAAAAAATCAATCTAATATAGACGATATGGCTAAGGCGGATAATGATGCAATTGCAAATACCAGTGATACAAAAATTCTAAAATTAGCCGCTTTTTCAATGATTTTAAAGCAATTACCAAACGACAAAATAGGAACTATTCTTAATAAGTTTAGCCCAACTGATGCACAAGTTTTAATGCAATATATGCAGATGGATGACTTGGAGACCAGAATCGATTCCGGAGTCGTTTTAAAATGCTTACAAGAAATAAAAATGTCATTGCCAGAACCGAAAAAAGTCAATGTGAATAAAACATTAGGTAATTTCAGTAAAACTTTGGCGAATGTCGATACAAAAGTCTTGGAATGCATAATAGAGCAAGAAAGACCAATTGTTAAGGAGTTTATTCTGGATTCAGAATTTGGTGAAAGAAGAAACCTTTCCCCATGGATGATACAGTTAGTCTGTAAACATATAGAAGAAAAAATAAATGATTATAAAAAAGAAGCGTAAAGAACCCATAGGCGATCAAGCACAAGTTCAACAAAATCAGGCTGTTGTTGAGCAAAACAATGATGATGAAATTTTTTCTCAAATAAGTATAGATAATATTAAATTTGAACAGCGTCAGGAGAGAAGACAAGGTAATAGAAGAAGAGGCTATCGTAGAATAGACGATAGAAACCTGATTTCAAGAGCTCAAGAAGAAGCTATTTCTATAAAAGAGATGGCAGCGCGAGAAGGACATAAACTTGGTATAGAATCTGCAAAAGCTGATATACAAAGTCTAAAAGCTTCCATTGAAGAATTTTTTACGTATAAGCAAACCGTCTGTGAAGAGTTATCCGGCGGTATTTTGGATATTTCAGTTGAAATCGCAAAAAAAATCCTTAATACAGAATTGGAAGTTAACGAGCAAGCTTTGTTGAATATAATAAATAGTGCTCTTTCTTCAAATATGAAAGGTGAAAATAGGATTTTGATAAAAGTCATGCCTTCAGATGTAGAATCCGTTAGGGAGAATCTACCTGAGATTTTGTCAAATATGCAGTTTGAAGCTAAGATCATAGTAGTTCCTGATGATAGCATAAAGCTTGGCGGAGCTATCATAGAAACAAGTAACGGCATTGTTGATGCTACAATAGAAACACAGTTAGAAATAATACAAGAAGCATTTAAAAAGATTTAAGGGGATTAAGGTGGCTCAACCTCAACAAGGTGGCAACAATTTAATAAGTGAAATAACGTTAGCAGTATTTGTTATTATGCTAATCTTAATTTTGCTTATCGAAATGCCCACTTGGGTTATCAACTTTTCCATAAGTTTAAATATAACTCTTGGGATTACTCTTTTAATGATATCATTATATATCCAAAAGCCTCTTGAGCTTGCCTCTTTTCCTTCTATTATTCTTATCGGTACGATGTTTCGTCTGGTTCTGGGGATTGCATCTACTAGGCTTATTCTTGCCAAAGGTGAAGCCGGTGAAGTAATTCATGCTTTCGGTACTTTTGTTACCGGCGGAAATATGGTTGTTGGTGGTGTAATCTTTATAATTATTACTATTGTTCAGTTTATGGTTATCACCAAAGGTGCTGAGCGTATTGCTGAGGTTGCTGCCAGGTTTGCTTTGGACGCTATGCCAGGGAAACAAATGACAATTGATGCTGATTTTAACGCCGGATTGATTTCTCCTGAAGAAGCCGTTATGAAAAGAGAAGATTTACAAAGAGAATCTGCTTTATTCGGTTCAATGGACGGTGCTATGAAGTTCGTAAAAGGGGATACAATAGCAGGTATCATAATCGTTATCGTAAATATAGTTGGTGGATTGTGCATAGGGGCGCTTGGGGAAGGCATGCCTATCGCTGATGCGGTTAGTAAATATACAATTCTGACGATTGGTGATGGACTAGCCTCACAGGTTCCTTCTTTACTTATGTCTATTGCGGCAGGTATCGTAATGACACGTTCTTCTGCTGCCGGTAGTTCTTTAGGTATAGATTTATCGAAGCAGATAATGAGTAAACCTTATAGTTTGTTTTTTACTTGCGCATTTTTAATATTAATTGCATTAACAAGCCATTGGACAGGATTACCCTGGTGGCCATTTATATTTTTTACAGCAGTAATTGCTATCTCTGGCTTCTCAGTATTGGTAAACCAAGATGTACAAGCTCAACTTGGCCAGTTAGAAAATGTTAGACAAAACATGCAAGATCTAGTAAATCCAAATAGGATGTACGAGCGCTTAGGTGTTGATGTTCTTAGTTTACAAGTCGGTTCAGGGCTCTTGATAATTGCCGATCCGGATCAGGAAGGACAATTGCTTCCAAAAATCGCTGCCTTGAGACAAAGGGTTACTGATGAATTGGGCTTTATCATACCTAACATAAGAATTATGGATTCATCCGCATTAGATGCTAATGAATATTTGATTTCAATCAGAGGTAATACCGTCGCAACTGGCAATGTTTATCCGGGTAAAAATATGGTTATCGCTGATCAGTGGGATTCTTTAGGTAAGGATGTGCCAAAAGATGCAATTATCGGTGTTGATCCTACATATCAGACGCAAGCATATTGGTTAGACCCCACGGCTATTGATCCTGGAGATAAAATAACAGCTGTTGATTCAGTAGATGTAATCGTTACCCACTTACAAGAAAGTGTAAGAAAATATGTTGATGAAGTAATGACAAAAACAGACGTTCTTAAACTTATGGAACTTGTAAAAAGTCAGGATCCAACGCTTGTTAACGACCTGGTGCCAACTATTATTTCAACAAGTGATTTACGCAAAATATTTGTTAATTTGATAAGGGAAAAAGTTTCTATAAAAGATATTATATTTATTTTTGAAAGATTATGTGATTATGCAAGATTCTCTAAAGAACCTGATATCCTTTCAGAAAGGCTTAGAGCAGCTTTAGGTCGACAGATTTGTCTTTCAAACTCAACTCCTGATAAAGAGCTTTATGCTTTAACTCTTTCCCCTGAATGGGAAAAGACATTAGATGATAGCTGCCAAAGGACTGAACTTGGAACAATGTTCTTGTTGAATCCTTTGCAAGTACAAGAGTTGATAGAATCTACAGCTTCAACATTAATGAGGGCGCATCAAAATATAGGAAGACAGCCTGTTATATTGTGTTCTCCAAGAATCAGGTTGCCGTTATATCAGCTGCTGGAAAGACACATACCTACAATAGTTGTTATTTCTTATTCAGAATTAATCACAGATATCAGGGTTGAAGCGGTTGATACAGTCGGTGAATCTTATATTTCAGAATATAACTTTGGATAATTATGCTAAATCAAAACTATGATAAATCAATTGAATATATCAAAAGCAGAGCCTTTGACGTAATACAAAATACTTCTTTGTATCAGTATAAAGGTTCGGTATCCAAGCTTTTGGGTTTAACAGTAGAGGTTAAACTTCCGGGTCTTAAAATAGGTGATTTATGCTTTATAGAGACCCATGAAGGAGAGAGAAAAGCAGCTGAAGTAGTTGCATTTAAAGGTGAGAATGCTCAGTTACTATTGCTTTATGATGGTGCAGGAATCGGGCAAGGGAGTTTAGTCCAATCAACCGGTAAACCCATAACAATCCCTGTAGGAGATTTTTTGCTCGGCAGGTTGATAAATCCATTAGGAGAGCCTATTGATGGCTTACCTTTGGATACGAGTACCGCTAAATGGATAAGTATTGATAACCCTCCTCCGGATGCTTTTGAAAGACCGATTATCGATAAAATGTTCTCAAGCGGCGTAAGAGCAATTGATTCTATGTTGACATTAGGTGCCGGGCAGCGTATGGGCTTGTTTGCAGGTTCAGGTGTCGGTAAAAGTACAATGCTTGGTATGATAGCGCGTAATTCAGAAGCGGATGTCAACGTAATGGCCCTTATTGGAGAGCGCGGAAGAGAAGTTAAGGAATTTATTGAGAATTCACTTGGCCCTGAAGGGATGAAAAAATCTGTAATAGTGTGTTCAACTGGTGATCAGCCCCCCCTTATTCGTATGAAGTGCTTACAGACAGCAACTGCTGTATGTGAATATTTTAGAGACCAGGGTAAAAAAGTATTCTTAATGACTGATACGGTAACTCGTTGCGCAATGGCAGGAAGAGAAGTCGGTCTTTCAATTGGAGAGCCGCCAACGATGAAAGGTTACCCTCCTTCAATCTTTTCTTGGCTCCAGAAAGTTTTGGAAAGAACAGGAAATAGCCCAAAAGGTTCAATTACCGCTCTTTATACTGTATTGATGGAAGGTGATGATATTAATGACCCTGTTGTGGATACTGTAAGAGGTATCGTGGATGGGCACATTTTCTTATCAAGAAAAGTTGCGGAAATGAACCATTATCCAGCGATTGATGTACTGGGAAGTATAAGTAGGCTTTTTACAGAAGTGGCTACACAAGAGCATAAAGATGCTGCTGCAAAAATGAGAAAGCTTCTCGCTATGTACAGAGAAAATAAGGATTTGATTGATGTGGGGATGTATACTCCAGGCACTAACCCGAGATTGGATATAGCTATCGAATTAATGCCTGAGATCAATGCTTTCTTACAACAAAAAGTTTCTGATTCTGTAGAAATGAGTAATACGATAAATACAATGATTCAGATGATGCAAGACGTTGATATATAAAAGGAGCTAGTTGATTAGCTCCTTTTAATTTTTATTGTAAGATTATTTACTTGATTACGATGTTCACAAGTTTACCAGGTACTACAATCACTTTGACGATTTCTTTTCCTTGTATAAGTTCTTGTATTTTGGGGCTTGATAGTGCTATTTTTTCTAAATCTTCTTTAGTGGTTTCAGCATCTGCCTCTATTTTATCTTTAACTTTCCCGTTAACCTGAGCGACTAAAGTTATAGTGCTTGCCTTGGCTAAGGCTTCATCGTGCTTTGGCCATTCAACATTATGAATTGAGCCGGGACCGTTTAGATTTTTAAACAGTTCTTCACTTAAGTGAGGCAATACCGGTGCGATTAGCTTTAAAAGAGTAACCATAGCAAAGCTGAAGATTTGTTCGTCTTGCTGTGAAAATTCTTTTTTATTTCCTACATATTCATATATCGCATTTGTAAATTCACGGTATTTTGAAATTACTGTATTGAACTGGAATTCATTTGAAATATCTTGAGATATCTTCTTAATTGCCATATGAACTTCTCTTAAAAGATTATTGTTTTCTTTAGACAATTCGGAAATTTCAGGTATCTTATAATCTAGAGTTATATTTCCTTGATATGTACTGAATAGCTTCCATAATCTGTTTAAGAACTTATAGCAACCTTCAACACCAGCGTCAGACCAGTCGAAATCTCTTGCAGGAGGTGAATCTGAAAGGATAAACAATCTTGCAGTATCTGCTCCGAAGTTTTCAAATATTTCATCAGGGTCTACTGTATTCCCTTTTGATTTTGACATTTTAGAACCGTCTTTTAAAACCATTCCTTGAGTTAAAAGGTTTTTGAATGGCTCGTCAAAGTCCAGTAATTCTAAATCTCTTAATGCTTTAGTGAAAAATCTGGCATATAAAAGGTGTAGAATCGCATGTTCAATCCCGCCTACATATTGATCTACAGGTGACCAATAGTTGATTAAGTTTCTATCAAATGGTTTCTTGTCGTTTTTAGCGTCAACATATCTGTGATAATACCAGTTTGAGCACATGAATGTATCCATTGTGTCTGTTTCTCTGGTTGCTTTTTCACCACAAATAGGACAGGTCGTTTCTCTGAATGTAGGAGAGGTCAAAATCGGAGATTGACCGACAACAGAAAAATCAACATCTTCAGGCAACAATACAGGTAAATCTTCTTCTTTTACAGGAACAGTGCCGCATTTATCGCAATAAACCATAGGTATTGGCGTTCCCCAGTATCTTTGGCGTGAAATCAACCAATCTCTTAATCTATATTGTGTTGTGGCTTCTCCAAAACCGCCTTTTTCAGCCAATGTTATCATGGCCTTTTTGCCTTCTTCATTTTTTAAGCCGTTACATTCTCCTGAATTAACCATCAAGCCTGGTTCTGTATATGCTTCTGTCAGTTCTGTCAAAGTGTTTTCAGGATTTTGAATAACTATTTTAATAGGAAGTTCAAATTTTTTGGCAAATTCAAAATCTCTTTCGTCATGTGCCGGAACCGCCATTACTGCGCCGGTACCGTATTCTACTAAAGCATAATCTGCTGTCCAAATCGGGCAAACTTCGCCGTTAAATGGATTTATGATATGGGTACCAAGTGGAACACCTGTTTTTACCCTGTCTGTTGACATTCTTTCGATCTCTGTCATTTTTCTAGCAGCTTCTCTATAGTTTTCAACTGCTTCTTTATTTTCAGGTGTTGTAAGTTTCTCAATATCTTTATATTCAGGTGCTACAACAAGATAAGTGACCCCGAAGGTTGTATCAGGTCTTGTTGTATAAACAGGAATTTCCATTCCTTCAATTTCTTTGACTTTAAATTTAAGGATTGCACCTTGTGATTTTCCAATCCAGTTTTTTTGCATAACTTTTACGCTGTCTGGCCATCCGTCAAGTTTATCAATATCTTCTAACAGCTGTTCTGCATAATCTGTTATTTTTAAGAACCACTGTGAAAGATATTTCTTAACGACAACGTCATCACATCTCCAGCATTTGCCGTCAATAACCTGTTCGTTTGCAAGAACCGTTGCGCATTTTTCGCACCAGTTTACCGCAGCTTCTTTTTTATACGCCAAACCTTTTTCGTATAGTTTTATAAAAAACCATTGAGTCCATTTATAGTAATCGGGAAGGCAGGTTGTGACTTCTCTTTCCCAATCAATCATTAACCCCAATGATTTTAGTTGCTGTTTCATATATGCAATATTTTCAAGGGTCCAAGTTTTAGGGTTAGCTCCATGCTGTATTGCAGCATTTTCTGCAGGTAATCCAAAACTGTCCCAGCCCATTGGATGAAGTACGTTAAACCCATTCATTCTTTTATAACGAGCAATAACATCAGAAATAGTATAGTTTCTAACGTGCCCCATATGCAGTTTACCTGAAGGATAAGGGAGCATTGATAAAATATAATATTTTTCCTGATCTGTTTTGTTCTCAGTTTTGTTTAAATTGATTTCATCCCAATGTTTTTGCCACTTTTTCTCAATGTCTTGGGGGAAATAGCGTTCGTTAATCAAAATTTGCTCCTTTAATCACTTAACTTGTAAACTTAGTTTAATTATAATCAAAAAACAATGATTTGTTAATTTTTCCTTGCTTTATGGAGTTATGTTTTTGTTAGTTAACAAAATTGTGTTTGATAAATAGCAAAAAAATAATTTATGTTGTTTTAAAAATTTATATTTATATAAGGTTCAAGCATGATAAATCGCCCAAGTAGTGTGTCTTTTAAGAGTCTGAAAGTAACTGTTTATGATATCAAACACGAAGCAGAGGTCGTAAAAGTTTTAAGTCAATATAAATGTAAGTCTCCAATAACGTCTATTCCTATTCCCGATCCAGAAGCCTATTTCCAAAAGCATTTTTGGTTAAGAGATAGACTTTCAAATGATAATGTTAATTTACTGCTCAAAAAGTTCAAAAATAAAGTTGAATGCCATATTTTTGGAACAAGAAAAGCAGAAAGCGAAATATATAAAAAAATCAAAGATTTAAGAGTGGAGGTCGAAAAATTCTATGATTAATTTTCTTTTACAAGCTCTATTTGATTGCCGTCAGGATCTAAGATACAGCTTTCGTAATATCCGTCGCCGGTGGTTCTTGGGGCGCTCAAAATCGTATAACCGTCCTTTTCTAAGCGAGTTGTCAGCAAATCTACTTTGTCCTTGCTTCCAACCCCAAAGGATAGATGAACGTAACCGGTTTTGATTGTTTTTTCATCTTCTTTTTGTATATTTGGCCCAGTCATTATTTCAAGTCTGGCACCATTATCAAACGATAAAAAATATGTTTTTAACCCTGTGACTTTATTGTGGTAAAGTTCATTTGGTTTTGCGTCAAAATACTTTGTATAAAAATCTTTTAGTTTTTCTAAATCATTGGTATAAAGTGCTATGTGATCAATTCGCATAACTATACTATGTCCAGGATTTTATCAATGTTAAGATTCAAGCATTGCTTAGATTCACAGGATTCTTGACGTTTGTCCCAAAGGCAAGGTCTACAGGCAGCCGCATTTGCGATAGCTATATATTTGTTTGATTTTGGAAGCAGCTTATTTTCATCTGTGGGGCCGAATATGGCGATTGTTTTAGTCCCTGTTGCGACTCCAATATGCATAGGAGCAGAATCAGAACAGACTAATACTTCAGCTTTCTTGATGAGTTTTGCCAAATCCATTATGTTTTTTGTCTTGCCGTATTTATCTATAAAATTTTCATAATTTTTATTTTTTAAGAAATCTCTTATTTCTTCAATGCACTCTTTATCATCAGGACCACCTGCCAGATAGACAGTTTTGCCTTTTTTGAGAAAACCTTCTATTAATTCTGCCCAGGTTCTGTTAGGCCAGCTTTTAATTATGTTTTTCTTTATGCTCATTTGGCTTACACCGGGGTGAACTAAAATAGAGTTCGGGATTTTGTGCAAATCTTCCAAAACAATTTCAGGATCTTCATATGATTGTTTTGTGAGATCTTTTACCAGGTCATGATACATTTTGCCTGCATATTGATTTTGGTTTAATTTAACCGTTTTGGTTAATAAATTCTTGCTTAGTGACCCGCTGTCGTAGCCTATTCTTGTTTTTATACCAGTTAAAAATAACAGAACCGGTATGAGTTTGTTTGAACCTGAAGACACAACCAAGTCGTATTTGCCAAACAAAGCTTTAAAGAAAAACTTAGCAAGATCTAAATATTTGGTTTTGCCTTTTATATCAACACAAATAACATCATCTATAAGATTAGATAGATTCTTTATACTTTTACTTCTGGGTTCAAGAACCAATGTTATTCTCGACTCGGGGTATGCATTCTTAAGGCTTTTTATAGTTGGCAGAAATAAAATTTCATCTCCTATGCCGCCAAAATTTATTAGAAGTATGTTTTTGTGACTTTTCATGTTCTTTTAAAATGGTTTTGTTTGGTTTAATTTATTCCTTAGTTCTCTGAATCTGGCAATGTCTTCTTGAGCTTTGCTGGATTCTTTGAACACAACTTGACTTGATGGGTGAACCATTAAAATGTAGTCTATATGGATTTCTAAGAAATTATATCTTCTTGGAGGAGCAGAAGAGTTTCTTGATAAAATTTCCGCATTTGTTACAGCAATAAATCTTTTTTCTCTATCGTTTAAAAGATCTGTCAAATCACGGTTATTTTTTGTGTATTTAGAAACGTGAACAATCCCTTTTATATCATGATCAACGGTTAATATGCATACTTCTATTGGTACTGTATCAACGTATTTTGCCATTTGGATTATCCTTTTATCTTCTTCTTGCTTAGTTAATTATAGTATAAAATTCGATTTATGACTAGTTAAAATTTAAAATTTCCAAGGTATAGCACCGCAGTTTCTGCAGGTTCCAGATTTATCGAAATAGTTCCTTTTGTTACAGTAGGAGAATTCGTAAAAGCTATTGGCATTATGTTGGTGTTTTGATTAATGCCCGGAAGCCGAATTTTGCATTTTTGTTTTTCGTTAAGGTTTGTATTTGTGATAACTATTACTGTTTTGCCGCCAAAACTTCTTGTAAAACAAAACACGCTGGAATTGTTGGAGTATAATGTTTTGAAGTTACCTTTTGTAATTGCTTCTTTCGCGTATTCTCTTAGTTTTAGCGATAAAAACAATGTGTTTATAATTTTAGTATCAGGTCCTCCCGGTGCTCTTGAAAAGTTGAAGATATCGAGTTTTCCTTTGTGTACATAGTAATAATCATCGTCTGTGTAGGTTTTTGCAGCTCTCTTGTTTCCGTAGCCGTACATATAATTATCGCCAGTAGTGAATCCGTCTACATAGTAGGGGTTAAGAGGCAGTGTTGCGTTTAACCACATTATTGTTTTAGAAAAATTTGATTTCCCAACAAGAATCGGACTTAATTCATCATGTGTGGCAAAACTTCCTATTACGGATTTCTTTTCGCTGCCTTTTGATGATAGATGTTGGTCTAATAGAACCTGTTTTTTTAGTTCTGACACGTTTTTCCAGTTTTTATAGTTGAAATAACTTCCATAATAGCCATCAAACCCGGCATCAAGAAGTCTTTTGTAATCAGTATAAACAGCAGCTTCGCATACAGGTGTTGTCCAGCTGTTTGATGCTTCAGCCAAGAACAAAAACTCAGGGTCTTTTTTTCTTGCGTATTTTATTAGCTCTTCCCAGAATTCATAGGGTTTGCAAGGTGCCACGTCTGCTCTAATTCCATCTGCACCGAGGCTCATTGCCATATCTACAAATCTTTTATGAAGCTCTAATAGTTCTTGGTTTAGTGTTCCATCTGGATTTAATGTTTTAAAAAGCCTTACATCAGTCCAATCTGCAGGAATAATCGGCTGTTGTCTTCTGTCTAGCAAAAACAAGTCCGGATTTTTTAAGTAAAGTTCATAAGAGCCGCAACTTGGTAAGTCGACGATTACTCTTATGTTTCTTTTGTGGCATTCATCAAAAAATAATCTCGCTTGGCCTTCAAGTGATAATTTCGATTTTTTGTCGTGTAGCTGCGGGTTAATCGTTGTAAAATCCGTTATGGCATACAATGAACCGGCTGTTCCCAGTGCTTTTATCTTCCCTACAGGGGTGATTGGAAGCAGATGTATTGTATTGATTCCTAAATTTGAAATCGCATTGAGATTTTCTATTGCGTTTATGAAGGTGCCTGATTCTTCTCCTCCATCTAAATCAATAATTTCGTCATTGTTTTTGTCTTTTGCATTAAAAGTTCTTACGTTCAATGCATAAATAACTGCTTCGTTATTTAAAAACAAAGTTCTTAAATTATTAGTGTTATAAATAGAGTCTTTTGCTGCGCTGCTAAGTTGAGTTGCACACAGTAGTACTATTGTAAGTAATGTAATAATCTTCTTCATGCCAATATTATAGCAAAAATTTGTTGATAGTGTTCTGTTGTTTGTCTTATAATAAAAAAAAACATTAGTGAGGAAAAAATGAAAGAGAATCTCGAAAATATTTATTCAAGCGCAATTGCAGAACTAGATAAAGTTTCATCGTTAATCGAGCTTGAGCAAATCAAAGTAAAATACTTGAGCAGAAATAGCGAACTGAATAATATTAAGAAAAATTTAAAAGATTTATCTTTAGAAGATAAGAAAATCGTAGGATCGCTCGCAAATAAAATCTCTTGCGATCTTGAAACGGCGTTTGAAGAAAAATCTGAGGCTCTTTACAAAATAGAACTCGATAACAAACTTAAACTCGAGAAAATTGATATAACGCTACCAGGTGACTGCATTCCTCAAGGCAGAATCCACCCACTGACACAAACCGTAAATGAAATAGTAGAAATTTTTCAGGGCATGGGTTTTTCTTTGGTAAGTGAAAAAAATAGCCCGGAAGTCGAAACAGAGTATTTTAACTTCGATATGCTTAATTTCCCTCCTGATCACCCCGCAAAAGATATGCAGGATACATTCTATACAACATTAGCTCCTAATGTTATTTTAAGAAGCCAAACGTCAAATTCTCAAATTAGAAGTATGCTTGATCAAAAGCCGCCTGTTAGAATAATTTCGCCAGGCAGAGTATACAGATGCGAGGCTGTAAGTTCTCGTAAAAATAATCTGTTCCACCAAATTGAAGGGCTGTTAGTTGATAAAGATATAACTTTTGCTGATTTAAAAGGTGTTTTAAATGAATTTATAAGACTTTATTTCGGCTCGGCCAGACCAACAAGATTCAGAACAAGTTTTTTCCCTTTCACAGAACCTAGTGCGGAAATTGATGTACAATGTATTATGTGTGAAGGCGCAGGTTGCAGAACTTGCTCCGGTACAGGTTGGCTTGAAATATTAGGGGCCGGCATGGTTGATGTAAATGTGCTCCAAAATGTTGGTGTTGATCCGGAAGTTTATACAGGATTCGCGTTCGGCATGGGGGTCGAAAGACTTACAATGCTTAAATATGCAATCGATGATATAAGACTTTTCTTTAATAACGATCAACGATTTGTAAAACAATTTTAATGAGGCCAAATGTTAGCTAAAAGAATCATACCTTGTTTAGATGTAAAAAACGGAGAAACGGTAAAAGGAGTCAACTTTGAAAACCTTAAATCCGCCGGAGATCCTGTATTGCTTGCAAAAAAATATTCAGATGAAGGTGCTGATGAACTTGTTTTCTTAGATATTACTGCAACGAACGAAGCGAGAAAAACAACTGTAAATATGGTTGAAGCCGTTGCAAAGCAAGTTTTTATCCCTTTTACTGTCGGTGGAGGAATAAGATCCATTGATGATATGAAAGTCTTATTGCAAGCCGGCGCAGATAAGGTATCAATTAATTCCCAAGCAGTAAAAAGTCCTGAATTAATCAAAGCGTCATCTGACTATTTCGGTTCTCAGTGTATCGTGGTAGCAATCGACGCAAAAAGAGTGGATGACGAGTTTTTTGTATTTATAAATGCAGGAACTAAAAACACTGGTTTGAAACTTTATGATTGGGCAAAACAAGTCGAATTATTGGGTGCAGGAGAGATTTTACTAACTTCTATGGATGCAGATGGAACTCAAAACGGTTTTGATATAGAAATGACTAAACTAGTTTCTGAATCAGTTGGGATTCCGGTTATTGCTTCAGGAGGTGCGGGTCCTAATTCTCTACATTTTGTTGATGTATTTGAAAAAGGGTTTGCAGATGCAGCTCTTGCGGCATCAATATTTCATTTTGGTACATTACCCGTGCCGAAATTAAAAGAAGAACTTAATAAATCTAATATTCCCGTGAGGCTGGTATAAAATGCAGAAAGTTAAATTTGATCCGGGATTTGCTCCTTTAGTTGAACACTTTTCGTCAAATATGGAACTCTGCTCTCAAATACTTTTATCTATTAAGCCGCTTCACCAGAAAAAATTTAAGTATAAGGTTCTTCATCAACAAATTATACAAATTTTAAAAAATAATGTTGCTTTTTATTATGGGTGTTTAATTTGGGCGTTTTCATTAACGCAAGAATTCAAAGAAAGTCCGATGGAAATAGAAGGGAACGCTTTTTTAAATTTAACTGATGAAGAAATTGATAATTATGACTTCTTTGAAGAAATTGATTTTATTACAAATTATTTAACATTACTGGAAAAGGATGAAAAATATTACCTTGGAAAATCTACTCCGCTTCCTGAACTGTGGATAAAAATTTTAAATTGTTATAAAGAATTTGTGCGATTAAATAATGGGTTTACAAAAGTTTCAAAAACTAGCGATATTAAATTGCCCGAAACGTTCTCAAATATTGAATATAAGGCTGAATATAAAAATCTTGTTTTAAATTCTATTGAATCAAAATCTATTGAAAGCCTTTTAAATATTAATATTTTTAGTTAATAAAGTTGAATTTTTGTCGTTTTTTTTATATTCTTAAATATGTATAAACTTTGTGTGGAGTATGTTAAACAATAACTCTTTAAATTTAGACGATTTAGCACTTGAGTGTAAAATAAATACAGCTAGTGACAGTTCAGAGTCCATAAATTTAATCAAATCACTAGAGTATAAATACGATGACGAAAATTTAGTACAAATTTATAATTCATTTTTTGATAAAAGTAGAGATTACAACGTAATAATTTTTTTACTTAAACAAATCGATAAAAAGAGAGACCCAAAAAGCGTAAGTGTTTTAGTTGATACTCTCATAATGCGCGAAAAATTTAAAGACAGAATAAAAGACGATGACTCCAGAACTCAAATAAGGGTGACTGTTGCTAAGGTTCTTGCAAACCTCAAGGACAGCCAGGCTGTATACCCTTTATTATACTGTTTAAACAATAAAGATGAGAACTATAAAATTAGATTGAGTTGTGCTGAAGCCCTTGGAAAAATAGGGGATAAATACGCAGTATCGCCTTTGGTTGACCTCTTGGAAGATGAAGAAGAGACTTCTGTATACATAAAAGAATCAGCGGCCTTTGCTTTAGGCATGATTGGCGACATGAAAGCGGTTGAGTCTTTAGTCAGCATACTAGAAACTAAAAAAGGAATTATAGATAAATTCACATTTTTAAAAGAAAGAGCAATTGAAGCGCTAAACAGAATCAATTTCAAAAGCGATAGAGTGTTTAAGGCTTTAAAAAACTCTTTAATTGATGAATCTTCACAAGTTAGAATAAATGCTATTGAAGCCTTAATGAATACTGATGATCCAAGAGTATTTGACCTTATTAAAACAATGCTCAAAGATGACGATCAGGAAGTAGTTAAAAACGCGGTCATAGCTTTATACAATCTTCAAGGCGAAGATGTTATTTTTGAAATAATACACAATGCCGATTCAACCGAAATAGCGAGAATCGAAGCAAGAGCACTATTAGATGAATTATTAGACAATGAGGATGTAACCGATGAATAAAGCAATAGTTTTACTTTCGGGCGGTTTGGATTCAGTTGTGAGTCTGGCTGCATTGAGAGACGAGTATAATGTAGCGCTGGCTCTGACATTCAATTATGGACAAAAATCTTTTAAAGAAGAAGCTGAAGCTTCCGAGCTTGTTTCTCTGCATTATAATATTGAACATAAAATAATTAATTTAGATTGGCTTGCCGAAATAACAAAAACTTCTTTAGTTGCAGGTGATTCCATCCCTTCTTTGCCGATAGATGATTTAGATAATTTAGAAAAAGCCGAAAAAACTGCTAAAGCTGTCTGGGTACCTAATAGAAATGGTTTATTTGTTAATATTGCAGCATGTTATGCTGATGCATATGGATACAATTACATAATTATCGGTGCTAATAGTGAAGAAGCTGCCACCTTTAAAGATAACAGCAGAGAGTTCATAGAAGCAGCTAATTATTCTCTTGGCAATTCTGTTAACCAGGAAGTTAGTTTAGTGGCTCCTTTAATGAATTTAAATAAATATGAAATCGTGAAAAAGGGTATCGATCTCGATGTCCCATTCCACTTGATAAAAAGTTGTTATGGTAGTGAACAAAAAAAATGTAGTGGATGCGAATCTTGCAATAGATTAAAAAGAGCTTTAATGGCTCACCATAGAGAAGACTTGATAAATTTACTTTTTTAGATGAAAATAGCACTATGAACACGAAAATAATTAAAGAAGAGATTAAGTATACCGGAAGTGAGTTAATTCCGCATTGGATTTATAAAAATTTCAATTTGTTAGGCGATTCTGCGGTTGCTTTTATTGGCGAGTGCGAAGTAAAGCTTACTGAAATGGTTGATATATCCGATGTTATCAATAATGAACCGATTTACAGCAAAAAAATGCTTAATATAATTGTTGAACATTTTAATATTGAACTAGTAGAAGGTGTCCTTAGGCAAAGATTGCTAGTCGCTATGGTAAAAGAGCTTATTGAGAAACTGATTCCTGATGTGAAAATAATAAGAGACGGGGATGATTTGTTCTATAACAATAAAAAATTGACAGTTTCTATTGCCACAAAGTCTATTACATCAGTTTTAATACACTTGGGAATCAATATTGATCCAGAAGGTGCTCCGGTACAGGCATCTGGACTTACTACGGATTTAAATATTTCTGATATAAAAGGATTTGCGGAGAACTTACTTGAAAATTATAAAAATGAAATGCAAAGTGTTAATGAAGCTGCCTGCAAGGTAAGAGGTGTTTTTTAGATGAATGGGGCGAATAAAAAAAATTTGAAAAGTGCTAAAAATAAAAGAATGCTTTATTTGTTTTTCACTACATTCTTTTTGAGTATGTTTGTAGTCGGTTTTCTTATCAAGACACTTTCGCCTAGTGTAGACGTTGAGATAGGTGATGGACAAGAAAATATTCAACAAGAAGAAGATTATGACCAAACAGCATCAGAAGAACAAGGAAATGTTGATAATAGGCTGAAATGGATTCAGTTTGAAGATAACATGCCAGGAGTTTCAAAAAGATTTGATCAAAGTGCAGGACAAACCGAAGAGCGCACTAATCTTGATGAACTTAAAGAAAAACTAATGCAAAATGAAAAGGTCAAAGAATCTAAAACAGAGCAAGCAAACAGCATTAAAAAAGATGTAAATACAAACCCGTTTACCACCAAACAAACTAAATTAGCTCCACCGGTTCCTACAACCAGAGATATAAGCGTTCCGCCTCCAGAGGCCGCGGCTCCAATAAAAATGACCAAAGTATATGTTGGATATTACACTACTATTGAACAGGCCATTTCTGTTCAAAATAGATTAATTGATTCAAACTTGAACGTGTCTCCGTTTGTGAAAGAAGTTAATGGATATTATGTGGTTCAGGTGGGCTCTTATGCAAACAGGCAGAAAGCTCAATCTTTATATTCAGAAGTTTCTTCATTAGGTTTCCCTGCTAAAATGAACGCAGAGTAATAGATAAAAAATAATAGCAAAAAAGCCCTTTTAGAAGGGCTTTTTTGTTGGTTGTAGGAGAGATTATTTATAAGAAGTTAGTTATATTAACCGTTACCTGCTAGGTATTTGGGAGCAGCTGCTTTGATGCCTTGATCTTCTGCTTTTTCTACTCCTTCTAATTCGGATTCTGCTGCTTTTAATTGAGTTTCGATTTTTAATCTTTGTTGGTCTAATTCTCTTTCGATAACTTCTATTTTCTTTTGTTCATTTTTTGCAGCTGCTTCCATAGCTTGTTTGAAGTATGACTGCATTAATAATGATTGATTTGGTATAGAAGTTGTTCCTGTTGAGTCATAAGCATTTGCTACTTGGCCACCAGTACCTTGATTCATAGCGTTGTATTGCATCATATAAGTCTGAGTAGCAAGATTCGCTTGATTCATAGAGTTTTGAATTGATGCCGACATATAAAGATTTTGACGTTGGAATAACGAAGCTGGTGAATTTGCTGCTTCTTCGGGTGTTATAAACCCGTCTGAGATGTTTGCGGCATAAGCTGCTAAGTCTTGTGTTTTTTGAGATATCTCCATTAACTTTGCGTTAAGAAGATTAACTCTATTCGTTAGCATTAGCTTACGCATAGTGTAAATTGCGTACATAACCTATTCTCCTACCATTTAACCTTTTGAACTAACCTTACTTATATAAAAACAATTTAAAATTGCTAATTGCCTTTGTGCTTACTCTTAAGATTTAAATTTTTAAAAAACGCTTATAACTCAATTGTAATAAGCGTTTAGGTTGAAAGTAAGTAGAAATTTTTAGGAATTTATATATATGTTGTCTTTAATGAGTATATACAATTTATTTATTATGTATTTAAAATAATGTGAATAATTGTGTTTACATTTCGTAATAATCGTGTAAAATCAATCTAATTTGACCATCTCAAGCTGAAAAGACCTAATTTATTTTTAATACATTGGCTGCACATTTGTGTTTCCAGATAGTTTTTCTTTGAATAATCCTGGAAAGAACTACCACATCTGCCTCTATGGTCTCCAACAAGCATTAAGCAGCTATAAACCCCGTTTGAAGTTAACGTTCGGCTCTTTGCGCAATCTAACATTTTAAGGTCTTTGCAGTCAGTGGAATCTATATTTTCATACATTTCTTTATTTATATAAGGGATTATATTAAAATTGTTATCGTCAGTTTCGAGTCCCATATTCAAGCATAGCTTCTTAAAATTGCTTATAAGACTTTCCTCATCTTCTTTCCAATAGTTCACTATAGATAGGATAGGATTAAATCCGTATTTGTTAAGGCTTTGAAGTGCGTGAATACTTTTTCTGAAAGAACCTCTCCCTCTTAGTTCGTCATTTTTTCTTTCATCATAATGATCTATGCTGATTTTGAAAATAATTTCGCTGTTTAGATTATTTTCTTCTTCAACTTTTCTTAGGAATCTTGCTTTTTTGTCATTAATTGTCATTCCGTTTGTGTGGATTACCGTTGACGTGTGTTTAAGACAAAATCTTAAAATGGAATTAAAATCGGGATGGAGCATAGGTTCTGCCCCTGAAAGGTGTATATATTTTATTTTTTCATTTTTTAAGTCGGTTAATGCTTGTTTAATTTTGTCAATGTGAATAAAATCTTTGACTTTTTTGTTGTCTTTAAAATCTATATAGCAATGTTTACATTTAAGATTGCAATTTTTACCTGTCATTTCTATGAACAGATAATCCAATTCAGTTACCTCAATGCTTGGTGCTGTTAGTATGGAATTTTTCATGATCATTATTTGTCTACCTTCTTAACTCTTCTCATCTGAACCTATTCTATATTGCAAATTCTATATAATAAATTAGACACCCGAATATAATTATTTCGTAGTTGTGTTAATATCTAATTGATTTCAATTTCCAAAAAGTATTATTTTAGTATTTTTTTTTAGATACTAATATTGTTTTCTATATATTTGGTAGTATTTCTTTTAAGTTTCTATCCTTCTGTCCGACATAGATATTGTAGACAAGGAGCAATTATGGCAAAAATAATCGAAAATCCTATAGGAAGGAGAATGGTAATAGTTTCGACTGATGATATCATTAACATAGTTAGGGAGTATCAGTTAATTACTCAAAGGAAGAATAGCTATTCCGATATAAGAAAAGCATTAAATCAGAGAACTTTATTTATACCGGAAGATATCTAAAATGTTAATATCCTAATATTATCCATATAAGCAATATCGAAGTTTAATGTGATATAGTAAAGTTAAAGTGACTTAAAAACTGGAGAGAGACGATGAGAAATTTAGTCATTATTTTACTAATCTTAATTTTACCCGTTATTGCTTATATTACTTTAGATAGCAAGAAACATCAGGAGGTTATTTCTTTGGCAGAGGCCGGAAATAAACCAACAGTTATGATTTTTACTTCTACAATGTGCTCAGATTGTATGAAAATGAAAAAAGTGATTGCTGAAGTTGAGCCTAATTATAAAGATAAAATTGAGTTCATGAAAATAGATGCTGGTTCAAATGACCCTCAAATCCAATCACTGGTTAAAAAACATAATGTTTATCTAGTTCCGACAATGGTTTTTGTTGATAAAGCAGGGAAACAAAAACATAGAACAGAAGGTTCTATGACAAAAGCTGAATTTGAGAAAAAATTGAAGGATATAATTAATGGATAGTATTGTACAAAGCATCGTTAATGTTATTCATACGAGTAATATGCCATGGTTGATATTCCTTTTCGCATTTTTAGGCGGTATCATAGCTTCTTTGTCCCCATGCGGATTAGGGGTATTGCCTCTGGTTATTGCTTATATAGGTGGATATTCTCACGAACATAGCTCTAAAAGAATATTTATACAGTTGTTGTCTTTTTCTTTTGGATTATCGGCTATATTAAGCTTGATAGGTGCCATTTGTGCCTTGACAGGTAAGGCTTTCACCGCAATCTCCTCGCCTATTTGGATATTGATACTTGCTTCATTAATTTTGATATTTGGTCTAAATTTATTAGGCCTTCTTGAAATTCCATTTCCGACTCTGGTGAAGAAATTCCCGCATGGTGAACATCAAAGTTTATTTTTATATCCTGCATTAATAGGTATGGCTTTTGCGGTTGCGACAACACCTTGTTCATCGCCGATACTGGCGACAATAATGGCGATTGCATCATTGTCAGCAAAAATGTCTTTTTCTATTTTGTTGCTTTTCGTTTTTGCTATGGGGCAATGCGTAATTGTAATTTTATGCGGATTATTTACTTCTGCTATAAAAAACTTACGAGCCATGTCACATTTCACTGAAGGTGTGATGAAATTCAGTGGTGTCCTGTTCGTATTATTAGCTCTCTTTATATATTACAAAGTTTTCCAACCGTTTTTTATATAAGCAGCTTTTTTATGAGATATCCCATTTACCGCAGGTTCCGCCCCAGCGTGCAATGATGTTGTCTTGATTATCTTTACTTCTTTTTAATTCCGTTGTTGTGACTGTTCCTTCAATTATAGTAATAACTTCACAGTTGTTTGAACAGTCGCTGCATTGGTTGGTGAAGGAATTAAAAGACATTTCTCCTACTGACCAGCCTTTGAATTTTGTCGGAACGCTATTGTATTGATAGTTTTCCATAGCAAGTAAAGCTGCCCCAATTGCCCCCATGTTTTGATGGTTTTCAGGAACAATGATTTCAGTATTTAGGGCTTCTTCAAAGGCTTTTACCATTCCTTTATTTGTTGCAACACCACCCTGGAAAGTCACTATCGGTTGGAGTTCTTTTCCAAGCGCAAGGTTACTGAGATAATTTCTTACCAAAGCTTGGCAAAGCCCATATAATAAATCTTCTTGCGGATATCCTAATTGTTGTTTATGAATAAGATCACTTTCAGCAAATACGCCGCATCTTCCTGCGATTCTGGCGGGAGATGTTGATTTAAGCGCAACTTCACCGAATGTTTCTATCGGTACATTTAATCTTGACGCTTGTTGGTCAAGGAAACTTCCTGTTCCTGCAGCGCATACCGTATTCATCGCAAAGTCGGTTACAATACCGTCTCTTAAAATTATCAGCTTACTGTCTTGGCCTCCTATTTCAAGAATAGTCTGCACGCCAGGCACATATGTACTTGCCGCTACAGCATGTGCTGTAATTTCGTTTTTTATTACATCAGCGCCAACTAGTGCTCCTGCTAAATTTCTGCCGCTACCTGTTGTGCCTGCCCCCATTACGTTATATTCACATATTGCTTTCTCATAAAGCTTTTTCATTCCTGTTTGTACAGCCATGACGGGTTTTCCAGAAGTTCTTATCATATAGCTGTCAACGAACTTACCTTCTGAATTCACTAATGCAAGTTTTGTTGTTACTGAACCTACATCTATACCTAAAAAAACGTCTAATGGCATCTTTACATCCTCTATCTAGTGCTTATAATATAATCATACTCTAAAACAGACGCATTTTAAAGTTAATTGGATGACTTTATGTTAAAATATATAAATCTAATTTTTTAAAATAACAATATTTTGGGTTTTTCAATTTAAAATAAATAATTAATAGAAAACAAAGGCGATTTATGCGTAAATGGGAATATTAGCAACTTATAAAGCTTACAGAAAATATGAGCCGGTGTTTAATGATTGGCAAGAACAGCGTGGAATTGAGGATTCCAAAAAAGAAGCTTTAATAAAAAATGGAATAACTCCTAAAAATAACCACCCTGATTCTACACAAAAAAAAGCTCAGACTGTTGCTAGATCCATGATTTTATTAGATAACTACGCACAAACTAAAGCTGAAGATGTAGAAACTGTGTTTCAAACAATTCAAGCTGAACTTTTAGTTGGATTGACTGCTGCTACCGCCGTTCCTGCTCTTTTACCAGGGTTAGAGGGGCAGCTTAAAAAAATAAACAAAAAAAATAAATTAATTGAAAAAACAATCGAATTTTTAAAGAATTACAAACAAGCAAACGTAAAAGTGGGTAAGTTCAATATTCCTGCCGTAAAATTTGTTACCGGAGTTGTAGGAGCGATTTCTTCTGTTATATTCGCTTATATGGTTAAAGATGCCGTATGCAATCAGCTTGGTGCAACGAGAAGGGCAAAGTTCGAGGCAATGAACAAAGAACTTTCAAATATACAAGATTTTGCAATTCTAACGGATGATCAAGAGAAAAAAGTACAAGAAATAAAAAATTCTACTAAAGATCCAGATTTACCGAAGAAACATCCTCAACTTTCTGCAGCTCTTGATGATGCTATAGAACGAATAAATATAGCGGAATCGATTAACAGTGTTAATGTCTTAATGAAAGATAAAAATACATATATAGAACAAAAAAATCAATATGATGCATCTTTAAAGAAAAACGAGACTAACTTTGACAATCCTCTTACTCAACAGGGGATAAAGGATGCTGAAGAAGACAAAGAGCTATTCCAAAATATAATCAAAAAAGTTGATATAGATTCTCAAGATGAATTAGAAAAAATTGAGAAACTGGTTAATGTCGGCTACAGCGCCACAATTGGAAGTTCAATTGTGGAAACCTTGCTAAAGGATGATATCGTAAAAATAATGAAAGTCAAAAATCCTTTGCTTAAGACAGTTTTAGGGTTTGGAATTCCTCTTGTCACATATATGGTTTTTAATAAAAATCTTGCCAACTTCCAGAATAATGCGATTAAGGCAATCAGATACAAAAAAATAACAGAGCTTGTTAACAACAAAGATAATTTTAATAATTATTCAAATGAACAAATCGCCTCTGTTGCTGTTAGTCCTGAAGTAAAGAAAAAAGAAAAAAATGAAAATATTTTTAAATTTCTAAAAGGAATATCATCTGATATCAAAGATTATAAGTCATTCCAAAAGAATGAACTTAAAGAAATGAAAAAATACTTGAATGCTAAACGACAATTAGAATTACCCCCTTCTCAGCTAAATGATGCGAAAGAGCTGCAAAGAAATGCTTTCATGACTATAAATAAAGTAGATGACAACAACCAAAAATATTCTGAAAGTATTGAGACTATCTCAGAACTGGCACTAGCTCCTGTTGAGATTGCAGCACCGATTGTCGGTAACTACATAGGGAAAACCCTCGGTTCTAATTTTAAATCTTTGGGAACAAAAAGACTCTTTAGAGGACTTGGATTGGCCGCAGGCTTCCTGCCTGGTGCTTTGACCGAGATTATCACAACAGCAATGCAACGTAACGCTCTTAGAATTTCAGGCATGCTTTCTGCTGATGAACTTAATGATTATAGAAAATTTGTAAACTACGACAACAAGTCGTTCAGACAACTCGTTGAATCCTCTTTTGCCTTTAACGCAAGACGAGATATGGCAAGCCCTTTTATCACTTTTCAGAGTCAATTAAAAAAAGATTAATCTATATCAATAGGCTCTCTTAAAATGCACATAATTGCGTCTTTGGCTGTTTGTGCAAGTCTTTCCGGTGCATTTGGCACAATTGTCAGTTGCCTTAGGACATCAACCGTTCTTTTAAATACTCTTACAATATCGCCTTCTGATTGTGCCACTTGAGATATAATTTCATCCCATTCTGTACCTTCAACCCATTGTTCAATCAATGGCGAGTAGAATGAATTTATGTACATTTCAGTAGTAATATCGTAATCTCTTTGAATGTTAGCTATTTTTTTGCGTATATCTTTGATTTTATTTAATGTCTTTCTTGCATTTTGGCTGATTGGCTGCTGAGCATATACTTCTGTTCTTAAATCCTCGGTTGTAAGGGCGCAGATTACACTCGCAAGCTCAGAAGCAGACAGATCGTTAAGTACCCCGCTGAGAATAACTTCTGAGATATAAAGTTCATTCTCGGCTCTCACAGCAGCGCAAGTTAACCCTTTTTCGTTAGGGAAATCACCTTCAATATAATTAAACTTTTCTAAAATATATTTATGGCTTAGAAATCTGTTCCAATAAATATCTTTTTCGGTTTCGATATTTTTTATTAATTGTTGGTGTTTTTTCTCATATCTTGATAAGACTTCCAGGTCTTTAATATGTTTTTTATAGCTTCTGCAAATATCGCAAGGTGAATTTCTCAGCTTTTCCTGAAGTGCTTTTGTTTTTCCTAGATATTCTGTTACCTCAGGAGAATTCGTGTCGCCTTTTTGTTTCGCTTGTTTTATCAGCGTTTTGGTAAGTTTTCTGAAAACAACAAAGTTCTCTTTTGTTTTGTTATAATCGATTAACTCTTTGTTGCTCAGCCCATAAGGACATTTGAAATTTCTAATTTTTTCAAGTGTTTCGGAAAATTGTTTTTCCTGTGTTATAAGCGGTTTGAGCCTATCATTAGATGAAAAATAGCCAAAACTTTTCAATATAAGTTGTTTGGTTTGCTCTAAAGAGAACTTTTGTAAAAGGTTTGAAACCATAGAATAACTAGGCGAGAAACGGCTTTCGAGAGGGTTTGAGGAACTTGTTACAAGCTCTGCAACTTCTTCAGGAGATTGGAAAGAGGTTCCTACAACAACAACATATCCAACCTCATCCATTCCTCTTCTGCCGGCCCTGCCTGACATTTGTAAAAATTCGTTGGCCGTTAGCATTCTATGCCCTGAGTCCGTTCTTTTGCTTACTGCTGAAATAATCGTTGTTCTCGCAGGCATGTTTATCCCTGCTGCAAGAGTTTCTGTCGAAAAGACAACTTTTATAAGACCTTTTTGGAACAATTTTTCTATTAGTACTTTCCAGCCTGGGAGAAGACCGGCATGGTGCGATGCGACTCCTTTTACAATATATTCAAGGTGTTTGTTTTTAGCCAGATAAGGATTTTCTCTTAAATAATTCTGAACAAGTCTATGTATTTCTCTTGATTCTTCAGGTGTAACAAGGCAAAGGTCAGCGCATTTCTCCATCTGTTCATCACATTTTTTTCTTGAAAACGTGAAATATATAGCAGGGAGCATTTGTTTTTTGTGCAACGCCATAACTATATTTTTTACAGTTGATTGCTGTTGAGCGTTTTTCTTAAAGCCGCCTTTTTGTCTTTTTTCTGGTTTAATTTTTGTATTTAACTGACCGTCTGGTGTAAGCAGAGGCAATATGTCAAAGGGTTTTGATGAATCATAATAAAAATGTCTTAGTGGTACAGGTCTAAAGTCTGTGTACACAAGTTCTGTTTTTGAATGTACCGTATTTATCCATTCGCATAGTTGTTCAGAGTTGGCTACTGTTGCGCTGAGAGCGATTATTTGGATGTTTGAAGGACAGTAAATAATGCTTTCTTCCCAAACTGTTCCTCTCTGTTCGTCATTCATATAGTGAACTTCGTCAAGAACTACGTATTTTACGTCTTGAAGGTTGTCTGAAACCGAACCGAAATTTGTGCCATAGAGCATATTTCTGAAGACTTCGGTCGTCATAACAACGATTTTACCATTCCTGTTAATTGACGTATCACCGGTTAAAAGTCCAACCTTGTCTTCGCCATATTTTCTTGAAAAATCATAAAATTTTTGGTTTGAAAGTGCTTTTAACGGTGTTGTGTAAAAAATTCTGGTGTTTTCCTGCAAAGCTTTATGAATAGCATGTTCTGCTATACACGTTTTTCCTGCACCTGTCGGGGCACATACTACTATACTCTTTTCACTGTTTATGTGATAAAGTGCTTCCTTTTGAAAGTCATCCAGCTCGAAATCAAATTTATACAATTGTTTTACTCTTATCCTATTATTTATTAAAAATTTGCCAGTTTGTTGTCGTAATCTATTCTGCCAATCAGTTTATTAAGGTTTCTGGCAACTTCTTTAAACTGTTTTATTGATAGACTTTGTGCGCCATCAGAAGATGCATTGTCGGGGTCATGATGAACTTCTATCATAACACCGTGAGCTCCGACGATTAGTCCTGCTTTTGTCATTGGTTCTATTAAGTATCGTCTTCCTGTCCCATGGCTTGGGTCAATTATTACAGGGAGATGAGAATATTTCTTGATAACAGGAATAGACGCTATATCCATTGTATTTCTTGTGTAATTTGAATCTACTCCTTTGATTCCTCTTTCACATAAAATAACTTTTTGGTTTCCGCTTGCCATTATGTGCTCTGCAGCAAGTAAAAATTCTCTTATGGTTGCTGCGCTTCCTCTTTTTAAAAGCACCGGTTTATTTGTTTTTCCGGCAGCTTTTAGCAGTTTAAAATTCTGCATATTTCTGGCACCGATTTGAATAATATCGGCGTATTGAGTTACCAGCGGTAGATCTAAAGTATCCATAACTTCTGTTACAACTAGTAGCCCTGTTTTTTCTCTTGCAATTGCCATATATTCAAGTGCTTTTTCCTCAAGCCCTTCAAAGTCATAAGGTGATGTTCTTGGCTTAAAAGCGCCGCCTCTAAGGAATTTGCAGCCCATATCTTTTGCCGCTTCTGCGACCTGTATTAGGCCATTTATATCTTCTTCAACGCAACAAGGTCCAACCATCATTACAGGACGTTCGTAGCCGCCTATTTTTACTCCGTTACTGAATTCAATCACTGTATCGTCAGACTTTACTTCTCTGGAAGCCAATTTATACGGTTCTTGAATTAATTTTACGCTTCTTACTCCCTCAAACGATGCGATTGAGCTTGGATCGATTAGTCTTTTATCACCTATAGCTGCGATTACGGTCATTACATCGCCACGGTTCAAAATAGTTTTAAAATCTTTGTTGTTAAGGTTTTTTACTACTATTTGAATTTGTTCTTCAGTTGCTTTAGGCTCCATGATTATAATCATTTTTTTTCCCTTTATTTTTAAGCGTATGCATCTTGTATTTTTGAGTCGGATTCTATAATCTTATTTTTGATTGTTGAACGGATTTCGGAATTAGAAGCTATAACACTGTTTTCAATTATTGTATTTTCTCCTATAGTGACGTTGTCCCATATTATTGAATCTTTTATTGTAGCGTTTTTTGCTATTCTGCTGTTATTCCCGATAACACAATTCCCTTTAATAACCGCTCCTTCTTCAATAATGGCACCTGTACCTTTTGCAATCTTTGCATAAGGAGTCTCTATTATTTCTAAGCCGGGAATATTAATTTTGTTATTAATAATGTCATTTGTGGATTCTATATATTGGGATATCGAACCGATGTCACTCCAATAATCTTCTGTAGTATAAGTATTTATGCTTATATTTGCCGCTAATAAATTAGCAAAAACGTTTTTAGCAAAGTCATAAGTTACATTCTCTGGGATGTAATTGAAGATTTCATAATCAAAAATATAGATTCCTGTATTAACCAAATTACTTTTTGCTTTTCCAAGCGGCGGTTTTTCTTGGAATTCTGTAACTATTCCATCAGAATTTGTTACGATAACTCCAAATTTTGTGGTTTCAGCCATATCTACTATTTTAGCTACTATAGTAGCTATACAGCCTGATTTTTCATGAGACTTTATTGCTTCTCTTATATTTAAATCAGTCAGGCCGTCAGCAGACATTACAATAAATTTTTCGCCTTTGTTAAAGAAAAACTGGCACTTTTTCACTCCCCCTGCAGTTCCAGAAAGTGTTTCTTCGTGGATGTATGAGAATTCTACGTCAACAGGAGATTCTTCTTTTAGATATCTTGTTTGTATTTGTTCTCCCAAATAATGAGTATTAGCAATTACTTTTTTTATTCCATGCTTACTTATGTGATTAAGCAGAATATCCATTGTAGGGATATTAGCTAGCGTCACAAGAGGCTTTGGAACATTACGAGTAAGAGGATCCAAGCGAGAACCAACCCCCGCAGACATAATCATTGCTTTTTCAATCATTTGTATTCATTCTCTCACAAGTCTTCTACTAGGATTTTAGCATAATTTTACTTAAAGGGAAAGTTAGAACCAAAATCTTTAGTAATGTTTGCACCCATTCCTTTCGGCATTTTAAGTTTGCCTTTTTTAAATTTATCTTTCACATCGCTAAAGCCTTTCATCATTTTTTTCATTTGCTCAAATTGATTGATGAAAAGATTTACGTCATGTATTGCCATCCCACATCCGATTGCTATACGTTTTTTTCTGCTGGAATTCATTAGTTGTGGCTGATTTCTTTCTTCCGGCGTCATGCTTGAAATTAGAGCTTCGATTTTTTTTAGTTGTTTTTCGCCTTCATTTGCTATGAGTTCTTTATCTTCTTTTTTTAATCCTGGTATAGGAAGCATCCCTAATATATTTTCCATTGAACCAAACATTTTCATTTGTTTTTGCATTTTTAAAAAGTCATTGAACGTGAAATCAGCTTTTTTCATTTTAGCTTCGAGTTCTTTGGCTTGTTTTTCGTCAAAAACTTCCTGAGCTTTTTCAACTAGAGAAACAATATCGCCCATCCCAAGAATTCTATCCGCCATTCTCTCAGGGTAAAAATCTTGCAGTGCCTCTATTTTCTCCCCCATGCCGGTAAGTTTTATAGGTTTGTGTGTGCAGTGAACAACGCTTAAAGCGGCGCCCCCTCTAGAGTCGCCATCTAGTTTTGTAAGCACGATTCCTGATATTTCCAGTTGCATATTGAAGTTTTCGGCGATATTAACGGCTTCTTGTCCAGTCATAGCGTCAATAACAAGCAATTTTTCCTGAGGGTTGAATAATCTGTCTATTATCAGGAGTTCCGCCATCATTTCGTTGTCTATTTGCAGTCTTCCTGCAGTATCTATAATTACCGGATTAAAGTTATTGTTTTTGGCGTAATCTATAGCATCGCCTACGATTTTTTTTACGTCTTTACACTCGTCAATAGTGAAGACTTCTGTGTCTGTCTGTTTCCCTAATGTTTTTAATTGTGTGATTGCGGCAGGCCTATAGACATCGGCGGCAACCAAAAGTGGTTTTTTTCCTTCATTTTTAAATTTTATTGCCAATTTAGCGCTGGAAGTAGTTTTTCCGGAACCTTGAAGACCCAGCATCATAATTAAAGCAGGGCTGCCACTTAAATTTATTGGTGATTTTTCTTTTCCTAAAATTTTTGCTAATTCATCATGAACAATTTTTACAAGCTGTTGAGCCGGGCTTACGCTGGTAAGTACGGATTCCCCTTCTGCTCTGTCTTTTATAGAGCTTATGAAGGATTTTACAACTTTAAGGTTCACATCCGCTTCTAACAAGGCTCTTCTAACTTCTCTAAGAGCATCAGACATGTTTTCTTCTGTCAGTGTGGCATTTCCAGAAGTTTTTCTTATTATTTCTTGTAGTCTTTCAGATAAATTATCGAACATAATATATTAATATTACAATGAAAAATACGTTTCTTCAATCTATAGGTGTATATAAAACAAAAGAGGCAATGAAAATCGCCTCTTATATCTCTTAAAATCTTTTTAATGCTATGTTTGCGCAGTGATTACTTTATCTATCAAGCCATATTCTTTCGCTTCAAATGCAGACATATAGTAGTCACGCTCTGTATCTTCTTTTATTTTTTCTACTGTTTGTCCCGTGTGGTCGGCTAATAGCTGATTTAACGAATTTTTCATTCTTAAAATTTCTTTTGCTTCGATTTCTATATCAGAAGCTTGCCCTTTCGCGCCGCCCAACGGCTGGTGAATCATTATTCTGGAGTTTGGTAGGGACATTCTTTTCCCTTTTGTTCCTGCAGAAAGAAGAAACGCGCCCATGCTAGCTGCTTCACCAAGACAAATCGTGCTGACATCTGCTCTTATGTGTTTCATCGTATCAAAAATTGCCATTCCGCTTGTTATTACACCGCCAGGACTGTTAATGTACATCATAATGTCTTTTTCAGGGTTCTCAGAGTCTAGCAGTAAAAGCTGTGCAACGATTGAATTTGACATTTCATCATCTATTTCTTCTCCTAGAAAGATTATTCTTTCTCTTAACATTCTGGAAAATATATCAAATGACTTCTCTCCTCTGGAAGATGATTCAATTACAGTCGGTACATAGCTTAAGATTTTTGTGTAATCCATTTTTTCCTCGTTTCTATCTATTAATCATTATATTAAAATTGTATTAATATAACAATACTTAAAATATTTTCAAATATGTTAAAATCAAACTATAGGAGTATTTTGTGATTGTCGATACTGTTGCGTTTAAACTAAATAGCCCGGATTTGATATTTGAAAGCAGGCCTAATCGTTCAGGTATTAAGCCTGAAGATAAGCCTATATATTTATACGCATATCCCAGCAGCTCTTATCCCGTTTTGATTTTGCCCAAAAGCATATCTGACGATCAAGGTAACTCTCTTCCAAATGGGTATTATACAGTTGCTCTTTCAGATGACAAAAAGTTTTTGTTGTTGGTCCAGAGTTGTCAACTTAAAGCTAAAATACCTGTAGGCAAGCTTGTCGAAACAGAATTGCCCGAAGAAGAAAAAGCCCAAGAGGACGAGTATAAAGCGAAAATAGAAGAATATAAATACAAAAGAAAATTAAAAAAACAAAGAGAATACGAAAAAGAACTAAAGGACTTGTATACAAGAAGGCAAGCTAAAATGTCAGCGGAGATACTTGATTCAGGTGAAGATTATTACATAATCAAATATTCAAATCAGCAAATTAATGCGTGGGGTTATATTACGAAATAATCGAGCATAATAACTATTTTTTTGAATAGAGCTGAAATTAGTTTTTAAAAATGTTATTATAATGAGAAGATATTTTTAAAGGATGTACAAATGTTGAAACCCTCAAGAGCACAGTATAAAATTCAAACATGCCCGAGTAACGACTTTGAGCAGTTGGAGAGTTTGTTGAATTCTATGTCAGAAGAAGGATGGGAACTGTATTCTATGCACGAGGTAGATACTGATGATGGTTATCAGTATAACTGTATCTTCGTTAGAGATTCGGTTTTGGATGAATTTGTTGATGAAAGTTCTGATTTTTTAGGCTTCAGGTCAAAAATGGAACGTATAATGAATCCGGTTCTTGAGCCTTTTGATGTTTGCCTTGATATACAGAAAAAAATTAAAGATAAACGTGCAAAAATAAACCAGATTAAATCGCTGCTTGATTCTACTTCAGATAAAAACAGAGATAACTTAAACAACCAAATATCTGTATTAATAAAAGAATTAAATGATCTAAAACAAAAACTTTTAGAAGTATTATCACCGGAAATTATGCAAAATAAAATCGGTGAAAACAAGTTGAGCATTTCTCTTTCTGAAGAACTGTTAGATTTGATTAGTCCTGACTTGGAAAATAACCTAATATCCAAGATAGTTTACATAAGGCAAACGCTTACTGAGAGTTTAGGGTACATAATTCCAAAAGTACATATAGATACGGATGATTCTATCCAAGCAAATGAATTTTCTATAAATGTCAGATCTATCCCTGCCATAAAATCTTTTGCATATCCAGGGTACATAATGTATTTTAGAGATGAATTGAATCTGACAAAGCTGCCAAAAGATGTAATTAAAGACGTTGATTATATAACAGGCAAGCAAATAGTTTGGATAGAACACAGCAAAACCAAAGACTTTTGGACTAAAGGGCTTTCTGCCATAGAATATATTTCTAGGTTATTGAACTTTGTTGCGATTAAGCATATCGAGGATATTTTTGATTACTCGGATGTAAATCGTTATATCGAAATAATCGGAACACAAAATCTATATCTTATAGAAAACATAATCCCGGATTTTCTTTCGGTTGCAGAAATTAAATATATTCTCTCGAATTTAATTAAAGAGAATGTTTCAATAAAAGATATTTTTTACATATTTGAAAAAATAAATGACTTTGCAGATGATGCTTCAAAAGAAGACCTTTTGGGAAGAGTTAGGATTGCTCTGGGCAGGCAGATTAGTCAATCTTTGGCGAATAAATCCGGTGTGATAAATGCCTTTGAATTGTCTGATAAAACGCTTAAATCATTGGTTCAGCCCGATTCTTCAGATGAGGTTTTGAAAATTAATGCTAAAGTTATAGAAAAAATTGCTTCTAAAATTCTAACGTCAGCAGATAAATCTTCTCAAGAGCTGAAAGAAATTGTATTAATTGCGCCAAATACCATAAGGCAAGTAATGTATTTACTTCTTTCAAAATTTATCCCTAATGTCAGGGTAGTAGCAAAAGAAGAAATTGTCTTTGAATACCAATTAGAAATAATAGACTACATTTAGTAGTCTATTAGCTCTTTGTTTATTTGATATTTTGCAATTTGTGTTTATTTTGCGGCAACTTTTTCTGCTTCGTTTGCTGCTGCTTTCTTTTCTTTAATTGAGTGTTGAATTTTTCCGCTTATATTGTTAGCGATAGGGGTTATTAGTACAGGTGATAGGTATCTGTAAATGATTGTGAAAATTGCTAAAGTTTTGAATTTACCGATGCCATCTATAATCTTCGTCATTTGTTCTGCTTGGATTGTTGAATTAGAAGCTTTGATAATTTTTTCTGGAGATATTGTATTCATTACTTTTTTCAATGTATCAGCATCTACTATTTCAGAAATTGCTTTACCAACTGCTTCTTTACCTGCGCTTAAATCAATCGGAGTTAATTTAGCACAAATTTGTTTTAGTTTCTTTTCATCGATTATTTTTGATGCTTCTTCTAACATTTCTTTTGTAGCATTTTTCATGCTGTTGGTTTTTACAGAGTCTTGAAGCTGTTTTATTTTACTCGAGATTTTATCATCCATAGTATAATTCAATACGGCTGCCAAAGAAGTAACAAGTCCATCATTGATTATCAATGGTAATTTTTGTTCTTTTTCAATTTTTTTGTTTCTTGCAGTATTAAACATGTAGAAACCGCCAATGACTATACTTTCAATCGTCATCATGTGAGTGTAACCAAGAGGAGAATGGGAGAAACCTTTAATCATTGATTTTATAGGTTTTTTGTTAAATAGGTTTACCATCCACTTACTTATTGGTTCGGCTATCTTGTCTACGCCTTGACTGTACAAGCTGCCTTTTGGGACTGTTCCGTTTCCAAAAGATACATTTTTAGCTGGTGCAGAAGATGCGTTAGGTATGTAGGTAGAATTATTTATTTTCATTGTTTGTCACTCCTGCAAAACTTTGGAATACACTATTAGTTTTTTGTGGTGGGGTCAACTCTGCATTATAAACTGCCTGTATTGACTTGTTTTTGTCTTCTTGCGGGTCTGCTTTTTTAGCGGAATTCTTTTTGATGCCCAATGCTGATAAGATAATTGGTACTAAAGCAACTGTTACCATTGCTTTTAGAGGCCAGAAGATAGGGCCATTACTTTTGTTCATAAAGTTATTGGTAGTTGATTCGTAACCTTTAAGCACACTTTTTACTTTTGCCAATAGTTCTTCTGCAAGCTGTTCTTCACCAAATTCTTTTATGATGCCTTTTTTAAGTTTTTTACTACCTTCTATTTTTATTTTTGATATATGTTTTTCAAAGTCGACTTCATTAAATAACTCTTGTGCTTTTTTTATGATGGTGTCAGGTAAAATTCTTTTTTCTGCTTTAGGAAGAGCTTTAAATGCTTCAGATTTTAAATCCGTAATATCTAAGCTTTTTGCAATTTTGGCAAGCTCGTCATCAGTGAAGGTGTGAATATATTCTTTGATTGGATTTTCCACTTTGTTTCTTACGTCTACAAGATATTTTGCAAGTGTTTTTATTTGATCTTGTTCAAATATTTCATTTGCTTCTTTTAATTTTTCAATCGCTTTTGTAGCTGCTTTCTTAAAAGGTTGAGAAACAATAAATGTTGCGATAAATCCAACAAGTCCTGTAGCAACTGATTTTGTAGCTGCGTATTTGTTTTTTTGTTTGTTTTCAGGATCTTTAGTTGGTGTTGCAAGAATTGTTGCCGGTCTTGCTATAGCCGTTAATAACAATGCAAAAGTTGCCTCGGCCATTAATATATTGCCGGAAATGGATTGAAATGCATTTTGTAACTTTGGAGTGTTTGCTATTGTTGCTCCAAATTTATCTACCCATTTTGGTGCCTCTTTAATAATTGTAGAATTGACACCAGACCCTTTAAAACTCGTACGACCGCGAGATTTATCTCTCGCGGTCGCATTTATTTTATAGTTCATCGTGTCATTTTGTTCGTGCAGGTTTACTGTTTCAGTCAGAGTTCGACTACCTGGTCCATTTTCCCTAAATCCTGTGTCGGATTTTGGATGAAGCTTTGTCGTGTTAAAAACGATGTTCATGCTCTTACTTTCCATTAACTGTTTGTATTTTTTTTAAAAACCGTCAAAAATTAATTTGCTAGTTTATGAATAAATTCTATCAAAAAAAACCAAAAAAAATATCGGACCAAGGGCTAAATTCGTGAAAAACTTAGTCTAATAAGTATGTATAAATCAGAATTATAACTTTACATAACTTTATAATAATTGTTTAGGGTTTAAGTAAAACTTTTATGGCTTCGCCGCTGGAATGTAGCTCCAGCGCCTTTTTAGTCATTTCTAGCGGCATTGACATAGTAATCAATTTTTCAACATCAACTTTATTTTCAGCGATTAGATCCAATGCTTCTCTAAAGTATTTAGGAGTGTGATGGAAAATACTTATAACTTTTATTTCGTCATAATGAAGTCTTCTTGTATCTATGTTTATTGAAGTTCCTGATTTGCAGCCGCCGAACAAGTGGACTGTTCCTCCTTTTCTTACAAAAGTGAACATTCTTTCCCATATCTCAGGTATACCGACGCATTCCACCGCGACATCAAGACCTTTATTTTGCTCTGAAAATGAAAGAAATATCTTTTCAGGATTTGGATATTTGTTTAAATCTACTACTTCGTCAGCACCGCCGAATTCCTTAGCCAGTCGTAATTTTAAAGGGTTTCTTCCTGCTGCAATAACTCTTGCTCCTTTGAGTTTTGCCAATTTTACGAACATCAATCCTATAGGGCCAATACCAACAACTCCAACCGTTTGACCTGCTTTTATTCCTGTTCTTTCTACCCCATGGACAACATTAGCCAAAGGTTCTGCAAATGCTGCTTTCTCAAAACTTAGATTGTCAGGGAGTTTTAGCATATTATGCTTAGTAATTTGTTCAGGTATTGTTATGTATTCTGCGTATGCGCCATTTAAAAAGTTTAAATTTTCGCATAAATTATATTCTTCTTTCTTACAAAAAAAGCACTTGTAGCATGGAGCCGAATTGGCCGCTACTATTCTGTCTCCGATGTTGAATCCAGTGACATTTTTGCCGATTTTTTCAATGACGCCGGAAAATTCATGCCCGAATCCTGACGGAATTTTTTTAATTAATACGGGATGCCCTCTTCGGTAAGTTTTTAAGTCTGTTCCGCATGTAAGTGCTGCTTTTACTTTTACAAGGACTTCATTTGGATTTGGTTCCTTTATGTTTACGTCCTCGTATCTTATATCTTGAGGTGCATAATATTGGATAGCTTTCATTTTCATACTGTTATATATGCCTTTATGGTTCTTCCGGACAATGTATCTTCAATTGCTTCATTTAAATGTTCTATATCATAGTGTATAGAAAGACCTTCAACTATGACTTTTCTTGATTGTAAAAATTCCAAAGAATCTTCCAGATCCACAGGCGCCGGGGAATAACTTCCCAATACTTTTAATTCCCTATAATATATGTCATTGTTTGAATAGCCTAAATCCGTTTTTATGCTTGAAAACACAACTATAGTGCCGCCATCTCTTATAGATTTAAGCGCCAGATTAATAGTTTTATCTGAGCCTGAAGTCATAAACACTGCATCAACACCGTAATTTGACGTCAGTTCTTTAATCTTTTCACAGACTTCATCTTCGTTTCTAACTAATATTGAATCTTCAAATCCTAATCTTTTAGACATATCAACTCTTTTTTGGATAAGGTCGCAGCCATAAGGAGTGTATCCCATTGCTCTTGCCGCTTGCCCCATCAATATTCCTATTGAACCAAGCCCGATAATAAGAACTCTGGAGGAATAAGGAATATCTGCTCTTTTTATTGATCTTATGCAACATGCCAGTGGTTCTAAAAATGATGCTTCGTCGTCTATTAAAGCCGGGGATGGTACAAAAACAGTATTTTGCAGATGTTGCTCTGAAACATATATGTATTCAGCAAAACCACCAGGGATGATGTTGGTTTCTTTGAAGGTTCTGCACATGGAATAATTTCCGCCCCAGCAATATACACAGTTAAAACAGGGAACGTGATGCCCAAGAACAACACGATCACCGACTTGGAACGTTGTGGAGGAATCTATTTCCGCTATTTCTCCAACAACTTCATGTCCTAAAACCGTGCCGTCTTTTGCTGAGCCTGATTTTAGCTTTACTATGTCAGAGCCGCACAGTCCGCACCCATGGACTTTTATTATTGCGCCTTTTCCTTTTAAGACAGGCTTCTCTGTTTGGGTAATTACCAATTTGCCGTTTGATACTATTGATGTTTTCATAAGACTCACTCAATTTATCCAAATAAAATTTTAGCACTTAAAATTATATATACAAACAATTAAAAATTTATGTTTAATTCTTTTAGTATTTTTTTATCAGATTTTGTCAACTCGGACTTTAAAAATTTTTCCAATAGGTCTGGTCTTTTTGCTCTAGTCCTTATGAACTGTTGAGCTCTTCGCCATTTTTCGATCTCAGCATGGTTGCCTGAAAGTAAAACTTCAGGTACCGGTAAACTCTCGTAGTCTCTGGGTTTTGTGTACTGCGGATATTCTAACAAGCCGTCTGAATGGCTGTCATACTCAGCTGATTCTTCATCGCCTAAAACATCATTGAGAAGTCTTGTTATACTGTCTATAATGCATAAAGCAGGGTATTCGCCGCCTGTTAGGACAAAGTCTCCCAATGAAATTTCTCTTGCTCCTGAAAGCTCTCTTATTCTCTCGTCAAAACCTTCATAATGACCACAAATCAATATAATCTGCTCTTTGTTTGAAAGTTCTTTGGCTATTTTTTGATTGTAGGTTTCGCCTTGAGGCGTTAAAATTATTGTCTCAGAGTTAAAAGTTTTTTCTATGCTGTTTAAAGCGTCAAGGTAAGGCTGGCATGATAAGACCATTCCTGCTCCGCCTCCATAAGGAGTGTCATCAACTTTCTTATGTCTATTGGTAGAAAAATCTCTCGGGTTAATAGTTTGGACTTCTAAAATACGCTTGTCTTTAGCTCTTTTTAAAATGCTGTGATTGCAAGCTTCATTAATCAGTTCAGGGAATAATGTTAATACATTAAACTTCAATTCATTAAGCCTTCGATTTTATTTATTGTTATTCTTTTATTCTTTAAATCTACTTGAGGAACCAGTTCTTTAACGAATGGTATTAAATGGATTTTATCATTAGAATCTTTAATGCTTATAATATTGGTTGCATTGTTTTCACCGACAGCGCATATTGTTCCCAATAAATTGTCGTTATTGTCGTAAGCTTCAAGACCGTCAAGATCGCTTACAAGATATTCATCTTCTTCAAGAAAATCCACAACTATATCTTTTGGGATGTACAAGTTCAAGCCCTTATAAGCTTCCGTATCGTTAATAGAATTAATTTCTTTGAATTTAATAATGGCAAAAGTTTTATGAAACTTTAAAGATTGCACATTTAGTTCCGAGTAGTCGCTGTTTTGTTTTATGAACAATTTTTTTAAGGATTTTAACTGTTCTTCGCGACCCTTTGTGTAACCAACTTTGACTTCGCCTTTAATTCCATGGAAATTAATTATTTTTGCTATAGATATTAAATTATTCATTTTAGGTATTACTATTTTTTAAATTCTTCCGGAGCATCTGGTCTCTCCGGGTTCCATCTGTCGAGTCCCATTTGTTTTCTGACCAGGCCGATTCCAACGTGAACTCTCCACTCATCCATTTTTAATTGTGCTGCAATGATTTTATGGCAGCCGATAGGAGGAAGAGGAAGTAACGGTTCATACAGATTTTTTATTGCAAATAATTGATCCGGGCTCACCGCAAGTTTTCTTTTAGGGAAAGGTAATTTTGGCAGCATCATTTTTTGTCTGACCAAATTTATTCCAAAAAATACTTTTCTTGGTTCTAAATCAATAGCACTGCCGATTACTTCATGTATATCAGGGTTCGGCAATGGAAGTGTTTTTTTGTATAATAACTCAATTTGAGCTATTTGTTCTTTTGTGACTAATAACTGTTTTGGTTTATTAAACGGTCTTCTGTTTGGAGGCCCGCCTTGTGGTCTGAACCTGTTATCTCTTTGTGGAGGTCTGCTATCTCTTCCTCTTGGAGGGTAAGATGGTCTTCCTTGTTGATTATATCTATCCTGAGGAGGTCTTGGAGGTCTATCATATCTGTTTCCAGAATTATATGAAGGTCTGTCTCCGTATGCAGGCCTGTCTCCATAGGCAGGTCTGTCGCCATATGAAGGTCTGTCTCCCTGATAACTTGGTCTTTCGCTCTGATAATTAGACCTATCTCCTTGTTGGTAAGGTCTTTGAAACCTTTGTTGAGGTCTGTCATATCTTTTCTGTTCAAAATTCCTGAAAGGTTTTTTCTCTTCGCTATCAGTAGGCGTTGCCGTACTATATGAACTCAATGGTGTTGTTTTTTCAGTTTTTAATGTTGTTTCTGCTTCTTGTGCATCTTCACCTAAAATAGGTTTTTTGTCTGGGTATAAACAACTAGGACAAATAACTCTTTTGGGGTTTTTAGTTTCGAACTCAGCTCCACATTTAGTGCATTTATTAATATACATTTAGGTTAGCCCCTTTTGCTTTGCAAGTAAAAACATTATTCCTCTCCATAACTTGCAATGGATATTATATTTAAATCTATTTTATATGTAAAAATACTAAATGACAAGTTTTTTATTATGAATTATATTAAAATCTTTGTTCTTGACTGGAGTTGTTCTATGTTTGTTATAATAAACTGTCTGGTATAGTTAAATTTCTTGTCATTATTAAAGAAATATTCTTCTAATGATTTAATGATTTCCAGTTGTGTTTGATAGTCGAATTGTCCGTCTTTTTCTTTTAAGAGCCAACTTAAATTAGATTCTTCATCCCTGCTGATTGATTTAATCAATTCAGATGAAGCTTTTGGACCTTCAATTATTCTCATGAATGTATTTAAACAGTTTTTTAGATATTTTGATCCTTTTTCAGTAATTTGTTTATAGCGTAAAACTTCCCTTTTATAGTTTTTTAAGTCAATTTGTCCATTTTTTATCAGGTTTATGGCTTCTTCGAGTCTGTTGGCTTCGTTTTTCAAATTACTGATAACGTTTTCGTAGTTTGGATTGTATTCTAATTTGTTTATCTCTTCATCAACACTTGGCTTTGGTTCTGTTATCAAAGTCAGGACATCTTCAAGAGGGACGTTGTTAAATCCGTCTATTTGAGCGCCGCCAGGAGACGAATTAATTAATATTTTCTCCTCTTTAAATCTTTTAGCAAAGTTTTTGAAATATTCTATGAATAAGGAATAACCTTGTTCTGTAATAAGAGTTTCGCCATTTTGTCCTTTTACAGGCATAATGGAGTTATTTAGTTCTTCCAGCCTTTTTGCTAAGAGTTTATTTTGGACATCTAATGGAACAGTTGATTCTTTGCCGAAGCTCGCTATCCTGTATTCTTCATAGTTGTCTGGTACAATTTTAGCGGCATTGGTTTTTTCATCTATTATACATTTTAAGTTGCTGAAAGCACTGTCGTGAGAATAACATTGCCCATCAGTATAGGCTAAGTCTTGGCCGATAAGAATTATAGGATTGCATCCCAGTAGATGCGCCGAATACATAGCATTATAAGAAACTGTTCCTTTTGTCTCATATTTTGAAGAATCTTCTCCTAATATTTTAGCCAACCATACATTTGAAATATTTTCACATGATAATGTTCTGAATTTATTTTTATAATTCAATTGTAAAAATTCTTTATTGGTATAGCCTTCATGTACAAAATTAATATCAGATAAATCAAAATCTCTAATCTGAGCACTGCTGTCGTGCATTTCAATTGCGTGAAGAAAATCAGGCTTTATTCCGGCTTTTTCTAAGGCTTTATAGGCTGTACCTACACAAAAAATTAGCACTTTGTCCTGATATTTTTTTAATATTTCGATATTTTTAGCTAAAGAAGGCCCCGCTGAAACAATCACGGCGGGCACATTTTTGAATTTATCAGTGAGTAAATCCAAAGGCTTACTTTCAATTTTTAGCGGCAAGTTGTTTAATGTATTCAATATAAAAGAGTAATCAAGTCTTTTGAAAAAATCGAAATTGCAGGCAATTATTGAATTAATTCTTGTAAGTTCTTTTACAAGTGCTTCCAGTTCGCTATGATTATGTTGCCTATGATATGTTAGGAAATGACACTTTGTTATATTTTTGAATGAATAGATACCATTGAATATTTTTTCGAGCATGTCAAAATCAGTCGCCACAAAAATATTTTTCTTGGACAATTCTGCTTTGAAGTCGACCATCTCAAGGGTTATTCTTAAAACTTCCAAATTTGGTTCATATAGTATAACCATGCCTTGGGCATTGTCGCAAAATTCTTTAAATAAATATCCTAAACCCAGACCGAAAATTATATGTATATGATTTGCACTGTCTTCGCTTTTCTCCAAAATCTCTTTTGCTTCTTTTTCAGCACCTGTTTGAGAATGCACAGGAACACCATTTATGCTCAGATTAGGCTCTTTTAGCTGGGTCTCGCACATAGATAAGTTTTGTACAAGCGCAGTAATAGATTTCAGTTGATCTGAAATATTTGGGTTGTATCTGTTAATTTGGTTTAAATTTTCTTCAAAAATATTATTCATTTTGCCCGAGTAAAGACTACATACAACTATTTTATCATCTTGAGCCGGAAAAGGACAATTATTTTTTCTTGCAGCTTAATTGGCCGCAGGCTGCATCAATATCAGCGCCTCTTTCAAGACGTACGGTAACTTTTTTGCCGGCTGCCTCTAGAATGTATTTAAACTTCATAACAGACTCTTTTGAGGGTTTTTGATATTTACAAAACTCGTTAGCATTATAAATAATTAAATTTACGTTACTTTTTAGTGTGTTGATTAATAAAGCTAATTTTTTGGCATCTTCTACAGAGTCATTCAAATCTTTGATAAGAGTGTATTCTATTGTAACCCTTCTTCCGGTTTTGTTTGTATACTCTTTTAACGTCTTTATAAGGGATTCTATCTTGTACTTGTTTTCGACCGGCATGATTACTTTCCTTGTTTCAGAGTCTGCCGCATGTAATGAAATAGCCAAAGTTGACTGCATATTTAAGTTTGCCAGTTTTTCTATTTCAGGTATTATCCCGCAAGTAGATATTGTAAGCCTTCTTGCTCCTACTTGATATTCTTTGTTGAAAATGTCCATTGCTTTAAGGAGATTATCCGTGTTAAGTAACGGCTCACCTTGTCCCATAAAGACTATATTTGTTATTTTCAGCTTTGTATCGCTCTGTATTAAGTGAATTTGTTGAACAATTTCATCTGATGTTAAATTTCTCTTAAAGCCGAGTTTTGCTGTTGCGCAGAAGTCACATCCCATTTTGCATCCGACCTGAGTACTCAAACAGGCTGTAAGATTTGATCTGTTATCAAACCTCATCAAGACTGACTCTGTGAAGTTGCCATCTTCCAGCTCAAACAAATATTTAATTGTTCCATCCTGACTAACCTGCTTTTCTTTTATTTTGATGTCAGAAATATAGGCTGTTTCTTTGAGCTTTTCCCTGAAATCAGCCGGTAAATTTGTCATTTCATCTATAGTATTCACTGATTTTAAGTAAATCCAGTGATAAATTTGTTTTGCGCGAAATTTAGAAGCACCTAGTTTTTCTGTAAATTTTTCAATTTCTTCTAAATTTTTACCTGTTAAAAGTAATTTCTCCATCATATTCCTTAACTTTAATAAAAAGTTTAACATAAATAGCACTTTTGTAATAAAATATTATAAAATACCCTTAGAGGATAAAATCTATGCTAAAAGTAGCAATAACTGGAAATATAGGGTCTGGAAAATCGTTAGTAGAAAAGCTTCTTAAAAAAAGAGGCTATACCGTGAGTGATGCCGACAAAATTGCACACGATATACTTAAAAATGATTTTGAAACTATAGAAAAAATTAATACATTCTTTGGTCATAAAGATATTTATGATGATGATGGAAGTATCTCAAGAAAAAAATTAGGAAAACTGGTTTTTTCATCGCCTGGCATGCGATATAAATTAGAATTTATAATGCATCCTGTTATTAAAGCAAAAATGAAGGAATTTTTAGATCAAGAAAGAGATTTGAAGGTTTTATTTCTTTCTGTCCCACTGCTTTTTGAAGCGAATATGCAAGATCTTTTTGATAAGACTTTATTTGTAGCCGCAGATGAAAATTTGCGTTTAAAGCGAATATTATCCAGAGATAATCTTGAGTATGGGGAAGCAAAAGACAGAATTGCTGCTCAAATGCCGCAGGAACAAAAGATGGACAAATGTGATTTTGTAATTTATAACAATACAAATGTCGCAAGTCTTGAGTTTCAGCTTGATTTAATTTTGAAGAAAATTATTGTTTCTTAGCTTCTTCTAATTCACTCGTTGCTTTTATTATTACTGACTTATAAAACTCTGTATTTATATTGAGATATTCGCCAAGTTTAAGTACGCATAAAAGCTGATTTCTGCTGCTTATTATATCGGTTTCTTTCGCTGCAGTCTCGATAATTTCTGTGAAGCGTCTGAATACTTTGCTAAAATATATATTCTGAGGTTCTGCGATATCAACTTTTATTTCCAAAGCATCAATGTATTCAAAAATCTCAAGTGCTTTTTCCAGCCTGTGATTTTCGTAGGTTCTGGTGAAATCTTTTACTCTTTCAATTATTTGCTGAGAAAAGAATCTGCTTGTTGGTTCTTTGTCTAAATCAATTCCTAGAATTTTGGCTTCGTTATTGATTTCGATCGCTGCTTGAATGGTTTGTTCATCCAATACAAGGTCATCTTCTTTGAATATATTGTTAAAGTCTTGAGATAAAGTGTATTGAGCTGCTATTTTGAACTCTTGTGGTACGCTCAATCCAAGCTGTTGAAGATGCAAAATTGAAGTCTTGCCCTCATCGTAGACATCTCTGTAGTTATTAGAAAATTTACCAAGTTTGTCTTTTAAAAGTCTTGTTAGAATGGTTTTTCTTTCTTCGATAAATATATCTTTCAATGAATAATATTCCCTGCCGAAGTAATGATCGATTATCCTAACCATTTCTGTAACAAGTGATTCTGAATACGTGCTTAATAGCTCTTTAGAAAGTTTGTTATACTCTGATTGATCAGTGTATTCTTTTATTGCGCAATGGAAATCTCCGCTTGAGTACTGCAACAGCGCAAACATAAAATCTGATTTTTCGTGCGTAATTTTAGATTTGATTTCAATTCTTCCAACCGCAAAGTTTGTATTTCCTTTAGAAGTTTTTTTGTAGGAATGTTTGATTATTTCATAACAATAGAGATTTATATTTTTTTCGTGTGTTTCATATAGCGATGACAAGGCCCAGAGTGTTGCTATTTGTTTTGCGGTCACTACAGAGGGTTTAACAAACCTTTCATAAATATCTTTTCCGTTGCCGAAGCCTTGGATGTTACTTTTTGCTTCTGATAAAATTTCTAAAAATTTAGACTCGATATCCAGCTCTGAAAAATCTGCGAATAATTGTATTGCTCTGGCTGCATATTTCATTATTTGAGTTGTTTCTATACCCGATAATTCGGAGAAAAACCAACCGCAGCTTGTGTACATAAGCATTGCCTGCCTTTGGATTTCCATCAATTTTAATGCATTTACCCTGTCAGTTTCGTTTAAACCCGGCTTGAGGTTTTTATTAAAGAAATCGAGTATCGAATTTTCGCTTCTGTCTAAAATGACTTCTATATAGGAGTTTCTCGCCACCCAAGGATCATTAAAGTACTTTCGACCTTGATCTTCAAAAACCTTGACCATTTCGTCTCTAAGGTAGTCTAACGCTTGTCTTAAAGGCTTTCTCCATTTTTGATTCCAGCCACACATACCTCCCGTAGAACAACCGCAATCATCGTTCCATCTGCCGACTCCATGTGCGCAGCTCCAAGAGGATACAGGCTTTATTTCCACTTCATATTGGGTTTCTTCTTGCTCTAGGTAATTTGCATAGTTTGTGATGCAAAAACCTTCATCTTTAGCCCTGATTCTTAATATGTATGCCAATGCCATATCGCCGAATTTAGTATGATGACCGTAGCTTTCTCCGTCAGTTGCTATATTTACTATTTGATTATAATCTCGTGCTTCACAGACTCCGTCTTTTAATCGGCAGATAAACCTGTTGCCATCGGTTAAGAGTTCATCAAATGCGACAGATTTTGAAATAGCGCCGTCATAAAAGAACAAATCTATGTATTTTTCAGGATCGGATTTTATAAAATATCTATACGCTTTAGCCGGGTCAATGTTGCCCCAACTGCAATCCTGCCAATTTTTTTCTCCGATTTTTCGGAACTTTTGTGCTTGATACGGCGACAGAATAGTAAATTTAATGCCGCAGTCGACCAATACTTCTAAAGTCTCGTCATCCGTTGCGGTTTCAGCCAACCATATTCCCTCGGGAGCTCTGCCAAAGCGGTATTGGAAATCTTTAATGCCCCAGATTGTCTGGGTATATTTATCTTTTTTGTTTGCAAGAGGCATAATCATGTGGTTATACACTTGTGCCAATGCATTTCCATGCCCGTTGTTTTCGTAGCTGCTCTCTATGTCAGCTTTTATTATTCTTTCATAGGTATATGGAGCATAAAGTTCCAGCCATGACATTAGAGTAGGGCCAAAATTAAAGCTCATATAGCTGTAGTTATTTACTATATCCAAAATTTGGTTTTTGTAATCAACAATTTTAGAAACTGAATTTGGTGAATAACATTCGACACAAATTCTTTCATTCCAGTCATGAAAAGGAAGAGCACTTTCTTGCAATTCAATCGATTCTAACCAGGGATTTTCGCGTGGGGGCTGATAAAAATGACCATGAATTGTCAAGTATTTTTTATTCTCTTTCATCCTCAACTCCTAATTCCAGAATAATAATTATTTTTTAACTGTTGATTTTGCACTCTGCTTTATTATAGCAAATTTTTTGATTTCTATCCAAGGATCACCGAGCGCATTTGAAAATACGGAACCTTCTATGCTTACTATATCTCCTGAGTTCAAATCAATATATTTTTCAGCTTCTGTTCTCGGCAAGAATAGTTTCATCTCTGAAAGGGGCACAGTGTGGTCTTTTACGTCATCTCTTTTTATCAGTATGCCGATAAAATCCTGAGATGATCTTAACGCAGGTTTATAATCAAGCCCTAGTGAAGAAAATTTATCAAAGGTTGCTTGAAATTTCACGGATTTATTTAAAAAGGAAGATGGTGAAGCAACTATTTCTAAAGGAGTAGTTGTTATTAAACGAGATTGATTATCTGTTTCGACAGTTTTTGTAACTGGAGCCGGTGCAGGCTTATTGTTTGCGCTTATTGGAGAATATCCTATCGCGAATGCTGTTAAAGCCGTTATGACAATACTGACTGCCCAAAATCTTTTACTAACTTTATTTTTCATATTAATACCTCAATAATTTTAAAAATATATTAACATACAAAATTGAAAATATTAATAATCCTTTTTACAGCTTAGGTTAACAATTCAAATTTTAGACATAAAAAGAGTAGACTAGTTATTTTTTCATCCACTAATCAAAGATTAAATCTTTATTCGCAACCCCGAATAAGTAATTGGATGTAACTAGCCTACATTTAGATAATATACCTGTTTTGCAAAAAATTCACTAGCCAATGGTAGTGAATTTTGCTTAAAATATGATAGTTTATCGTTAATACTTAAGTAGTATTTTATGCCTTAGAAATCATATCGGAAATGATGTCTCCCATTTCTTTAGTTCCTACGAGTTTTGTGTCTTCGGTATAAATGTCTTTTGTTCTGTAGCCTTCTTTTAAAGCGCTTTGAACTGCTGATACGATGTCGTCATGAGCTTTTTCATTGTCGAAGCTGTATTTAAGCATCATAGCCGCAGAAAGGATAGTCGCAATAGGATTGACAACATTTTGACCTTTTAAATCGGGAGCAGAGCCGTGGATAGGTTCGTACATGCCGGGCCCATTGTCTGAGAGTGAAGCACTTGGTAGCAATCCTAAAGAACCTGAGAGCATGGAGGCTTCATCAGAGATGATGTCTCCGAAGATATTTCCTGTCACAATTGTGTCGAATTGCTTAGGTGCTCTAATTATTTGCATAGCTGCATTGTCGACATACATGTGTGAAAGTTCTACTTCCGGGTATTCTTTTGATACTTCGATCACAATTTCTCTCCAAAGTCTTGATACATCAAGCACGTTTGCCTTATCTACGGAACAAAGTTTTTTGCCTCTTTGCATAGCTGTTTTAAAGGCTATATGAGCGATTCTTCTTACCTCTGATTCTGTATAAATCATATTGTTGAAGCCGACTTTTTCCCCATTTACAGTTTCAATACCTTTGGGTTGACCAAAATATACGTCACCTGTTAATTCTCGAATAATCATAATATCAACGCCAGAAACGATTTCAGGTCTTAGAGGAGATGATTCAACAAGCTCAGGATAGACAATAGCTGGCCTCAAGTTTGCAAAAAGGTTCAGTTCTTTTCTTATACCCAAAAGCGCTTTTTCTGGTCTTACTTCAGGAGGTAGGGTATCGTACTTCCAGTCCCCTACAGCACCCAAGAAAACCGCATCTGATTCTTTTGCTATTTTTAAGGTTTCTTCAGGAAGCGGAGTTCCATGTTTGTCGTAAGCGCATCCGCCTATCAATCCTTCTTTATAGTTAAATTTGTAGTCATACTTTTTTGAAATGGCGCCTAATACCTTTACAGCTTCAGAAACCACTTCCGGCCCTATTCCGTCTCCACCGAGTAATGCTATGTTAAATTCTTTCATTAAACCCCCAATTTTGATTTCGTATAATTGATAAGTCCGCCGCGGTTGATTAAATCTTGAATAGCAGGAGGAAATTTGCTACAGGTATATTCTTTTCCTGTTGTTAAATTTTTGACTATTCCATTGGTCAAGTCCACTTCAATTTCATCACCTTTTGTACACTCATCAGGTAAAGTGGGATGTTCTAATATCGGTAAGCCGATGTTGATTGCGTTTCTGAAGAATATTCTTGCAAACGATTTGGCGATTATAACAGATATCCCTGATGCTTTTATGGCGATTGGAGCATGTTCTCTTGAGCTTCCGCAGCCGAAATTCTCACCGGCAACCATAATGTCGCCTTCTTTGACCTCTTCTGCAAAGGTTTTATCTATATCTTCCATGCAATATTTTGCAAGTTCTTTCTCATCTGAAGTGTTTAAGTAACGAGCAGGTATAATTACGTCTGTATCAACGTTATCCTTGTAAATCCATGCTCTTCCCTTTAGTGTTGTAGCCATAAGCCCCCCTTTACAATTTCTGATATTTGTATTATATAAGAAAGTAATATAGAAACAAATACTTTTGTCTAAAAAAAATTAAAGGAGAGATGGATGATGGAAACTATAGGATTATCAGCAGGACAAATTTGGGAATACCTAAGCAACAAAGGTGAATCTTCATTAAGTCAAATGAAAAAAGATTTAGACTTAAAAGGCAATTTCGCTGAATTAGGTTTAGGATGGCTAGCTAGAGAAGGTAAAGTCGAAATTTCTAAAAAAGGCACAAGTACAAAAGTTAAACTTGTATAAGTCTTAAAATAAGTTTAGAAGAGTCGGCTGTGTGTCGACTCTTTTTGATTATTTGTATAAAATAAATTATTAACTGTAAGAAAGTTGAGGAATATATGTTTGTAAGAAATTTAGAATATAACATGCCAAATAAAGAAGGCTTTTTTGGTGAGTTTGGAGGAGCTTTTGTCCCTGATTCGTTCAAGCACGTTCTTTCTGAGTTGGATTCAGAATTTGAAAAAGCATGGAATGATCCGACTTTCTTAGAGGAAGCTTATCAATTATTAAAGGATTATTCAGGCCGCCCAACTCCCTTATTCTTTGCTAAAAGGCTAACAGAACACTATGGAAAAGGGAAAATATATTTAAAGCGTGAAGATTTAAACCATACGGGAGCTCATAAAATCAATAATGTAATTGGCCAAGGTCTTTTAGCAAAAAGAATGGGGGCTAAAAAAGTCATAGCTGAAACAGGAGCTGGCCAACACGGAGTGGCAACAGCCACCATAGCAGCGCTTCTAGGACTTGAATGCGAAATATTTATGGGCGAAATAGATGTCAAAAGACAATATCTAAATGTTGAAAGAATGAAGCTTTTGGGAGCCAAAGTACATTCAGTTGATACAGGAAGTAAAACCCTCGCAGATGCTTGTGATGCTGCTATTGATTACTGGTTAAGACATCCGGATGACGTTTTTTATGTGTTAGGCTCTGTTGTCGGTCCTCATCCTTATCCTAAAATTGTCCGCTCTTTCCAGTCAGTTATAGGTTCTGAGATAAAGGCGCAAATAAAAGAAAAAGAAGGTCGTTTGCCTAATTATGTTTTAGCGTGCATAGGCGGCGGTTCCAATGCTATGGGAGCTTTTTATGCCTTTTTGGACGATAAAGAAGTCAACTTGATAGGTTTAGAGGCTGGCGGAGAAGGCGTTGATACAGAGAGAACCGCAGCTAGTTTAACTGTTGGTAAAAAGATGATTCTCCATGGGAAAATGCAGTACGTTCTTCAAGATGAAAACGGAAACGTAAAAAAATCGTATAGTATCTCTGCAGGCTTGGATTACCCTGGTTGTGGTCCTGAACATTGCTATTTAAAAGACATAGGAAGAGTTCAATATTATCCAATAACCGATAATGAAGCGGTGCAGGCATTCGCAAGGTTATCCAGATTGGAAGGTATTATTCCTGCTATCGAATCTTCACACGCGGTTGCGTATTTAGAAAATTTGATGCCTAAAACTTCTGTCGATGATATTATAGTCGTAAACATTTCAGGTCGTGGTGATAAAGATACTGAAAGATTATTACAAATGTTGGTATAGGTGAAAAAATGGAAAAATCAGATATAAAAGTAAAGTTTTTAGAACAAGCAACTACGTTGTCTCGTGGCGCTGAAGTATTGCCTGGCGGAGTTAATGAACTGGCTAGAAAATTGCAAAAAGCTTCAGAAACGAACACTCCTTTAAGAGTCAAACTTGGAATGGATCCGACCAGGCCTGATTTACATCTTGGGCATACAGTTGTTATGAGAAAACTTAAACAATTCCAGGAATTTGGCCATAAAATAATTCTTTTGGTGGGCGCTGCTACGGCTATGATAGGTGATCCATCCGGCAAATCCGATACAAGGCCAAGTTTAACCAAAGAAGAAGTCGATGAGAACGCAAAAACTTATTTTGAGCAAATGTCAAAGGTCGTCGATATAAGCAAAGCAGAAGTCGTCAACAATGCGGATTGGCTTCACAAGATGAATTTAATGGATTTAATCAAGCTTTCGTCTAAAGTTACTGTTGCCCAAATAATGACAAGAGATGATTTTGCCAAAAGACTCCAAGAAAGCAAGCCAATTTCTATTCATGAATTTTTCTACCCATTGATGCAGGCTTATGATTCTGTAGAAATTGATGCGGATATCGAGTTAGGAGGAACTGATCAAAGGTTCAATGTTCTATTAGGACGAGATATTCAATCTGCATACGGCAAAGAAGATCCTCAAATGGTGTTGTTGCTTCCCCTGCTTGAAGGTACAGATGGCGTTGTAAAAATGTCAAAATCATATCCTGAACACTGCGTAAGTTTAACAGATGTTCCTAAAGATATGTACGGAAAATTAATGTCTATACCTGATGAAATGATTGCAAAATATTATGCACTTTTAACTGATATTTCTAACGAAGATTTAAAACAATTAGAAGAGCAGCTAAAAAATATTAATCCACGAGACATTAAGATGAAGCTTGCATATACAATAGTCGAAATGTATCATAACAAAGAACTTGCAGATGCAGCGCAAAACGAATTCATAAATGTAGTCCAAAACAAGGGAATTCCTGAAGATATTCCTGAATTTAAAATCAATGACGATATTTCTATTCTTGAATTAGTGTCACAAAGCGGCTTAGAACCAAGTAAAAGCCAGATTAAAAGATTATTGACATCTGGAGCTATAAAAATTGATTCTGAGAAAATAACTGACATTAATTATTCTGTAAAAAAAGATATATTGCCTGTGGTTGTGCAAGTTGGTAAAAGAAAATTTGTGAAGGTAATCGGTTAATATGAAAATTTATAATGACATCACAGAACTTGTCGGGAATACCCCTTTAGTCTATATAAACAGACTAAATGCAGGGCAAGCAAAAATAGCTGCAAAGTTAGAGTACTTTAACCCTACGAATTCTGTAAAAGACAGACCTGCTAAATATATGCTTGAACAAGCTGAGAAACTGGGATTAATCAACTCAGATACGACCATAATAGAACCTACCAGCGGTAATACAGGTATCGCGCTTGCTATGTGTTGTGCTCAAAGAGGAATGAAAATCATATTGACCATGCCTGAGAGTATGAGTCTTGAAAGAAGAAAAATGCTCAAAGGTTACGGAGCAGAGTTAGTTTTGACACCTGCTGCTCAAGGAATGCAAGGAGCAGTTGATAAAGCGATTGAACTCGCCGAAAAATACGATAACTCTTTTATACCGTCACAATTCACGAATATTTACAACCCTAAAATCCACGAAATCACCACTGCCGAAGAAATTTGGCGAGATACAGAAGGAAAAATAGACGTTCTTGTATGTGGCATAGGGACTGGCGGAACGATAACGGGTGTTTCTAAAAAGCTGAAAGAATACAAGCCAGAACTGCAGGTAGTAGGTGTCGAGCCGCAAGAAAGTCCTCTATTGACTTCGGGGATAGCAGGTCCACACGGCATACAAGGCATTGGAGCTAATTTTATTCCCGAGATTTATAACCCGAAAGTTGTGGACGAAATTATCCCCGTTCCTACGGCAATTGCTATAAAAATAGCAAAAGACCTAGCCAAAAAAGAAGGACTATTATGCGGAATTTCTTCGGGTGCTGCAATGTCAGCAGCTTTGATAATTTCTCAAAGGGATATCTGTAAAGACAAGCTGATTGTGGTGGTGCTGCCTGATTATGGCGAAAGGTACCTTTCTACATTACTTTTTGAGGATTAAAAATGTCACTTTTCAAAAAAGCCTTTTCACAAATAAGTGAAGATATTAATACGATATATGAAAAAGATCCTGCGGCAGGCAATATCTTAGAAGTGATTTTCTGCTATCCTGGCTTGCATGCTCTAATTTCACATAGGATTTCTCACAAGCTTTTATATTGGAAAATTCCTTTTTTTCCAAGGTTTATATCATTTTTAACCAGATTTTTTACAGGAATTGACATACATCCCGGTGCTACAATTGGAAGAAGGTTCTTTATCGACCATGGAATGGGAGTTGTAATTGGAGAGACAGCAATTGTAGGTGACGATGTACTTATATATCAAGGGGTTACTCTTGGAGGAACAGGTAAGGAACATGGGAAAAGGCATCCTACTATAGGTAATAATGTTGTAGTGGGTTCTGGGGCAAAAGTTTTAGGTAATATTGTGATTGGATCTAATTCCAGAATAGGTGCGGGTTCAGTCGTGATTGATGATGTGCCTGAAAATTCGACGGTGGTTGGCATACCAGGTAGAGTTGTACAACAAAAAGTTTATGTTGAAGGACAATTATTGCACAACAGAATACCAGATCCAGTTTCATGCCAGTTAAATAGGCTAAAATATGAAATACAGGAGTTAAGAGAGCAAATTTGCGAATTAAAAAATAAATAACAAAAAATGGGCGATTGCCCATCTTTTGTTTTTAGGTTGAGGTTGGTTATTTGAGGTTAGGTTATATATTAGCCGTGTTCTCCAATTAGAGCAGGGATACCTAAGCAAGGGATAATTCCTAAAATTCCGCCTAGTATTTTACCGAAAGTCTTAGCTGCTCCTGTTGGTGGTTTTGTACCGTTGATTTCCGCTAATAGTTCTTCTTTGCTTATATTGTCGGCATTGCCTAAGTGGAAACCAGATGTGAAACCTGTTGAGAAATTACTTTTACAATTTTGTTTAATTGCTTCTGTTAAAGATACGCCTGTTGTTTGAGCAAATATGTTTTGGGCATATGATTTAATTTCTTTATCAGAAAGTTGTGCATATTGTGGCATTGATTTTAATGTTTCTTGCAATTCAACGAAGTTTTCCATTATCTCGTTTTCTTTGCCTTCACTGATCAACTCTGCTATAACTTTGCATTGATCAGTAACTGCCAATTGCCCTGCATTTGCTTTATTGTTGTATGACTGATATTGATTGTTCATATTATACTGATATTGCATTTGACCGGCTGGGTCGTTCCACAAGTTTTGTGGGATTGAGTACATACCTGGGTAAGTGATTCCTTGACCCATAATTGATGGACTCATATAATTCGTTGTCGTATTCGACATTGTTGAAAGTCCAAAATAATCATCTGATGGGTTAACATAACCCATTGGACTTAATGCGTTAATACCTGCTACCATAACTAACCTCCATACCAAAATTTAATTTTATACTAACCTTACCTGTTTATATAAAAACATTTTGATTTTGGAAATTGACTTTATTTGAAGTATTTTGTTAACAAATCTTAATAATGACTGCTTAAAACTTTTCTTTATCCGTTGTATGAGCGGTGTTTATAGGTGAAAGAGAATCCCGAAAACTCCTCCGGCAAAAATATAAAATAGAGGATCAACTTTTTTATTTTTAGAAATCAATAAAAAGATAAAGAAAATTATTAGAGCTTTATAATCGATGTTAAACTGGCTTAAAATTGTTTTGTAACTTGATGAAGACACATTACAAATATTGTTTGCAAAGAGCTTGATTCCTATTGCGCTAATCATAGCGCATCCTGCAGGCCTCAGTCCGCACAAGATAGAACGTAATCCCATGTTTTCTTCAAATCGTTTTAACATTTTTATTATTATTAGAACTATTATAAATGCAGGAATAAGAATAGCGACGGTTGCTATTAAACTTCCTATGATGCCAGCTGTTTTGTAACCTGCATATGTTGCCATGTTTATTCCGATAGGGCCCGGGGTAATATTAGATACAGCAATCATATCTGTGAGCTCTTTTGCCTGAAACCATTGGTATTCGGTTGAAAGATAATACAAAAATGGTAAAGTTGCATATCCGCCGCCGATTGCAAATAATCCTATTTTAAAAAATTCATAATATAAAATTAAATAAATGCTCATTTCCCCTTGGTTTCTGCTTTGTATTTAAGATATCCAATTACTCCTGCTGAAATTACTAATATTTCGGGTCTTAAATCAGTAAATAACATTAACAATAGAATTGAGAGATACAAAATTAATGAATGTCTCGATTTTATAGAAGTTTGTATGATTTCCGTGATTGTCAGGAAAATTAAAATCAATACCCCTATTCTTATTCCCCAAAATGCGTTTTGAAGGATTGGGTTATGCATATGTTTAATTAATATTGAAGCAAGCAAAAGTATTGAAAGGAAAGCCGGTAAGGTGATTCCTGCAAGAGCAGTAATTGCTCCTGAGAGTTTTCTTGTTTTGTATCCCACAAAAGTCGATACGTTAGCTGCGATAAGACCCGGTATGCATTGACTTAGAGAAAAATAATTTAAAAGCTCCTCTTCCGTTATCCAATTTCGTTTTTCAATCACATTGCTTCTAAGAAGGGGTAATATTACGTATCCGCCTCCCAGTAATTGAAGACCGATTTTGAAAAATAAGAAAAATATGTCTCTTAATTTTACATCCATGGACTAATTTTATCATGCTTACAGTTTTTTAATCTAAATACGGGTTTAAAAAGCTTGTATAATGGGAATATTACAATTGTAGAAGATGATTGTGAGCAGGAAATGGCAAAAGTACTTTTGTTAAATTCTGAAGATCAGCCTCTTAATATTACAAGCTGGAAACGGGCTTTAGTTTTGATTATTAAGGGTAAGGCGCAGTATGCCCAAACACTTAATGACATTGAAGATTTTATACAGATTGATAATACCGTAATTCCTAAAGTAATTAAATTAACATACGACTTGGCAGTTCCAGATGTGGAACTGCCTTTTTGTAGGGAAAACATATACATAAGAGATGATTACACTTGTCAGTATTGCGGCAAAAAACTTCCTGCTTCTGAACTTACTTTGGACCATGTTTATCCAAAATCACGCTTAGGCCCTGAGATTTGGGAAAATATTGTGGCTTGCTGCAAGGAATGTAACCAAAAAAAAGCAGATAGAACGCCTAAAGAAGCCGGCATGAAGCTGAAAAGAAGGCCATATCGACCTACTGATTATTTTGAATTTGAAAAGAAAAAATATTCAGGATCTAATAACAATTGCTGGAGCAAATATTTTAAAGCTTCATAAAAAAAGAGCACTTTACTTAAAGCGCTCTTTTTAATTTTGTTCATTTGCTTATTTTTGCATTGCTGCTTTAACTTCTTTTTTATAAATTTCAACGTTCGGTTGAACAACTTCAGGAAGCGGTTCTGTTTTAGGAGTAACGTCGTTTTTAAGTTGTCTTAGCATATTACCTGTGTATAAGGTTTCAAAATGTTTAAGTTCAAAGAATCTTGCAATCGCCTCAGGAGAGAAATCTTTAAGCTCGATTTTTGATACTGGATGCTGAGCCGAATAAGCATTTACAACACCTTCAAGTACTGCTGAAGTCACTTTATCTTGCGGCTTAGCATATACAAACGTAAAGAATGAATCTTTATTGTTAGGATCTAAATCAGCTTCAGCATTATAATGCAGGTAGCCAGGTCCTATGTTTGTATCTGTTGAAATAGCAGCTTTTAATGATTCATTTTTAAGCTGTTTTTCCCAAAGAGTTGTTCCAGCGAAAGCATCTCCAAAATATTCTACGAAATGTTTATTGTTTCCTGCTTTTTTAGCTTCGACGTTAAATGCCGCAAGTTGAAGAGCTGCGTTTTCATTTATATCAGAGCTTGAAAACTCTTTTTGAGCAGCTAAAGAAGCTTCTAACATTTTCTTAACGTCTTCTTTTGGAACGCCAGAGTATGCAAGAGTGAATATTGTGGCATCATCAAATATTGAGAATCTTCCACCGACATCGTCATGAACAAGGCCAGATAATTTGATTTCTCCACTGTTAACGATTCTTCTTAATGCGCTTTTTTCGCTTGATGCATCAGTCATTGCTACGAATCTGTCAGAAACATCTTCTTTTTTAAGATGTTCTTGCATAAGTTTTTTAGCGTTTTCGTAAGCAACAGTTGTTTCAAGTGTTCCGCCTGATTTTGAAACTACCAAGAACTTAGTTTTGTCCAAGTTTAGTGTAGAAGCAAATCTTTTAAAGCTTTCAGGGTCTACAGATGAATAGAAGTGGACGTTTGCATCTTTGCCCAACAATTTCATCATAGCTTCTGTTGTGTGTCTAGAACCGCCAATACCTAATATAGCAATATCAGTATATTTGCCTTCTTTGGCTTGCGCTGCCAAGTCATAAATTGCGTCTATATTTTTGATTTGATTGTTTGGAAGCACGTTAATCCAATTTAAGAATTGACCTGCTTTACCTGCTCTTGAAGTAACGTCTTCAACAGCTTTTTTACCCATTTCTGAGTATTGTCCAACATTAGTAGTTCCTACTTTTATAACTACGTCTTTGTTTCCCATAAATGCTACTCCTCTATATGCCCATGCGGGTACTTTATGGTTTTTATTATCTAATGAAGGAACATTATTTGCAATAGCATTTTGCTTTGTTTCAGCTTTTGGGTTTGAGTTTACGTTAACTCCAGGATCAAAGTTAATTGAGTTGTCAAAATGTATCATATAAATTCTCCTAAATATATTATTTCTTATTTTAAATTTAAGAACTACGGCCAATCTTTATTAACCGTAGTTCTCAAAGATAGTTATATAGTAAAGATGCTTTCAACTTCTTCTTTTAGTTCTTTTATTGTGTTGTTTGCGACCTGGGCATCTTTGTTGGCGACTTCTATATATGCCTTAACTTTTGGTTCAGTCCCGCTTTTTCTGACTAGTACTGAGGAGCCGTCTGTAAGATATAATTTTACGCCGTCGCCGCCTTTTTTGTATCTTTCCATTTCGTTTCTGTTTTCTTCTGTTCTTTCAACATCAATTTTATAATTTTTACCGAAAGAATCTTTTCCTTCTAAAGCATCATTGTATATTGCTTCCATTCTGGACATAACGATTGCTTTATCTTCTTCTTTTTCTAGCTTTTTGTTTATGCTATGTGCTCTAAACTCTGTATTTAGATCTTTTTTAATGTTTTCTAATATTTCAGAGATAGGTTTCTTTTCTGTTGCAACAAGGTCAAGCATTAACAATAACGCAATTATACCGTCTTTTTCAGGTATGTGTTTGTTGATTGTAAGTCCGCCTGATTCTTCGCCAGCAACAAGAATATCTTCGCCTTCTTTTCTTAGCTCGATTATGTCTTCACCGATGAATTTAAAGCCCACAGGTGTCTGGATTACTTTTAAATCGTTGTTTTTAGCAAAGATGTCCAACTGAGAAGAAGTAGCTTGGCTTCTAATAATAGCGCCTGTACGTCCTTTGTTTTCTGATAAGTGGTGAGCTGTCAATAAAAGGACATCATTTGGTTCAATGAAGTTTCCTTTTTCATCAACGATACCGAATCTGTCAGCATCTCCGTCATTAGCCAAACCGATTTTTAGGTTATTTTTATCTTTTAGGATTGCTTCTTTTACTTCGATTAGGTTTGCTCCGGTTGGATTAGGACCTTCTTTTTTACCTGAATCTATTTCATTGAAAGGTATTTTATATTCTTTTAATAGTTGAGGGAAAACGTTGCTTCCTGTACCTTTTAATGCATCATAATAGATTGAAATATTTGAATTAGCAATTTTGTCCCAATCAATTAAGTTATAGCTGTTAATAGTATTTTCATACATTTCATAAGGGAAGAATTTTGTAGCTTCACCTTTTTGAGTTTTGTTTACTGTGAAGTTTCCTTCTTTTGCGTATTGAACCATATTTTCAGCTACTTTTTTAGTCACTGATGGAGGAGCAATGGCTCCTTCTTTTGTAACTAAGTTGTATCCGCCGTCTTCCCAAGGGTTATGGCTTGCTGTCATTAATATCGCAACATCGATGTTCTTTTCTTTGGTTGCAAGAGCATGCAAAGGTGTTGGGACAGGTTTATCTATGTATAAAACATTTACGCCTTGATTAATCAAAGTATCTTTGACAAAATCAAGAGATTCTTTTGTTGCTTTTCTTGTATCTCCACCTATCAAAACAAGTGGCTCTTTACCGTTTTGTCTTGCAGTATCTTTTGCATATTTTGCAACACCAAGCGTCATGAGTTGAACAACATCACGGTTAAATACTTTAGAACCATATACTGCTCTGTGACCTGAAGTTGATGTTGATAAGCTGTTAGCAACGAATTCTGCCGTTTCTACATCTACATTAATAGGGTAGGGTTTAATATTACCGCTAAAAGATACTCTATCCATGCCGGGTTTGAGAGAGACATAGTTAAAGTAATTTTGATTTTTTGATTCTTCTAATTTTTGGGAGGTAAAAAAGTTACCAATTGATGATACTCTCATTTTCTATATCCTTTTTAATAAACACGAGCATACAAATACCCTGAAAAAAATAACTTGCTACCTATTAATAAAAATTTACAATATTTAAGATTCTTTTAAATTTTTAAAGTGGTGAACAAGATAAAGTATGAATAATATGCCGCAGACCAAAACAATAGCAACATCGAATTTGTGCCATATTTCTTTGAAAAGCTCTCTGTGAACGCCCATTTTATAGCCTACATAAACAAGGAAATAGCTCCAAACTAAAGAGCCGATAAATGTAAGGCCTAAAAATTTTGGAAGGTTTACTCTTAATATTCCGGCAGGCAAAGAAATGAATGTTCTTACTACAGGCAACATCCTACAAATAAAGAATGCCATTTCTCCCCATTTTTCTGACCATTTATCTGCCATTTCGATGTCTTTTTTGCTTATCAAGAACCACTTCCCATGCTTTTCTATAAAAGGTCTTCCCCCAAAATAACCCAGATAATATGAAGGTATAGAGCCTATTACGCAGCCTAAGGCTCCAGCAAAAGCAGCTGTGTGAATGGTCATGACACCTTTGCTTACCAGATAACCGGCGAACGGCAATATAGCTTCACTTGGAAGGGGAATATTACATGACTCAATAGCCATTAAAAGAACTACTCCTAATGGTCCCATGTCGGTTACCGTTTTTTCAATCCATAAAATAACCGGCACTAACAGCGAATCAATAATTTTCATATTCCTTCTCCTCTAAATTATTACTAGTTTACCTTAAATATAAATATGTTTTGCATGCTTAATTTTATTTATGTTCAATATTGACCACATGGTCAACATAAATACACCTTCTGATTTATAGATTTAAAAATAAAATACGCAATAATATATTTAGGTGAGGAGTAGAAATGTTAAAAGGAATTCAAAATAATAATATCCAACAAAATCAAGTAGCTCAAACAACAGGGATGGATAAAACCGGATTGTTTGGCAAGAGCAACCCTTATGATAAACTCGATATGAATTATTTGGTTGATCAGCTTGATATTTCCAATGATGCAATTAATTTGTATCAAAAAGAAATGGATGTTAAAAAGTTTACTCAGCTTGCATTATCTGATCCTGAAGATACATCACATAATAAAGAAGTGGCATCTAAAATTCAAAACGGAATTATAAACTTCAGTGATGAAGATATTATCGATGGATTGTTTAGCAATAAAAATTTCTTTGAAGATCTATTCGGTTAAAAAGTGAGCAAAAATGCAGTCTGATTTTTCTTTAGTATCGAGCGAACTGGATACTGAGCAAAAAAAAGCTATTATACAGGCAATTGATAATTACAATTCGGGTAATTATCGTAGTGCTGTCCAATTACTCATGCCTATTGTAGAAAAAACATACGATGTAACAGTCTACACATGTATCGGCAACTGCTATTTAAAAATGGGTGATTTTTTAAACTCGAGAAAATACTTTAAAAAAGCCATAGAAAGACCCACTTTAAATGCTTTTCCTTTTATAAGTTTTGGCAATTTATACTATGAAGAAGGCGACATAAATAAAGCAATATTGCATTGGACAGTCGCAAGTACATTAGTCGGTGATGATCCTAATTTGTTGCTAAATTTGGCAAATGCGTACTCTCAAAAAGCTCTTAGGATTCAGTCTTTAATATATTATGAAAAATATATTAAAAGATTTAGTAATTCAGCAGGCGAAACATATAAAAAGATTTGTTCTGAAATATCTAAATTAAAAGCGACATCGGCCAAATTGAACGGAATCGGCTCGAAACATCATATAAACAAAGCAATTAACAGAGCAATCGATTCTTATAGTTCTTCAGTTGCAAATTATCCATTGCAGCCTCAGGTGAATACTTTGTTAGGTAACCTATTCTTTTTAATTAAAGACTATAAAGCCGCTGTTGAATGTTTGTTGAATGCATACGTTACTTCAGGCTTCAATGTTTCAAGTATTAGCTATTTGCCGTTAGCATATGAAAATTTAAATATGCACAGTCATGCATATTGTTTTTATTATATTTTGCTTTCAGGAAGAGGGAAAAAATCCTTTAGAGCAAACGAACTCAAATCAAAATTATTGAAAAATAGTCTTATTGTATTCAGGGATGATGAAGCATCCGGGGGGCATTTTGAAAAAGCAAAAGAATATGAAGCCGATAATAATTATCAATTAGCATATGTAGAGTATACAAATGCACTTATATTAGCGAAGGCTGATAAAAGCAAAATAGAAGCTTCCAGGTCAAAGATGCTGGACTTTATTAATCCAGAAGTCAGGATTGTCTCGAATCTTCAAGTTCAATTAAATTCTTGCTTTAATGAAGAAAATTATTCTAAAGCAATTGAAATCTGTGATAAAATTTTGTTGTTGCTGCCGATAAATTCTTCGGCTGATGCTCCAATAAGAAGAAAAAGAAAAGAATGCCAGGATTTGTTGAACTTATCAAAAAAATCATAAACAAAGACATCTTGAGAAGAACGTATTACCGAAAAGGGAAATGCAATTGTTGCGGACTTTGCTGTCAAAGGATTTATGTAAGACATAAAAAATCAGTTATAAAAACTGAGGATGAATTTAAAAAATTAATGAGGCTCCATCCTTTTTATACTTACCTGGAAGTCATTGACTGTGACGATTTAGGCCTGGTTTTTAAATGCAACAAATTTGATAAAGAAAAGAGCATTTGCACTATTCACTTTGATAGACCCGGAATATGCAGACGATACCCGTCAGAGCAAATATTCTCTATGGGGGCAATGCTATCTGAAAATTGCGGATATTATTTTGAACCTATAGAAACATTCGATTTCATTTTAGAGAAAGTTAAAAAAAAGGTTAAAAATTAGAGAACTTTCCTGATAAATTCCATTTGCTTTTTATGATTTTTTACATCATGAACCCTAATGAAATTAACTCCTTTTGACAATAAATAATTGTCATAAACAAGCGTCGCTTCATCTAGTTCTTCTTTTGTAAGGTTGAAAGAATTTTTAATAAAAGATTTTCTGGAAAGACCCACAAGTATTTTGCAATTGAGCGTCGAAAATTCCTCTATTCTTTTTACAATTTCAAAATTTTCAGATATTGATTTCCCAAAACCGATCCCTGGATCTATTATTATTTTATTTTTATTTAAACCCTTATTTGTTAAAACTTCGATTTTGTCATGAAGCGATTTATAAATTTCTTCGATTACGTCATGCTGTTTATCTTCTGAAGGTGTTTCGGCTGGGACCTTGTCAGAATGCATTATTATTACTGGAATATTTTCAGAACAGACATACTCAAAAAGTTTATTGTCATAGTCAAGTCCTGAAACATCGTTAATTATATCCGCTCCACTTTCTATAGCCGTTTTTGCCGTCAGGTAGTTTCTTGTATCTACACTTATGGGAATCGTTTTATTATATTTTCTGATTTCTTTTATTACGGGGATAACTCTGCTTATTTCTTCTTCGGTTGATATAGGTTGAGAATTTGGTCTTGTAGATTCTCCTCCAATATCAAGAATATCAGCACCTTCTTCAATCATCTCTATTGCTCGGCTTACAGCGGATTCAACCTCTATATAATTTCCACCGTCAGAGAATGAATCGGGAGTCACATTCAAAATGCCCACAATGTAAGTTTTTTTCGCTTCAAATATGGTATTTCTCAGTGTTAAATTTTCTTGTGAATTGTTAATAACATCTGATAAGTCATCAGACAACGCTTTTAGTTTAAAAGGTTGGACTTTTAATTTCTTAATTAGTTTTACAAACTGCGATTTAGTAGCGCTAATTAAACAGTCAGTTTTTTCACATTTACAGGTTATTGTGTCTTTGTGGACAGCGCAATCGAATCCAAGTGATAAAGATAATTGTTTTAGAATATTTGCTTCCGGTGCTCTTAAATTAAAGATTTTTAACGTTATATTTTCATATTTATCCGAAGCTTTTATGGCATAGGAATCATCAAAGCCTATCTCGTTCAGCTCTTTTAAAACATTATTTTTTGCTTTTTTTATTATAAAATGTTCTCTCATTTTAATATTATATTAACAAATAATTTGAAAGCATATAGCAATAATTTTTTTTGTATTATAATGAAAAAAAATTTGAAAAGGAGAATAAAATGACAGAGACAATTACTTTAACTGCCGAAAAAAGAGATGAAAATAAAAATCCAAGACAATTAAGAGAAGCTGGGCTACTTCCTGGAACTGTTTACGGAAAAGGTATGGACTCACTATCTATCCAAATGGATGCTAAAGAATTTGGTTTACTTTATAAAAAAGCACCAAGCGCTAATTTTGATTTAAAAGTTGATAAAAAATCATACAAAGTACAGGTTGCTGATGTGCAAATGAACTATTCTATTGCTCAACAGCTAAATGTTGAATTCAAATTAGTTTAATTTATAAATTTATAATAAGAATAAAGAAACCTTTGATATCAAAGGTTTCTTTTTATATACATACAGATATTGTAATAAATTAGACATGGTCTTATAATTAATTTAAGTAGTCAGATTTTGTAAATAATTTGTAACAAAATTGTCTATATATGGCAAAAAAAATATTTACCGCATTTAAAAATAATGTACAAAATTATAAGTATGGAGTTAAATATGAACGTATCTGCAATCGGATGTACTTCAATCAGACCAAATGAATCTTCATTCAAAGCTAGAAGATACCAAGAAGATTATGAACCAAGACACAAAAATACTGCCGGTGATACAGTTAAAAAAGTCATAGTCGCTGCATCTGTATTTACCGCAGGTACTCTTGCAACTAAAAGTTTGAGTGCTAAGTTGCTTAATAAAATCAGTAACAACAGCGCACTAGCTGGAAAAGTTGGTAAAGCAGTCGTTAATGTTTCTGATAATTTAGAAAAACTGATTGCTAAAATTCCTCAAGATAAAAAAATAGGAAAATTAGAAATCGGAAAAATCGCAAAGACAGCTTCAGATAAAGTATTCACATTCGTTGAAGGATTCGCAAAAAAAGGACTTGATTTTGACGCTGCAAAAGCTGCAGAAGCAGTCGGTGATCTTTCTAAAAAAATCACAAAAGAAGATATCGCTATCAACGGTGTAAAAAGAGCTTTAACATACGCAGCTGGTGGTTCAGCAGGTATTGCAGCAGCAAAAGACGCTGATAAAGACGGTACTCTTGATATTAAAGAAAAAGCTGGCGAAGTAATTTTAAACCTTGCTGGAGCAGTTAACTAATAAAATTAAAAAATAAAAAGACGGCTTAACGGCCGTCTTTTATTTTGCAAATATCTAAATCATTAATTTGATGGTGTATACATTTCTATGTTCAGTTCATCGAACTTGTTTTTGATTAAACGGTTAAACTCTCTTCCAACCGTCCATTGTTCCATAGGCTTTGTTTTAATTCTGATTTTTATAACTACAGAAGTCTCGGAGAAAGAATCAATTCCTAATATTTCTATCTCGTCAATTATTTTTTCGGCTATCGTTGAATTTTTTGAGAGTTCATTATAAAAAATATCTTTTACGACATTCATGACATTATCAATATTTTCTTTAGTGGCAATATTTAAATTTAACACATAGTATGAAAAGTCTCTTGTTAAATTTGTGACGACATCAATCATTCCATTTCTGATATAGTGGACTCTTCCTTCCGTGTCTCTTAATACGGTCATCTTCAGGTCAATTTTTTCGACTGAACCGACTTTGTCCCCTATTTGGATTATGTCACCGACTCTAACTTGGCCTTCAAGAAGGATTATTAGTCCTGTAATTATGTCTTCGACGAATCTTCTTGCTCCAAAACCAACTGCAACACCTAAAACCCCGGCTGCTGCAATTATGGGACGAACATCTATACCTATTTTTGGCAGTGCTGTCATTATCACAAGCAAAGAAATGAAGATGTTAAGAGTGGATTTTATAACATGTGATATGGTCGTAATTGCTTTTATTCTTTCAGGATCATTTGTTGCTTTAATAATCTTTGTAGTGAAGATCTTAACTGTATAATGAGAAATTTTTATAAGTAAAAAAAGCAGAATAATTGCCATTGCAGTAATAAAAAGTTTAGTTTCTGCTATCTGAAAAAAATCAATCTTCGTAATCTCAGATAAGTTGATATGCTCTAAATTGTTCATTGTTTTCCTTTCTAACTATTAGTATTGTAGATTATGTAGACAATTATCCTTTATTTATGTCTATTTGGTCAATCTATAGCCTTTATAAATTTTATTTATATGGTAAAATTCTCTCATAAATATAATGTTTAGACAGGGGATAAGTTTATATAATGATTAATTTGCTATTAAAGTTGCTTGGCAATCCTAACGAAAGAAAAGTAAAGAGGGTCATGCCGACTATTGATTTTATTAATGCTCTTGAGCCTGAATTTGCTGCTCTCAGCGACGAGCAATTAAAAGCAAAGACAGCAGAATTCAAAGAAATACTTTCAAAAAGACCTACATCTGAAGACCCTGCTAAAGACAAAGAACTTGAGAAAGAAGCATTAGACAAAATTTTGCCGGAAGCATTTGCCACTGTAAGAGAAGCCGGTAAACGTGTTTTAAACATGAGACATTTCGATGTCCAGTTGCTAGGCGGTATATTCTTACATGAAGGCCACATCGCAGAGATGAGAACAGGTGAAGGTAAAACGCTTGTTGCGACATTACCCGCTTATTTAAATGCACTTACTGGAAAAGGAGTCCACATTGTTACTGTAAATGACTACCTTGCAAAAAGAGACAGTGAGTGGATGGGTAGAATTTATAAATTTTTGGGGTTAACTGTAGGCGTTGTTTTGTCTGACAGAAATGATTTTGATCCTGACAAGAAAAAAGAGGCTTACGCTTGCGATATAACTTATGGTACAAATAATGAATTCGGTTTTGACTATTTAAGAGACAATATGGCCGGAAGTCTGGAACAACAGGTACAAAGACCATACAATTACGCAATCATAGATGAAGTCGACAGTATTCTTATAGACGAGGCAAGAACGCCACTTATCATAAGCGGTAGACTTGAAAAATCTGCTGAACTATATAGAACAATGTCAAAACTGGCTCCTCAACTCGAGAAGGATGCTGACTATGAAGTTGATGAAAAAAATAAAAACATAATTTTGACCGAAGAAGGTATCGATAAAGCGCAAGAGCTTTTGAAAATTGAAGATTTATTTGATGTTTCCAACCAATATGCGCATCACCTGCTTCAAGCATTAAAAGCCAAAGAACTTTTTACAGTTGATACTGATTATGTGGTCAAAAATGGAGAAGTTGTCATTGTAGACGAGTTTACAGGACGTTTAATGGATGGCAGAAGATGGTCTGATGGACTTCATCAAGCAGTAGAAGCCAAAGAAAACGTTAAAATCCAAGACGAAACACAAACTCTTGCAAGCATCACATTCCAAAATTTATTTAGGCTTTATCCTAAATTAGCCGGTATGACTGGTACAGCAATGACTGAAGAAGCTGAGTTCGGTAAAATTTATAACCTTGAAGTTACTTGTATTCCAACAAATAAAACAGATATTAGATTCGATATGCCTGATGTCATTTACAAAACTGAAAGACAAAAATACCTTTCAGTCGTGGACGAAATTATTGAAATGAATAAGAAGGGCCGTCCTGTTCTTGTCGGGACAATCAGTATCGAAAAATCAGAGTTCATCTCCTCAATTTTGAAGAAAAAAGGGGTAAAACATCATATTTTAAACGCAAAACATCACGAAAAAGAGGCATATATAATTGCCCAGGCTGGAAGAGTTAGTGCGGTAACTATAGCAACCAATATGGCAGGACGTGGTACTGATATTCTTCTTGGAGGAAATCCAGAGTATCTTGCCAAGGAATTTTTAGAAGAAAAAAATTACACTCCTGATGCTACACCTAATTTTGAAGAGAAAAAGGAAATGGCTTTAGCTCAAGCAAGAAAAATTACTGAAGAAGAACATCAAAAAGTAGTTGAGGCTGGTGGTCTGCACGTAATAGGTACTGAACGACATGAATCAAGAAGGATAGACAATCAGTTAAGAGGTAGAGCAGGACGTCAAGGGGATCCGGGTTCAACAAGATTTTTCCTTTCTTTAGAAGACAATCTTATGAGAATCTTCGGCGGACAACACGTCTACAACTTGATGGATTCTTTGAATGTTGAAGAGACAATGGCTATAGAATCGCCTCTTATAACAAAACAAATACAAGGTTCACAGAAAAAGGTTGAAACATATCACTTTGATATAAGAAAACACGTATTAGAGTACGATGATGTTATGAATGTTCAGCGTGAGAAATTCTATAACCAAAGGAAAAAAGTTCTAAAAGGTGAAAACCTTAATGCTGATATAGAATACATGATTGAAAAAGAAGTAGACAGAATTCTTAAAAGTTATATAACTCCTGACATGAACCCTGAAGAATACATCTACGATGACTTACATGGCTTAGTAAGGGAAATACATTCAACGATTCCACAGTTGAACTACATTGAAGTCAAAGATATTCAAGGGTTAAAATTCGATAATGTTTATCAAAAAATAAAAGATTTTGCTATCGCAGCTTATAGAGAGCATGAGACCAGAACAATCGAATTTTATAATGATGTAGTGTCTAAGTATGAGGAAGGTCATGTTCCTCAAAAGCCATTTGAATCTTCAAATGTTATGAGAAATGTTGAAAGAGATGTGTTGCTGAGAGTTATTGACAATAAATGGATAGATCATCTTCATAATATCGATATGCTTAGAGAAGGAATCGGGCTAAGAGCTTATGGTCAAAAAGATCCATTAATTGAATATAAAAGAGAAGCTTACGAATTATTTAACAATATGATGTTTGAAATACAGAGCGAGACAGTAAAACACTTGTTTAGAACCAAATTCGGAGTGCAAATTTTGACTCAGAATGAGGAAGAATCTATTGAGACTGATCTTGCCAAAGCTGCAGAGAATTTCCACTACAGTGAAGAGGAAGAAGCGAATCAGCCTGTTCCAAGAGACAAAGTTGGAAGAAATGATCTATGTCCTTGCGGCAGCGGAAAAAAATATAAAAAATGTTGCGGGTTAAAAGAGCAGGAATAAAATGTTTTTTATTTATAATTTAATTTTGCCAATAATTGCGTTAATATTCTCTCCGATTATATTAATTGCATTCGTTTTGCAGCCTAAATTTAGAGCCGGCTTTTTTCAAAAGATAGGTTTTTATAAACCTATTGATACTGACTCTGAAACAGTAGTTTTTCACGCTGTTTCGGTGGGTGAAGTTAATGCTATAGCATCATTAGTTAAAAAGACAAGGGAAGTGCATCCTGAACTTAATATAATACTTACTACCACAACAAAAACGGGGCAAGAAGTTGCTAAAAAGTCTCTGTCAGATTTTGTAAACCAAATAACTTATTTCCCATATGACTTTTTCTTTAGCGTGAATGCATTTTTAAACTCATATAAACCGTCAAAAGTAATAATAGCTGAGACTGAAATATGGCCAGGATTTGCAAGTATTGCTAAATCAAAAGGTATTAAGGTTTATATTGTAAACGGAAGAATTTCGCCTAATTCTTATAAAGGTTATAAAAAATTCAGTTTCTTTTTTAAAAAAATATTAGAGAAATACGAATTAATTCTGATGCAATCGGATTCAGATGCACAAAGGATTATAGATATCGGAGCAAACCCTGAAAAAACAAAAGTAATGGGTAATTTAAAATTTGATATTGCGCCTAGTTTAAATGATGAACAAATAGAAAACATCAGACAATCTTTTAAGCTCGCTGATAGCAAACTTTTAGTTGCAGCAAGCACCCATTCTGGGGAAGATGAAATTGTATTAGAGGTTTTTTCAAAATCGAAAAAATCCAACCCTGATTTAAAGCTATTGTTAGCTCCTAGACACCCTCAAAGGTATGAACAAGTCGAAAATTTAATTAAAACAACTGGTTTCAGCTACGGCAGAAGAAGCAATAATGATACTTTTGACTCTAAAGAAATAATAATGCTTGATACTATGGGAGAACTTTCAAAGCTGTTTTCTATTTCATATTTGGCTTTTATTGGTGGAAGTTTTTCTAATACAGGCGGACACAATCCTTTAGAAGCTTCAATTTGGAATAAACCTGTTTTATCCGGCCCTACTGTATTCAATTTTAAAGATATTTATAAGCTTTTAACTGAAAAAGGTGCCGCGATAATAGTTGAAACAAAAGAATCCTTTTATGAAGAATTAACAGCCTTACTAAATGATTCTTCTGAATATTCCAGAGCATGTCTTTCAGCAGACGAAGTGTTTAAAACGAGCAAAGGGGCAATTCAATTTGTATTAGACACTGTTTTCTAGTACTTTTATGAATTGTGAAGCTTTTTAAAAAGCAGTATTTGTATTAAAATTTTGTTCGTGATAATATCTGTATCTATAGATGTATAATATTAAACTCAAGGAGATAAACATTGAAAACTTACGAATTATTATCAGTAATTAAACCAAATATAGATTCTGATGAAGCTGATAAAATAATTGCTAAAATTGAAGAACTTGTTGTTGGATATACTGGCAGCGTTTTAGAAACAGAAAAAATGGGTCGTAAAAAACTTGCTTTTGATATTCAAAACTTTAGAGATGGCTACTTTGTGACTCAAAAATTACAAATACCTGCAGACAAAATTGTTGATTTCAAAAGACAATTAAGACTTAATGAAAACATTTTAAGAACTATGTTTGTTGAAGTTTCAAAAGTAAAAGTATAGATAGGTAAGAGAATGACTATTTCAAAAGCGGTATTATCAGGAATCGTATATAGAGCACCAGAAAAAAGATTTACATCTAACAATGTGCCTATTTCATATTTCACAATTAATATAGAGCCTAATGACGAAACTCTTGTTAGAGTTATTGCAAAAGGCAACCTCGCAGAAATAGTTGAAAAAAATATAGACAAATCTGATAAAGTTGTTGTTGAAGGAAGATTGCAAAATTCTACTATTCAAGCAGAGGACGGGACTGAAAAGAGAATTGTAGAGATTGATTTATCAAGCTTTGAAAAATTATCAGGTTCAGTTTCAAGCGCTTCTTCAAAAGATGAACAAATAGTTAAGTTTGCCGAAGAAGATTTTTCAGACGATTTGATCGGCGAGGAAGAAATTCCTTTTTAATTAAAAGTACATACTAAGAAATAAAGGGTAATATAAAATGGCAAGAGAACAAAAAGACAATAAAAAACGTAAAAATTGTAGCTTCTGCGCTGATAAGGCAGAAATCATCGATTATAAAGATGCTCAAAAATTAAAAAAATATTTAACAGAAGCTGGTAAAATTCTTCCAAGAAGAATAACAGGCACATGTGCAGAACACCAAAGAATGCTTGCTAGAGCTATCAAAAAAGCTAGAGAAGCATCTTTAATACCATATGTTTTTGAAGCATAATTTAATTTAATTTTAAACAAAAAAGGGTAGCTGACGGCTATCCTTTTTTATGCTTCTTTAAAAACCAATATCTTGTTTAATGCAAATGATAAAAGCCCAAGTGGCATAAGTAATATTGCGCTTGCAATATAAATGTTTATATTTAACTTTAGCTGCACGTCAAGCAAAAATATATTCAATGATGTTGTAATCGCGTAGACGATAAAAAATTTGTATAATAGTTTCTTGTCTGTATTTTTAAATACAAGATGACCGATGGTCTTAAAGTTGAATAATATTGAACAAAGCGAACAAATAATAGCTGCAGAGTAGTATTGAAGGTCTATTTTAATCAATAGAGAAAATAATGCATAACTAAAAGCAGTATTCAGAATACCTACAAATGCATATTTCATCAACTTATCGCTATATGTATTTTTAATTCTGGTTTGAATATTCAATTTATTCTCTAAAACCTTTTTACAATTCTAATTGTAACTCTTATTTTATAAATCTCATATAGCCAGTTAGTCATATAATACGTTCACACCACTCCCGGTTCCGTAATTTTTATTGTAATTATAATAACCGGTATTGGATTGATTGTAGTTGTTGAAACCAGCTCCATTGCTTCCAGGGAATAAATTTTGTTGCTGTCCCCATGTATTTCTGTTTAGTCCATAAGGAGTGTTCATGTATGGTGAGCTGCAATAACCGTAAGGATCACTTATCGGCGGTGTAAATCCTGTTAATGCTCCTCCTGCCATCATGGAAAGAATATTTTTGAATATATTTCCTTTACCAGTGCCTGTATTTGCATTTGCTAAATATTGGGGCAAAAGAGCGTTAGAATTGCCGTTATAATTGTAATCTTGGGCAGGAAATGCATTATAATGCTTAGCCGCTTGTGCAACCACATTAAATCGTTCTTTTAAATCACCTTGTTGGACTGCTCCAAGCATCTCTTTTTCTAACCTGATAACTCTTGTTTCAGGGTCATCGTTGCCATAGACTCTGTTGAATAATTTCATTTCCATTGCGGCCAATTGGTTTTCTGGTATGTTATATATAGATGCGGGTGAAATTTGAGCCGAAAGTATATCTACTCTTTGCGATAAGTCCATATTTTGGCTAACTCTGTTAAAAACTCTTGATTCCAATCTCGAAATCCGGTTTACAATGTCTTCACCAAGATAAGTCTGCCCAAACACTAATTGCTCAAGCTGAGTTACTTTAGGATAGTTATCGTATTGGTAGTTGCCGATATTGTTTAAGGCCGGTAATGGACTTATTGTGGTTACAGTTCTTATCGGACTGGCAACACAAGAAATACCGCTTGCTAGTGAAAATAAAACAATTGTGCTAATTAATTTTTTCATATTAAATTCCTCTTAAATAAATTAAGAGAAAACTATGTATTTGTCATTGTACAAGTGTTTATTAATCGGTATTCTTCAATACATACAAAGACTGGTCAACTGTTTTTAAAAGACTGCTTATTTGCTTCTGAATGTTTTTATCTCTGTAAACAGAACCTGTTGATTCAAAGGGCAGGTATTTTGTGTATATTTGACTTTCCGTCCTTAACACCGCTACAGATCTTGCTTGTTCTGACAACGAATGAAGCATCTTGTATGAAATAAAGTTTGACTCTTGTTTATCCTTATATTCTGTTTCTATATAAGAAATATTATCGATTAAGTTGCTTATGATCGCGTTAAATTTTTGAATATCTTGCCCTTGTTCTATACATTTTTTAAGTTTTTCGAGCAGTACAATCACCTCATTTGTATCGTTGACATATTGAGAGGATTTATCTTTTTTCAAAATAATTTCTAAATACGACTTTTTGTCTCTTGGAATTGGCTTTAACTCTTTTAGCTTGTCTTCGCTGTTTTGAGGAGAAAAAGGAGGAGCGGCCGTTGGAGGTGTTGTTTTTTTATAAGCGAATTCAGCTTCAATGTTGGGTAGTTCGCCTTTATATCCGGCACCGCATGTAATTATTAAACAAAATATAGCAGCGAATATTTTTTTCATAATTAAATTATACTGTTTTATTACCACATGTCATCGTTGTAATAGTCGAAATGTATCAGTTTATTATTATTATAGATTGTGTTTTAATATTATCATCAAATCTTAGTAAGGAGTTTTAAGTGTTTAAGAAAATATCATTGCTAATTGCCCTATTAATGTTATTTGTTAGTGGATGTGGGAAAGTTGAAAAAGAAAATGATATTTATCAGTCAATAATCAACAGAAACAAATTAATTGTAGGAGTTGTTTATGATGCAAAACCTTTTGGCTTTATAGATACGGATTCCGAATTAAAAGGCTTTGATATTGATATTGCAAAAGAACTTACAAAAAGGATGCTCGGAAGTGACGATAAAATCGAATTTAAGCAGGTAAGTTCTGCAACGAGAATCCAAGCTATTACTACGGGTGAAGTCGATTTAGTCATTGCGACTATGACTATTACTCCACAGAGAAAATTAATAATAGACTTTTCTAAGCCATATTACATAGCAGGCCAAGCCATACTTGTCCCTGAGTCTAGCGATATCAAATCGGTAAATGATTTAAACAATAAAAACGTAATAGTAGTTCTTGGTACAACCGGAGAGAAAAACCTGAGATACTTTGCTCCTGGCGCAGTAATTCAGGGTTATAAAAATTATAATTCTGCTTTCGATGCATTAAAACGTGATAGTGCAGATGCTTTGACAACAGATGATACCATAATAAGAGGTTTTATTATGGATAATAAAGGATATAAAATGTTGCCTAAAAAGTTGACGCAAGAACCTTATGGCATAGCTTTTAAAAATTCTGAAGATGCAAAAATCTTAAAGGCTAAAATAAACAGAATCTTAACTGATATGAAGTCTGATGGTACCATTCGCAAAATTGAAAAAAAGTGGGGCGTTAACTAACAAGCTTTTATGCTACAGCAATATCAGATAGTACATCTTTAAAGTTGTTGCTTAAAACATCCGCAAAAACCTCAGGGTCAATTTGTGTCACAACAACCGCCATTAAATCTTCGGGGAGTTCCTGAAGCATTTTTATTAGGTCTTCTGATTCTAAGACAGACATGCATTTTACTATTTCAGGTTTCTCAAGTTGTTTAAGTGGGTGTATTAAAGCATCTTTACTGAACTCTAGGAAAAGTTTAGGATCTTTTTCTGTCAGCTTTAATATAAGTTTCATTTTATTATCTTTATTTAAAGACTGTATGGCTTTTTTGAACTTATTTGGAGGTAATCCGGCAAATGTTTTTAACATAGACTTTTTGTCCATGCCTTTAACAGGTTTCCCTGTAATATTTTCCATCATAGCTTCAAGCACACTGGGAGGGAATTCCATCAATGTGTTCATAACTTGATCTTTGTCTATTTTTGTTGATTCAAAGAATAAATTCATTTCTTTTTCCGGAATTAATTTCAAGAATTTTTCCGGTGTAAATTTACTAAATAAAACTTTTGCAATTTTATCTTTAGATAGACCATTCAATAGTTTTAGAAGTTTGTCTTTAGTAAAGAAATTAAGTCCCAAAACCAGATCTTTTTGTTCTAAAAATTGCATCATGTAGACCAGATCAGAATGATTCATGTTTTTAAGGATTTTGTATCTGTTTCTTGCGCTAAACAGTTTGAATACTTTTACGAGTTCTTTAGGATCATTTAATACATTTAAATCAAAATTGGCAGCACGCTTATTGCCTTGTGCAGCCTCTTCTTTCATTATTTCTTCAATGCTTTTTTCACCATATTGGTTGATACGTTTCGTACCAACTTCATAGTGTTTGGACAGATAAAGTAAATCGACGTCTAATTGAATCATTTCTACCTAAATACTTTTTTAGCGCTATATCTATATAAACGTTTTTTAGCCTTTAATATTTATTTTTTAAGGGAAATTGTGATAAATTTTTACAATTTTAACATTTAATATTAGAAAATAGCTCTCTGATAACATATAATATTCTTATGAAAATCTATAAAAAAATATTTTTAATAGCTATTCTTTTATTAACCTCTATTTTGCCTGTTTTTTCAGCTGAGGATTATAGTTCAGCAAAAAAAGACATAATAGCATTGTATAATTCAAATAATCTTCAAGATGCGTATTTATTGATTGCAAAAATTCCAGAGGAAGAAAGAGATGCCGAATTATGGCTTTTACTGGCGAACATAACTCAAGATTATGGTAAAGACTTAGATGCTGTTTTTCTCTTACAAAAAGCAATAGTTAAGAATCCAGAGTATTATAAGGCATATTATAACCTTGGGAACCTTTATTTAAAAGACAATAACAACTTAAAAGCTATAAGCAATTATGAGTCTTGTATAAAATACAACAAGACATTTGCCTACGCGCATTACAATTTAGGAATAGCTTACTTTAAAGACGGTCAGTACAAAAAAGCTAAAGCAAACTTTTTAAAGGCAATCAGGCTCAAACCAACAGAGCCAAACTTCTATTACAATTTAGCTTTGACGTATAAAAAATTAAACAACAAAAAGATGGCAGAAAAAGCAATCGGTTCTTATAACGCACTTTCCCAGCGCTAATTTATAAACTCATAGATTAGGTTTGTTGTATTATTATGTTGTAGTTTAAAGGTAATTATTATGACTAAATACACAAAATCAGAGTTGCTTCAAATATATAATTTGCCGTTAGAAGATTTGCTGGAAAAAGCTTCAGAGCTGACCTCTAAAGAAACGGAGTTTTGTTCTCTTATAAGCGCAAAAACAGGTAAATGCTCAGAAAATTGCAAATATTGCGCTCAAAGTTCTCATTATTTAACAGATATCTATACACATCCTTTAGTAGATACAGAGAGCGTTTTAAAAGCTGCAAATGAAGCAAAAACAAATAAGGTAAATAGATTTGCTATAGTCACATCTGGAAAAACTCCTTCAGAAGATGATTTTGAAGACATGCTTGAAATGATCAGGTCTATAAATTCAATCGAAGGGCTAACCAGCTGTGCTTCTATAGGAATTTTAAATGAAAATCAAACAAAAAAACTTAAAGAAGCCGGGTTAAACAGGTATCATCACAATATAAATACGTCAAGTTCTTATTATGCTTCTGTTTGCACTTCACACACTTTCAACGAAAGATTAGATACAATAAAACTTGTCAAAAAATACGGTTTAGAGCTTTGCTGCGGAGTGATACTCGGCATGGGAGAAAAAATAGAAAATCGAGTAGAAATGGCGATGGAGCTTGCAGATATCGCACCTGAGTCTATCCCAGTGAATTTTTTAACCCCTATAAAGGGCACACCATTTGAGTCTTATATAGATAAAATAGACGAAGAACACATTTTAAGGACTCTAGCCCTATTTAAAATTGCTGTTCCAAATGCTATAATCAGATTTGCAGGTGGAAGACATTTGAGGCTGTCTGTTCAGAATCAGATTAAAGCGCTTAAATCAGCTGTCGAAGGCATGATGATAGGTAATTATTTGACTACGATAGGTGTTTCTCCCGAAGAAGATATTGAGATGGTTAATTCTATAGGTAAAAAGATAAATGTATGATTATATAAAAGGGACTTTAACATCAAAACAAGCTAAGTCTTACAGAGGTTCACACATAACAGTTGAAAATAACGGTGTAGGTTATTTCATTTTGACAAGCGTAAGAACGGTTCAAAGTATTACAGAGATTAACTCTGATGTAAAAATCTTTGTTTCATTGATACATAAAGAAGATTCAATGGCTTTTTGCGGCTTTATTACGAAGGAAGAAAGAGACATATTTAACATCCTTCAAAGTGTTTCAGGAGTCGGATTAAAACTTTCTCTTCTTTTGCTTGACGAATTTAGCGTGTCAGAACTCATAAATGTTGTTATAAAAGGTGACTTTAAAGAGCTTTCAAGAGCTAAGGGCGTAGGTCCTAAATTGGCTCAAAAAGTTATATTGGAGCTAAAAGATAAGCTTATAAACTGGAGTAACATAACTCCTATTGAACTTTGCGAAAAAAGCGACAGTGATATTTCTCAAGAATGGATTTGCGAAGCGCAAAACGTTCTTCTTTCTCTTGGTTATTCTTCAGACGAAGCTAAACAAGCTCTTAAATTCGCTGCGACTTCTAAACAGCCTGCAAACTCTGAAGAGGTATTAAGATATTCGTTAGAATATTTGGCCCAGCACTAAACTATTTAAATAAGGAAAAATAAATGAAAGTTTTATTTGCATCTTTTGAAGTCTCTCCATTCATAAAAGTAGGCGGACTTGCCGACGTTGTAGGGAGTTTGCCTAAATATTTAGAAAAATTGGGCTGCCAAATAGCTGTTTTTGCTCCATTTATAGGTAGTATAGATGTGAAAAAATACAATGTAACCGACATTCCAAATTCTAAAATAAAACTAAAGTTTGGGATAAGTGAGTATTACTTCACATTAAAAATGGCGAAACTTCCTGGTACTAACATAAATGTGTTTTTTATTGAGAATAAAAAATATTTCTCATGTTTTGATAAAGCTTATCCTCCGCATATAGACGACAGGTATGAGCAGGAAAGATTTGTAGTCTTTTCAAAGGCAATTTTAGAATATGCAAAATTATTAAACTTCAAACCTGATATAATCCATTGTAATGACTGGCATACTTCGATGATCCCTGTTTATCTTACTTCATCATACAAAAATGATGAATTTTACAAAAATTCTAAAACTGTCTTTTCTATCCACAACCTAGCATATCAAGGTAAATTTTTCGATGATATTCTTGAGTTTGCAGAAATTGACAAATCTCAAGTTTATACCCCATCAGGATTAGAACATTTTAATTATTTAATTTGGCTAAAAGGCGCAATAAATTACTCAGATAAAATAATTGCTGTTTCACCGAGATACGCAAAAGAAATTTTAACGTCAGAATACGGAGAAGGGCTCGACTGGACTCTTAATGAAAATAAAGACAAACTGGTTGGTATTTTAAACGGTGTGGATTATTCTGAATTTAATCCCGAAACAGATAAATTGATAGAGGCTCCTTATTCGTCAAATAACGTCGATAACAAAGTTAAATGCAAAATGGCCCTTATGAAAGAGTTTAATCTCGTTTACAAGGAAGACAGACCCCTTATAGGGATTGTTTCTAGATTGGTCGAGCAAAAAGGATTCGATTTATTCTTTAGTATCGAAAAAGAAATAAAAAATCTGTACGCAGATTTCATAATTTTAGGCACCGGCCAGAAAAAATACGAGCAATTTTTCAGGCATCTCGCAGACACAACTCAAAATGTTAAAGTCATGCTTGAATACAAAGCTGAATACGGCAACAAAATATATGCTGGATCAGATATGTTTTTGATGCCATCCAGGTTTGAACCTTGCGGGCTGAGCCAGCTTATTGCTTTAAAATATGGAACTATACCAATAGTAAGAGCTACTGGCGGCTTGGATGATACAATTATTGGGTATCCTTTGGACAACTCAAACGGCTTTAAATTCTGGAGATATGAGCCATATGATATGCTAGAAGCCATCCAATGCGCCATTAATGTCTATAACCAAAAAGATACATGGGACGCTATGATGCACTCTGCAATGACTTATGATTATAGCTGGGATAAAAGCGCTCAAGAATATTTAAACATATATAAAGAACTATGCAGTTAATGTGAATATCTGATATATTTCTTCGTCTGTAAGTTCTGTTATGGTTTTTTCGCCTTCAAACACTGCTAAATTAACCAGTTCTTTTTTTTGTTTAATCATCTCATCTATTTTTTCTTCAAAGGTGCCAAGTGTTATTAATCTATGTACCATAACGTTTTTATCTTGACCGATTCTATAAGATCTGTCTGTGGCTTGATCTTCTACGGCAGGGTTCCACCAAAGGTCATAGTGGATAACGTTCGTTGCTGTAGTTAAATTTAATCCCGTACCGCCTGCTTTTAAAGATAAAATCATAGTCTTAGCTTCAGGATCTTTTTCAAACCTATAAAGCAGGTCTTCTCTTTGCGCCGGAGTCAATGAACCGTGGAAGAATAAAGGCTCTGTTTGAAGTTCATTTTTGACAACAGAAGAAAGAATATGACCCATTTCTTTGTATTGAGTGAATATAATTGATTTTTCACCGTTATCAAGTATGTTCCCAAGCAAGGATATAAACTTCTCGCATTTACCTGAAATGTCTTTTGTCATTTCTCCTGATTTTAGGTAGTGATATGGATGGTTACAGATTTGTTTTAGGGCTGTAATCAGTTTAAAGATAAGACCTCTTCTGTTTATGCCTTTTATGTTGGCAATTTGAGACATCATTTCATTTAAAGTTTTTTCATAAAGTGCGGCTTGCACTTTTGACAAGTAGCAATACTCGTCAAGAACCATTTTTTCAGGTAAATCATCAATAATCATCTTGTCAGTTTTTAGCCTTCTTAGAACAAACGGCGAAATAGACAGTTTAAGCTTTTCAGCCCTGTTGATTTGCTTGAACCTCTCAATAGGTATTGCATAGCTTTTTTGGAAATCTCTGATTGATCCCAAGTAGCCTTTGTTTATAAAATCGAAAATGCTCCAAAGTTCTGTAAGTTTGTTTTCGACAGGTGTCCCAGTCATCGCGATTCTTATATCTGACTTGAGAGATTTTATGGCTAAGGATTGAGATGTATCTGGATTTTTGATATTTTGTGCTTCGTCTACAACGGTCATTCCCCAGTTTTGTTTTTTTATTTCTTCAATATCTATTCTTAAAATCGCAAAAGTTGTTATTATTATGTCTGTTTTTAAGTCAAGCTTTCTGTCTGGACCGTGGTAGATATTGGCTTTAAGAGATGGTCCGAACATTTTTAATTCTTTCATCCAGTTACCGATTAAAGTCGTTGGACAAACAACGAGTACAGGATTTTTAAGTTTATTTTCTTCTTTTAATTTAAGAATCAAACTTATGACCTGAATCGTTTTACCGAGTCCCATATCATCTGCAAGGCAAGAACCGAAACCTTTTGAAGTATTTGTGTATAGCCATTTTAAACCGTTTGCTTGGTAGGGTCTTAATTCGCCTTTTAGAGTTTCAGGCGGATTTATCTCAACTACTTTCGTAATGTCTTTTACTATGTTTGCAAAAGCTTCGTCGTAGTCAAACTCATAATCTCCAAGTTGTCCAGAGAATGAAGAATGCAGTATTTGCATCTTAGAAACTTTATCCATCTTAGGATTTTTGATTTTATCGATTAACTTTTGAGATTCGGCATCATCTACCAATATATACATATTTTTGTAGGCAACAAGACCTTTTGCTCCCTTTATAAGCTCTTCAAATTCTTCCACCGAGATTTTTTCATCTCCGATTGCAACTTGATAAGAAAAATCAAAAATGCTTGAAAGACTTACACTGCTGTTGGTGCTGTTTAATACATCCAAGAGGTCAGATTCTCTGGAAGCTTTTATTTTCGCGTTTATAGAAGCTCTTGGAACGATTATATTGTCTAAGTTCGTAGGCAAATTAACTTCTATGCCTGCTTTATTTAAATAATATGATGTATGAGCAATGATTTTATAAACATCATTTAACTTGAGTTTTAATTTATATTCGCTTTCTTGTTCAAATAAGGTTTCCAGTTCCGGGAAATACCTCAGGGCATAACTCAATTGTTTTTCTATAATTTCAACAACATAGTTAGCACTAAAATCAAAAACTTTTTCCTGTTTATAAATTTCTTCCAGTTTTATTGGCAATTCCTGGCTAGCTTTGTAATTTTTAATGCTTATAGTCAGATCAAACTCATCGTCGCTAATTTTTTCAATGTCTATCTGAGGTCGAATGTCATATTTGCCTATATAAATTTCATCTATCCACTCACTAATTGACATTGCTATATCATTTGATCTTAGATATCTCTTATTATCTATGTTTTTGGTGAAATATACGGCAGATTTTAAATCTTTAAACTTAGATGCTTTTATAAATAAAAACTTTAAGATAATGTAGTTTAAGTAATTATCAACAAGTTTATTTAAAGTGTTTTTAGAGTCTGAATATTTGTCTAATTCAAGCTTGTCAAGCTTTTGAAGTGACTCGTAAAGAGCTGCGGGCGCTGTATAAAGCTCATACTTTACTGTAAAGAAATTATCCTTCAATATAACTTTAGGGAGAAAATACAGCTTTTGAACGGCTTTTAGTATAAATTGTGTAAATTTATTTATTGCATAGAAAGAATCGGAGAGGCTTTCATTTTCTATTATTGAATCAAATCCTGTAAAGTATTCCCATATAATGTCAATAGGGACTTTATAACCTTCTTTTTCAACTTCTACGCCGTTTTCTATTGCTTTTATTTTGGTAGAGGTGAACCTGTACAATGAACCTTTTGACTTCAAATAAAAGTCAAAATTGTTAGTCGGAGATACAAATACCTCTATTTTGTCTTTGTTGAAAACGAACTGAAAATCCGTATTTCTTAAAATGTTACTGGATTGTTTAAAAGTGGTTTCAAACTCATCTTCAAACACTTGATAAATTGTGCTTAAAGTTAGCCTGAAATCTTTTTTCTCCATTCCGATTGGATTTTCGCTGAGATTTTGGAATAAATCGTCAATATTATTTTTTTTGAAAGAAAAATAAAAATCGGCGTTATTAGTGTTTTCTTTGGTCATGTATCTTAATTCTAATAAAACTATAATCAATATATTATAGCAAAAAAATGTAAAATACACTAAAAAGCAACGATTTATAACCGCTGCTTTTCTTATATGAATTTACTTAATTATTCTATAAACTGGGCTTTGATTTCGGGCTTTTCGTTGAAATTAGAAATAAAGTGGGAATATCTTTCCATTCTTAATTTTAGCCAACTAAGCATAGTTTCAGATCCATAGACTTCAATGGTTCTTGTTCTGTCAAATTTTTTGTTTGTTCTGTTATAGGCTTCATCGATGTAGGTTTGACATTTGCAATTTAACTCGTCTATTAAATCATAGAGAGTTTTTAGCCAGGCAGCCTGAACTTGATGTTCATTTACTTTGTACTCAAGAATCATTATATTTTCCTTTGTTATTAGTTGCTAGCCAAATGTAAAACGATGCAAAGATTATATACATAGTATATCAACTGGTTTGAAATTTTTAAAGCCTTGATTATGATTTGAGTTAAGAAATGTAAACGGTTTTAAAACGAAAATTTAGTGTAAAATATAAGAGAGATGAATATATCAGAGCAATTGAAAATTTTACCTGAACTTCCTGGTTCTTATCAGTTTTATGATTCTGAAGGAACTATAATTTATGTTGGGAAGGCCAAGAGTTTAAAAAAAAGAGTCTCAAGTTATTTCAGTAAAATAAATACTTCTGAAAAACTCCGGGTTATGGTTCCAAAAATAAATAAAATTGAGTTTATAATTACAAATTCTGAAATAGAAGCTTTAATTTTAGAATCTCATCTTATAAAAAAGCATAAGCCCAAATATAACATTCTTTTAAAAGATGACAAAAAATTCCCGTATTTTTTAATAACAGATGAAGAATATCCAAGAATCCTGGTTGTAAGAAAATACAATAAAAATTTGTTGAAAGGAAAATATTTCGGCCCGTATACGAATGCAAGAGCTATGTATTCTACACTCGATCTATTAAAGAAACTGTTTCCCTTAAAACAATGTAAAACCCCTAAATTCAAAGATAGGCCTTGTATTTATTATCAAATCGGAAGATGCATGGGCGTTTGTCAGAAGCTCATTTCTTCAAAAGATTATAAAAAACTCATATCAAATGTCGAGCTTTTCCTTTCTGGAAAACAAATGCAGCTTGTTGAGGAATTAAAAAAACAGATGGAATTTTATTCTAATAATCTGGATTTTGAAAAGGCCGCAAGATTTAGAGATAGCTACTATGACGTACAAAAAACAATGGAAAAGCAAAAAGTCATATACGAAAATACAAACATTAACCAAGATGTTGTTGCCATAAGCTCTGAGGCAGGCATCACAGCGCTTACTTTGTTAAAAATTAGAGATGGAAGGCTGATTGAGAAGAAGGATTTTGAATTAGACATATCGGAATACGATGAAGAATCTGAAGCAATTACTTCATTCATAAAAGAATATTATGAAATGGTTAGCGATGTAGAGATCCCAACAGAAATTATATTCCAGCAAAAAATACCGTCAGAAGAAAAAACAGTCTTAGAGTCTTGGTTAAGTTATAAAAAAGGCAAAAAAGTAAAAATTAATTATTCTGAGTCAAAAAGAAATCTGGAAATCATCAATCTCGCAAAGAAAAATTCTGATTTCCATCTGGAAAAAATAAAGCTGGATACCTTGAATAAGATTCAACTCGAATACAACGAGATAGGAAGCTATATACAAGAAAAACTAAAACTTGAAAAATTTCCGCACAAGGTTGAATGCTTTGACATATCTCATATTCAAGGAACAAATACCGTCGCATCTATGGTTGTGTTTGAAAATGGCTTCCCTAAAAAGAGTGAATATAAGAGGTTTAAAATAAAAAGCGTCGACCTGAAACCGGATGATTTTCAATCTATGAGAGAAGTTGTTTACAGGAGATATTCTCGCCTTAAAAATGCAGGAGAACCTTTCCCAGATCTTATTATTATTGACGGAGGCAAGGGGCAATTATCAAGCGCAAAAAAGATCCTGGATGAACTTGAAATAAAAAAACAAGATGTCATCTCTATTGCAAAAAGAATTGAAGAAATATTCAAACCTAACAAGAAAGATCCTGTCATCTTCCCAGCAAATTCTAATTCTTTGTTTTTCTTCCAAAGAATAAGAGATGAGGCACATAGATTTGCCATAACTTATCATAGAAAACTGAGAGAAGCAGGTGCTGTAAAATCTGAATTAGACGAAATAAAAGGGCTGTTCCAAAAAAGTAAAAAGCTCTTATTGGAAAAATACAAAAATGTATCCGCAATATCAAAACTAACGTTAGAAGAGCTAAAATTACTTTTAACTCCCTCTCAGGCTAATAAAGTATTTGAATTTTATAACCATAAACTGCCTTGACATAAATTTGAATGATTGTTACGATTTTTTTGAGGGATAAAATGTCTAAAGATATAAAAAATAATGAATTAAAAAAGCCCGAACAAATCACGTTTGACATAACAGACAGATGTCAAATGAGATGTGTAACTTGTTCAAAATGGATGACTGAGCCCAGTGAAGTCATACATAAAGAACTTACAACTCAGGAATGGAAAGATATTATAAAACAGCTTAGAGACTGGTTAGGTGAAGGTTTTTGGTTCTGTTTTTCCGGTGGGGAACCTTTTTTAAGAGGGGATATCTTTGAACTTGCTGATTATGCAAAATCACTTGGGATTCATCCTTCAACGATGACCAATGCATATAGCATCAGCCATCACTACGAAAACATCTTAAATTCCTCTATTGAAAGTATAAACATTTCATTAAATTCCATAAAAGATTGCTCGATTCACGATAAATCAAGAGGAAGAGAAGAAAGTTGCCAAAAAGCAGTTGATGCAATTTTAACCCTAAATGACCTGAAGCAGCAAAGAGGCAGTCATTTAGGAATCAACATTGCTACTATTATGTTTAAAGAAAATCTCAAAGAGATTATACCGCTAGTTGAATTTGTTACTAAAAACAAATTAAACGGAATAATGTTTCAACTAGTTGATGATACGGAATCGTTTCATGCATATAGTGCCAGAAAAGGCCTCAACACAGGTTCTTATAAAATGCCAAAAGAATTGCTCGACAAGTATAAAGATATGTCTGAGGAAGCAATTAAGGTTCTCGACAAGCTTATAGAAATGAAAAAAGCAGGACATTCCATTTATAACTCCTATGAGCAGCTTGATGCGTTAAAAGTGTTTTTTAAAAACCCAACTGACATTTTAAAAACTATAAAATGCGATGTTGGCTGGACGAATTTTGCAATTGATCCATATGGAGATGTTAGACTTTGCTTTAATATGGAGCCGGTAGGCTCTTTGAGACATTCTTCTCCCGAAGAAATCTGGATAACAGGCAAGTCTGCTTCTTGCAGAAAAGCTATCAAACATTGCAAAATGTATTGCAGAATGCTTAATTGCAACTTCAAAGAAAACTTTGCTAATTTCAATAAGGGCTTCTTCTCAAAAGTCAAAAATAAAGTCAAAAAGATTATAAAATCAATATTCTAAACTAATACTGGTTTTTTCTAAAAGCCATAACATAGCAATCATCACCGTAATAGAGCTTTATGATAAAGTACCTGCCTTCAGGTTTAAAATCAATGAAAGCTTTTGGTGGTGGGATTTTTTTTGAACTCTTAAAAGTAGAATAGAATTTATCTTTGACATTCTTGGTAAATTTTTGCCACTTGGTTTGCTTGGGAACCGGCATTTGTTTTTGGTAAAAATCGATTGGCACTGTTTCTTTTTTTACGGCAGGAATAATGTATTTCACTTTGCCTGCTGACTTAAACAATACATAATCTATACCTTTTAATTTTCTTGGAGTGAGCAAATAATACCCCGGAGGTATTGTTATATCCTTAAAATACATATAGGAGCTTGTTCTGTACAGTGGATAAGGCGACCAGGCATATTTTTGATACTCTTCGTCTTGAAAAGGATCGATGTCATGCATAAGCTTAACATCACATTTTTGCGCTTGATAATAAAGCAAGTCATAGTCATCAATCTGCGCAACTGAGGGCAACTTTAACGTTAAAAGTATAAAAAGTAATACTGCTATTTTCTTCATATTTTATATAATAATACTTTTTTGAATTTTATCAAATCTTATTAGTAATATAACCTTATTGGTGATAAAATGTTGCTAAAGAATAGTAAATACAAAGGAAAAATCATGCAACACACCGCAAATCAAAACATCAGACCGATTACAGCAAAAATAAACGAAAAAAATCACTTGGAAGTAGGCGGATGCGATTTAGTTGATCTCGCAAACCAATACGGTACTCCACTGTATATTTACGATGAAACAACTATAAGGTCAATCGCAAGAGATTATAAAAATGCATTTAAAGATTATCCAAATATCAACATGATGTTTGCGGCTAAGGCCTTTATGACTAAAGCTGTTTGTAAAATTATGCAGGAAGAAAACTTTGGATTAGATTTATGCTCAGGTGGCGAAATCTATACAGCATACAGCGCAGGATTTCCTATGGTAAATACGATTTTTAACGGTAACAATAAAAACTCAGAAGAGATTGAATTGGCTCTAAATGTTGGAGTGGGTGCAATTTCTGTTGATAATTTTTTAGAGCTTGCAATGCTTGATAATATCGCTAAATCATATGACAAAAAAGTTAAAATATTACTTAGAATCACACCAGGGATTGAATGCCACACTCATGAATATATTCAAACAGGACATTTGGATTCAAAATTCGGGTTTGACTTAGTTCAACTTGATGAAGCTATTGAGTTGATAAAAGAAGAATATACAAACTTAAATCTAGCGGGATTGCATGCTCATATAGGATCGCAAATATTTGAAAAACAAGTATACTTTGATGAAATCGGGGTCTTTTTCAATGAAATGTCCAGAATCAAAGAAAAATTCGGGATTGAATTGACAGATATCAATGTTGGCGGCGGATTGGGTATTAAATATACTGAAGAAGACGCACCTATTTCGATTTATGAGTTTGCAGAGGTTATTATTGAATCTATTAAACTTAATTCTGAAAAATACAGCATACACCCACCAACTATATACATAGAACCAGGTAGAAGTATGGTAGGAACCGCAGGCATTACGCTTTATACAGCAGGAACATCAAAACAGGTTCCGAATGGAAGAAAATATTTCACAGTAGATGGCGGTATGGCCGATAATTTGAGACCTAGCTTGTACCAAGCTGCATACACGGTCGAAGTAGCAAATAAACAAAATTATGACAATTTTGAAAAAGTAACTATCGCCGGAAGATTTTGTGAATCAGGAGATATTTTAGCAAAAGATATTACGATTCCTGAACTCGAAGCTGGCGATTTAGTTTGCTTTTACACTACTGGCGCATACGGATATTCGATGTCCAGCAACTATAACAGGGTGCTAAAACCAGCTGCTATACTTGTAAATAATGGAAAATCTGATATTATTATAGAGAGACAGACATATGAACAATTAACTGAATCAGACGTTATTCCGACAAAATTCAAGTAGGAAACTTAAATGTTCAACGATTTCTTTAATGTACTAAAATCCCCTTTTGAGACTTTAAACATAAAGTTTAATTTGTTAAATATTGCCGAACTTTTATTTATAGCAGTCTTACTTTATTTCTCATACAAAAAGTACATAAAAGGAACTCAGTCAGAAAAACTTGTAAAAGGTATTTTTATTCTTTTGCTGACTTGGGCATTTAGCGAACTTTTGATAAAAATTGATTTACAAATCATCGGAGTATTTCTAAAAACGTTAGTAAGTATTGTCATTTTTAGTTTAGTTGTTATATTCCAACCAGAACTTCGTAAATTGCTTGGCTACCTTGGGCAAACAGGGTTTATGAGCAAAGGTATGTTTTCAAACAAAAAAACTTCTAATACTCCACAAGTCAATATAATCAAAGAAATAATAGAATCTGTAAAATATTTCAGCAAATTAAAACACGGTTGCCTTATTGTTTTTCAAAAAAATGAACAAGACTCTTTATATTCTGAAGTCGGCACAAAGATAAATGCAGACGTTTCCACTGAGTTAATTTTGACGATATTTCATCCTAATACGCCGCTGCACGACGGAGCAGTTATTATACATGCCAACAAAATACTAGCGGCTGGAGTTTTATTGCCTCTTACAGAAGATCCTAAATTAAGCTGGAGATATGGTACCAGACATAGAGCTGCAATAGGAATGAGCGAGGTCTGTGATTGTGCCTGCCTTGTCGTTTCCGAAGAAACAGGAGATGTTTCTATAGCTGTCGATGGAATTTTGAAAAAATATGATGATATTTCTGATTTAAGATCTGATCTGGAAAACTTGCTTGGATACTCAAGCGAAGAAGAAGCAGAAGAAGAAAAGAACCTAGTATTTAATTTGATAAAAGTAAAGAGAAAAAAGTAATAATATGAATGCAATAAAAGAAATTTTAAAAGAAAAAGTACACGCCGTTGTCAGGATAGACGATGGAGAAAAAGTTGTTGAAATCGTTCAATCACTGGTAAAAGGCGGCATCAAAATAATTGAAGTAATAATCAATAACTCATCAGTAGCTGATGCCATAAAATATTTAAATTCATCAGAGGATTTGATGATTGCTGCAGGTGGAATAATCACTCAAAGGCAAGCAACTATGGCAATAAACTCAGGAGCAAAAATAATCGTTTCTCCCATATTTCAGATGAATTTGGTAAGGCTGTGCCAAAGCTCTCAGGTTCCATTAATAATGACCGCAACAACGCCAAATGAAGCCTATTCAGCTTGGAAGGCAAGAACTCCTTTAATTAAAATTTATCCAACCAGACCTATGGGTGGAGCTACATATGTAGAAGATCTTTTAAGACCTATGCCTTTTTTAAACATAATTGCCACAGGGAGCATCGAAATAGAAGGATTTACTGACTATTTAGAGGCCGGAGCAAGAGCTGTCGGTATCGGAAGAGCTTTGTATCAAAATGCTTCAAACGAAGAAATAATTTATAGAGCGATGAAAACAAAGGAAATGTTGAAAAAATACTTAGAGTCTAAATTGGAGAACGAATGACTAAACTAATATTTGAAAAAAGTATAGATGGTACTAATGGTATAGAGCTGACAAATGAAAAAATAGAATTTAACCACCTTTCTGAAAGCCATCTCTCAAATGATTCTTCAATTCTTCCTCAAGTTTCTGAATTAGAAGCGATGAGACATTTTAAAGAACTTTCGGATTTGAATTTTTGTATAGAAAAAGGCTTCTATCCGTTGGGATCTTGTACTATGAAGTATAATCCTAAAGTAAATGAATTTTTATCTTCAGTTGACGAGTTTATTAATTTACATCCTCTTCAAGAAGATCAAGATTCTCAGGGCTCATTAAAATTAATGTTCAATCTGCAAGAAGCACTAAACGCTATTACAGGAATGGATGCTATCACTTTACAGCCGGCAGCCGGTGCCCATGGGGAACTCTGTGGGATGATGATTGTTAAAAAGTACTTTGAAAACAAAGGCGAGAAGAGAACCAATGTTATAGTGCCTGATTCAGCACATGGCACAAACCCTGCAACTGCTGCGATGTGTGGTTTTAACATTGTTGAAATTAAATCACTACCTAATGGACAAGTAGACATAAATGCATTGAAAAATGTTTTGGACTCAAATACTGCCGCCATAATGCTAACAAATCCAAACACTTTGGGTATTTTTGAGGAAAATATCCTAGAAATATCAAAGCTGGTGCATGAAGTTGGCGGGCTTTTATATTACGATGGTGCAAATTTGAATGCGATTATGGGCTATACGACTCCTGCAAAGATGGGATTTGACATAGTTCATGTTAATTTGCACAAAACATTTTCTACTCCTCATGGAGGCGGTGGTCCAGGTGCAGGGCCTGTAGGAGTTGTGAAAGAGCTTGAAGATTATTTGCCGGTGCCTGTTATCGGTTTTGATGGCAAAAACTATTCAAAAAATTACGATTTAAAAAACACGATAGGCAAAATTAAGTCTTTTTACGGCAATTTTGGCATCTTGATAAGAGCATATGCTTATATATTATCTATGGGCAAGTCCTTAAAAGATGTGAGTACAAATGCAGTTTTAAATGCCAACTATATGAAAGAAAAATTAAAAAACGACTATCTCTTGCCACACGATACAACTTGCATGCATGAATTTGTATTATCTGGTGATTGGCAAAAAGAAAAAGGTGTAAACACCCTGGCAATAGCAAAAAGGCTTATGGATGACAACTTCCATCCACCTACCGTTTATTTCCCGCTTATTGTATCTGAAGCCATAATGATTGAGCCTACAGAAACAGAAAATAAACAAAGACTAGATGAATTCATTGAAATAATGAAAAAAATAGCTTCTGAAGTAAAAGAGAATCCTGAAGAAGTATTAAAACATCCCTTAAAAACCCCAGTCAAAAGGGTTGATGAGACTCTAGCTGCTCGCAAGCCTGACTTGGCCTATAAAAAGGATTAATGGGTAGTCGTCAAACTCTCAAGTGCTGCAATTTTCATTAATTTAGTATCAGGAGATTGACCTGTCCAAATTTCAAATGCTTTTGCTGCTTGGTATATCAGCATATCAAGACCATTTATAGAATAAAGGTTATTTGCTTGCGCTATATCTATTAAAGCTGTTTTAATTGGATTATAAACAATATCGTATACAACAGAATCTTTATTCATAGTTTTTATAGCTGCTTCTGGAACCGGAGAAAGCCCCATAGCTTTTCCTCTCATCCCGATAGGAGTTGTGTTTACGAGCATTTTGTAAGTTGATAAATCTTCTAAATGCTGGATTTGATATGAATTCACTTTTATATTCGGGAAATTTTCTCTTACTATACTTATCATCGTCGATGCATTTATGATGTTTCTAACATAAAAATCAATTTGAGATACTTTAAGTTGCGCAAGTGAAACAGCAGCAGCTCTTGCCGCTCCTCCATTCCCAAGAATCGCAACTTTACTTCCAAAAAGCTGAGACTGAATATCTTTTGGTATGGCTTGAGAAAAACCATATACATCTGTATTAAAACCGTGCAAAGATTTATCCGGCAAGATTTTTACTGTATTAGCGCACCCAGCGAGGTTAGCAATATTATCAACTTGATCCAAAAACAGTGTTATGGGTACTTTTAATGGAATGGTTACATTGAATCCCTCGTAGCCTCTGGATTTTAAAAATTTCATTCTATCAATAAGTGACTCAGGCTCAGTTTCAAGAATTTCATAAGTTCCTTCTATACCTGTTGATTCAAAGGCCGCTTTCTGAATCACAGCGGACATCGAGTGAGATAGGGGATATCCAATCAGTCCTAGTTTAATCACTTTTTTCTTCCATTTCTCTTGAGTAACTGCATTCTTTATTTATACATTCAAGTTTACTTGCTTTTTTAGTAATTTTTTTAACTAATATGCTGCTACATTCAGGGCATTTTTCATCCACAGGCTCATACCAAGAGACAAAATCACAGTTAGGATATTTGCTGCAACCAAAAAATACTTTCCCGTATTTTGATTTTTTAAATACAATTTCACCTTCACAGCCTTCTTTAGGGCATTTTACACCGGTTGATTTTATTATTCTTTTTCGGTGTTTGCATTTCTCGTCAGTGCACTCTAAATAAGGGCCATAAGGTCCTACTTTTTGAACCATCGGATTATTACATTTTTCACATTTTTCATCAGATTCTTTCGGTTCTGCTGCTTGCTGTTCACCGTCAAGAGGCATCATTGTTTTACATTCAGGATACCCTGAACATCCTAAAAACTGAGTTCCGAATCGACTTGTTCTAACTATCATTGATTTGCCGCAATTAGGGCAAGTTTTACCGGAGTCTATTACTACCTTTTCCATTTTTTCTTTTGCTTCAGCGACAGTTTTTATAAAAGGATCGTAAAACTCTTTTATTACAGAATGCCATTCAGCCTTGTCTTCAGCTATATCATCCAATTTTGTTTCTAAAGAAGCTGTAAATTCATAATTCATAATAGTAGTAAAATGATCAACAAGTTTCTCAGAAACTGTGCGTCCTAAAAGTGTTGGAGACAGAGCTTTTTCTACTTTTTGGACATATCCTTTTTGTTGGATTTTAGAAATAATTGGCGCGTAAGTACTCGGTCTTCCTATGCCATGTTCTTCTAAAGCTTTAACCAAAGAGGCTTCAGTAAAACGAGGTGGAGGTTGCGTGAAGTGCTGCTTAGGGTTGATTTTATTTAATCCAAGAACTTCTTTTTCTTTAAAAGTAGGCATCTTAGCAAGTTCTTCAACATCATCATCTGTCTCACTGTAGACTTTCAGGTATCCATCGAATAATATTTTGCTTGAACCAAGCCTAAAAGTATAATCATCCGCATTTATTTCAACTGAAGTATTTTCTACTTTGGCATTTTCCATTTGCGATGCCACAAATCTGTCCCAAATAAGCTTATAGAGCCTGTACTGTTCGCTTGTTAAGTAGCTTTTTAAACTCTCAGGTGTTTTATCAATATAAGAGGGCCTAATCGCTTCGTGAGCATCCTGTACATTTTTTTTATCGGTTTTTACATAATTATTCGGTGTCTTTGGATAGTATTCTTCGCCATAAGTTGATGTGATATATTCTTTTGCTTCTGCTTGCGCATCATCTGAAATCCTTACAGAATCAGTTCTCATATACGTTATTAAACCGACAGGGCCGTCACCAGTTATATCAATCCCTTCGTAGAGCTTTTGAGCGACTTGCATCGTCTTAGAAACTCCGTATCCGAGCTTATTACTTGCTTCTCTTTGCAATGAAGAAGTTATGAAAGGTGCGGTTGGTTTTCTTGTCGTTTGTTTTTTAGTAATTTTTGAAACAACGTACTCGAGGCCTTTTTTAGTCAAGTCCGCAACTATTTTGTTAGCTTCGCTTTCGTTTTTTATTTCAATTTTTTTATCTTTATATTTGGTTAATTCAGCTTCAAAAGGTTTCTTGTCTTTTAACAGATCAGCTGTTATTGTCCAATATTCTTGCGGTATAAAAGCTTCTATTTGAGACTCTCTTTCGCAAATCATTCTCAGTGCGACACTTTGCACTCTTCCTGCAGAAAGTCTGTTATTTCTTAATTTTTCCCACAAAACAGGACTTATTTTATACCCTACAAGTCTGTCTAAAATCTGTCTTGTTTGTTGTGCTTTAACCTTTTGCATGTCGATGTTTCTAAAGTTTTCAACTGCGTTTTTTACGGCTTTTGGTGTAATTTCGTTGAATTCTATACGATATATTTTTTCATCCGGAACTTCTAACACTTGTCTTACATGCCAGGCAATAGCTTCTCCTTCTCTATCAGGGTCAGAAGCCAAGAAAATTTTATCTGATTTTTTAGCAGCTTCGTTCAATTTTTTAACTACTGCTTGCTTTTCAGGAATTACAACAAATGAAGGTTCAAAATCGTTGGCGACATCAAACCCGAGAACTTTTGGGGGAAAATCCCTGATATGTCCATAACTTGCTTCTATTTGAAAAGAATCACCCAGAATTTTTTTTATAGTCTTAGACTTTGCTGGTGACTCTACTATTACTAATGCTTTTTCTTCTTTCTTCTTTGCCATAATTCTCTCTAAAAAACAGCATGAGAAATATACTTATCCCCGTCTGTTTGTTTAATTAACCCGTCTATCTCTAATTTTGTTAATATTACCATTAAATCGCCAATATTCATATTAGTTTTTAAAATTAGGTCATCAATATTAACTGAATCTTTAGAAATAATATCATAAACTATATTTTCTGGCGCAGAAAGATGTGAATTATTTTCTTTCACTCTTTTTGTATTATCTTGCTTAAACTCCCATCCAAGAGCTTCTAATACATCATTTGGGCCTGTTACCAAAGTCGCGCCATCTTTTAACAATTTGTAAATACCTTCCGTATTAGGATTAGAAACCAGACCGGGAATGCACATAAGTTCTCTTCCTTGCTCCAGGCAAAGCTTTGCAGTTATCAAAGCGCCACTTTTTAGTGCAGCTTCAGCAACTAAGGTTCCTTGTGAAAGACCGCTCACAATTCTGTTTCTGTGAGGGAATCTCCATGCGATAGGTTCACAGGTAGGCCAATACTCAGAAATTACAGCTCCATGCGAATTTTGGATTTCTCTGAATAGGCTTTTATTAGAAGTAGGATATATATTTTTAAATCCTCCAGCAATAACAGCAATGGTCGACAGATTTGAATTTATTGCAGCATAATGAGCCGCTGTATCAATCCCTGTAGCTAATCCCGATACGATACATATATCTGAACCGAAAAATCCATTTACTATTCTGTTTAAAATATCTTTTGAATAATCACTGGCCTTACGTGATCCAACTATGGCTAAAGTTTTATTTAAATTGCATCTATTTAAATCGCCGGCAACAAACAGCGTCATAGGGGGATTGTAGATATGTCTCAATAATTCCGGGTAATTAGGGCTGTCAAAAGTAATAAAATCGATATTACTTTTAAGGATATAATCTGTGCACTTATCCGGTTCAACATTTTTCTTTTCGGTCAAAAATGCTTCTATTTGTTTTTTTGTTATATTTTCAACATTTACCAAATCAGAAATATCTGCATTCCAAGCCCTCTCTATGTCATAATTAAAAAAGTCATAGAGCTTGTTTACAAAAGTGCTTCCTGTTTTTTCTAAAGACGCAAAGGCAAGCCAATATTTGCTATTTTTTAACATATTTATTAAATAGCATAATAGGCGAAATTAGTCTACAAATTAACAAAAAAGTTAAACGCAACAAGATTTATCGTTTAACAATGATTCGTATTTATTTTTATAAAAAGCTGCTAATCTACAAGCAAAATCATACTTAGCTTCGATTTTGTCGACGCTGTCGTTTTTATTTGAGACAAACTGGTCAGAAGAATTTTTGAAGTTTATGGATTCACGTAAAGGCACAGCAGAAATCGATTGTTTTAACGGCTGACATTGGCGCATTGCATCGATTTTTTGGATTGACATGCCTATTCTCCTTCTTCTCAGTATTTAGCTTATCAATAATAACACACGTTAATCAGAATTTCAACCCACTATACGAGCCCTTCTTTCAATGCTTTAACCGCCGCTTGTGTTCTGTCATCTACAACTAGTTTTTGTATGATGTTACAGACATGCGCTTTGGCTGTGTGTTCGCTAATACTTAATATATTTGCGATTTCATTGTTCGATTTACCGTCTACAACAAGCTTTAAGACCTCATACTCTCTTTCTGTAAGGTTAGCATGCTGAGACCTAAACGCAGCTCTAGAAGTCTGCTTTTTAGGAATTATAGGACCATTTTTCTGTCTTAGTAGCGGCACTATTTTAGGATCAAGCCATATAGCACCTTCGTTGACGGATTTAATAATCATCATTAATAAATCTGTGTTTATATCCTTTATGACATAGGCATATGCACCTACTGATAAGGCTTCCGTGACTTCTTCCTCCGTACAATGAGAGGTCAAAATAACTATTTTAGTCTCCGGATTTTCATCCAAAATCCTCTTACTTGCAGCAATACCGGATATATCAGGCAAGCCTATATCCATCAAAATCACATCTGGCTTGTGTATACGGGCTTTTTCAACCGCTTCTTTCCCCGTTTGGGCTTCCGCTATGACGCTGAAGTCTTCTGTTTCGTCGAATAAGGTCTTCATGCCTACTCTCATAAGCTTATGATCTTCGACCAACATTATATTGATTGGCGTATTTTGCATATCTCTCTCCCACTTAAACATAATATAAATTCTGTTTCTAAATGATTCATTGCCCACATATCTAACAAACGTGATTGTTATTTTATTTTTAATAATTTTATTTTTCAAAAATTTTATTTGAAAATTTTTTAGATTTTTGATTTTAAATTTGAAAGAAATATTATAGATACATTTCTTTTCGATTTATTTATTATAAGTATGTATCTATCCGAATCATAATTCACAAAACAAGATGTATCGTCAAGTAATATATCCATAACATTTCGCCGTTCTTATTTTTAATATAGAATATATTTATGAATAATTTTTCTTACTGCAAAACAAAAGACGGGTCCGTCGGACTATACAATCATAATGTCAACGACATCTATCATTCAAGCTCAGGTGCATTTAAAGAAAGTATAGAAAAATTCATCATGCCTTCATTAATAAATGACTTTTCAAAACAGAACAATGAAATAAAAATACTGGATATCTGCTTTGGAATTGGTTATAACTCAAAAGCAGCACTCTATTTTTCTAAAAAAAACAATAAGAATGTAAAAATAAAAATAGACGCTCTCGAAGTAAATAAAGATTTGATTTTGATTTCACCATTTATAAAAGACTCTATACCATCTTTAGATCTTAAAATATTTTTAGCAAGAGAAATTTTCAACAATGATACCAAATCAGTAACCAAAGCTGAACAGATAATTGATAATGCCGATAGCTCATTCTTTGATCAAAAATCAATGTTTATACTCAAATATTTCAAATATAACCAATTTTCCAGGTCTTATTTATCCTCTACTGATCAAAACCTACCGTTCTTACATAATATATATTATCAATATGTATCTAGTAGCATGAAAAACGGCTTAAAAAACAATATTTATAGAGATTGTGTCTTTAACTATCATTCTGATGATGCTCGTAAAGCAATCTCAAGCCTAAGCGGGACTTATGACTTTATATTTCTGGATGCATTTACTCCTCAAAAAGACCCTACTTTATGGACATTTGAATTTATTGAATTAATAAAATCAAAAATGAATAAAAATTCGATAATAGTTACCTACTCAAACTCAACTCCTTATCGTGCTGCTTTATTAGAACTTGGATTTAATGTAGGAAAAGTACTTATAAATGAAAAACAATATGGTACTATAGCATCAATGTCGTCTTCAAAAATATTGAATCCATTGGATTCTTTCGATAACGGTTTAACAAAAACAAAAGCAGGAATATTGTTTAGAGATCCAAATTTAAATTCCTCTAGTGATGAAATTATAAAAAGACATGAATGCGAAAAAGAAACTTCATCAAGACCGACAACTAGCAGCTACAAGAAAGGCAAGATATAGTTTATTATCTTTACATTCGGACTAAAAAAACAAAATTTGATAATATTTTATCGGGGATTTAATTATGAAAAAATATGATGTAATAGTTATTGGTGGAGGAACTTCAGGTGTTGCAGCTGCTTATATGGCCGCAAAACTTGGACTAAAAGCTCTTGTTGCGGAAAAGGCTATTCACCTGGGTGGGACTATGACATCAGGGCTTGTTACGCCAGTTATGAAAACTGAAATGCTTGATATAAATAATACTTTTTTCAATGATTTAATTGAAACAGCAAAAGAATATAACGCCCAACTTACTTACTCGGACGGCAATCCTGGATGGTTCAACCCGGAACTTTTAAAAATCGTACTAGACAAAATGCTTGTCTCAGTAAATTGTGATGTCTTATATAGCACTGAATTTGAATCAGCTGCTAAAAAAAATAGCTATTATGAAGTAAATTTAAAATCAGAAACATTATCGATACAATACGAAACGAAATATCTTGTAGACGCGAGCGGTTTTGGATTTGTTGCAAAAAATTTAAGTTGTAATTTTTTGGATTCAGAATCTTTTTCTCAAGCTACGACTTTGCGGTTCATAATGTCTAATGTTAAGCTTGATATCTTTGAAGAATGGATTACTAAACTTGATTCTAATCGAAACATTACTACGAGCACCTGTATTGATGGCTCGATACACTTATCCACCGCTTATACCTGGGATACAAACAAGGAATGGGCTTTAAGGCCTGTGTTCAAAGAAGCTATAGCTAACGGAGACCTTCTCGAAGAGGATTCGTCGTATTTTCAGATATTTACTATACCTAGAATGCCTACGGCTGTTGCGTTTAACTGCCCTAGAATCCTTATAGACTCAGAACAAGCAATAGATAAAGAATGCCTAACAACAAAACTGCTTATAAAAGGCAGGGAGCAAATCTACAGGCTATCTAGGTTCTGTAACAAATATTTGCCTGGTTTTGAGAACGCATACATCTCTAATATTGCTGATATGCTTGGAATTAGAGAATCTGGCCGCGTCGAAGGGCAATATATATATGATATTAATGACATGGTGAAAGGTAAAACCTTTGATAACATTGCTTTAAGTACAAATTATCCTATAGACATCCACTCTAAAAGTAAGAATTCAAGCACTTTAGAATTTGGGCACGGTAATTATTTCCTTCCTATTGAGTCACTTATTTCCAAAAAATATGATGACTTATACATAGTCGGAAGACACCTAAGCGCGACGTTCAAAGCACAAGGAGCTCTACGGACACAATCAAGTTGCTTCTCGATGGGAGAAGCTGTTGCTAGACATATAAAAAGCAGACTAGTCTAAATAGAACGACGTAACTACTTTATGAGAGCCTTCTGCGTACTCAATAGCTTTATGTAAAGTACCTGAAGTGTGTGATAAGAAACAGATTAGCTGTTGACACTCATCAATAATCTCTCTGTTACAAATTCTACTAGCATCGGCTAATGTCATCATTGCTCTATCGGCATGTTCGATGATATTAGGAACGCCAATAAGCTGATCCTGAACGTCTGAAGGCTGTTGCCCTATTGTTTGAGGCAAAATAACTCTTAATTTTTCAGGATTGGATTTCATCGCACCTCTAATGGCTGCTGCGTTTGTACCGCTAGAACCGCCACTTGTTATTATTGTATTACCTTGAGTTACCAATGCCGTTGCTAAAACTTCAATTACTTGCTGGTGTGTAATTGGTAAATTACGACTGCCAATAATTGCTATTTTTTTAGCTGATTGTTGGATTGTTGCTAATTCCATAGCTAATTCATCGATGGTATTTGCATCTGCTTGGTCTACTGTATCTAAATCATCGATTGGAACCATAATCGATTGTTCGCTTTTCTTTTCGTCTGACATTCTTTAACCCTAAATTACATAATAACTTTAATAAAAATCTTTTTTCTAATATAATAATAATAACATAAATTTTAAAAAATAAAAGTGTATGAAGAACATTTTAGACGGACTAAACAGGGAGCAGAGAGAAGCAGTTACCGAAAAATTCGGTACACTCTTAGTTTTGGCTGGCGCTGGTTGCGGTAAAACAAAGGTTTTGACCACGAGAATAGCCAACTTGGTTAATTCAGGAGTCTCTCCTTACGAGATTTTAGCGGTTACTTTCACAAACAAAGCGGCAAAAGAAATGGTAGAGAGACTTTCTCATATGGTTGGCGAAGAAAAAGCTAAGAAAATGTGGGTTGGAACCTTCCACAGCATTGCAGGGCGCATTTTAAGAACAGATGTAGAAAATTATACAGATGAAAATGGACAAAAAATTCAAAAATCATTTGTAATCTATGATGAAACAGACTCACTTGCTGTTATAAAAAATGCCTTAAAGACTCTAAAATTAGACGAAAAGGTTTATCAGCCAAAGCTAATCAAAACGGTCATCTCTAACGCCAAGAACAAGATGCAAAACGCATATGCGTTTGCAACACGTGCAAGAGATTATAGAACAGAAAAATATGCCGAAGTATACACAGAATATCAAAAACAGCTGTGCTTAAATAATGCCCTTGATTTTGATGACATGTTAATGCTGACTGTCAAATTATTAGAACAATCTACAGAAACAAGAGAAAAGTATCATAATAGGTTCAAACACATACTGGTAGACGAATTCCAAGATACGAACATAAGCCAATATCAGTTGATTAATTTTATTTATACAAATAATAAACCTGAAGAAAACCTTACCGGAAGAAGCCTTTGTGTTGTGGGTGATGTCGACCAGTCTATTTACAGTTGGAGAGGTGCTGACTATAAGATTATCTTAAACTTTCAGTCTGAATTCTCTAAAACCAAACTCGTAAAACTAGAACAAAACTACCGTTCCGTAGAAACGATTTTAACGGCTGCAAATGCAATAATTACAAACAATACACAAAGATTGAGCAAAAACCTTTACTCAAACCTTGGAAAAGGCGAGAAAATAAACATTCAAGAATGTCATGACGAAGGAGATGAAGCTAATTTTATAATCAGGAATATAAGACAACTGTCAAACAAATCATCACTTAATGACATTGCCGTTTTATATAGAACAAATTCACAATCAAGGGCGATAGAAGAAGCCTGTATAGCCGCAGGAATCCCTTACAAAATAGTCGGAGGGCTAAAGTTCTATGACAGGAAAGAAATTAAAGATATAATCGCTTATCTAAAACTTATTTATAATCCTAGTGATTCTCAGAGTTTAAGAAGAATTATAAACGTCCCAAAAAGAAGTATAGGACCGACAACCGTAGCCAAAATCCTCGAAATAGCTACAGGACAAGAAACATCGATGTATAATATACTTCTAAATATAGATGAATTCGATGATTTTAACCAAGGAACAAAGACAAAGCTCAAGTCATTTGTAGAGTTAATAGAAAAATTCAGACGCAATATGGCAACGCTTAAATTGTCTGAATATATAGCATATTTACTTGAAGAATCTGGATATTTGGTCGAATTAAAAGCTGAAGATTCAGTTGATGCAGAGACAAGAATCGAAAATTTACAGGAATTAATCAACGTAGCACAAGAATTTGAGCCGCAAGAAGAAGGAAACGAGTTGGGAGAGTTTCTCGCACAGGTTTCCCTTGTAAGCGATCTCGATGAATACGTAGAAGAGTCTGCTTCATTGACGTTGATGACACTTCACAGTGCAAAAGGTCTTGAATTCGACAACGTGTTTTTGTCTGGTCTTGAAGAAGGCATTTTCCCTCATAATCGCTCTTTAAACAGCCTTACAGAAATGGAAGAAGAAAGAAGACTTATGTATGTTGGGGTTACGAGGGCCAAGAAAAATTTATTCATATCATATGCAAAAAGAAGACAGATGTGGGGAGAATACAGATACTACAACCCAAGCCGCTTCTTAATAGAAATCCCTGATGAGGTTACGAATAAAGAAGGCCCGTCAGATGTAGGTTCTTCTCATACAAGTACCTTCAAAAGTGCTGTCAATAAAATCAAGTCTCAGTCTGTCGTTGAGACACCAAGCGGGAAGATAGCCCCTACCAATTCCTTCGGAAAAGGCTTTGTAGCACCTCAAAAAAGAGCAATAGTTGTCAAAAATAAGGCTAATCAAGTCAAAAAAGAAGAACAAGCGGTTGAAGATGATAAAAAAATAAAGAAAATGTTTGAAGATAGTCCATTGAAGAAAATGCTTGAAGAAAAAAAAGCAAAAGAACAAGCTTTGAGCCAACAACAAAATTCTACTCAAACAAAGCCCAATTTTTCCTCAGGAGACAGAGTGTTTCACGCTAAATTCGGGCTCGGTCACATTAAAGAAATCAGAGAAGTAGCCGGTTCCGAAATGTATATTATAGATTTTGGAACACAAGGGCAGAAAGCTTTGGATGCAAGCTTTGCGAATTTAAAAAAGTTTTAACCTACTGTTTAAAGAGTTCATAAAAAACAATGCTTGCTGCTACAGATAAATTTAATGATTCCACTGTTTTATTTATAGGAATAATATAATTGTAATCGGCTATCTCAGTTAAATCCGGTGTTAAACCGCTTGCTTCAGAGCCTAACATTATTATTTTTTGCTTATTTTTATTTTGGGATGAAAAATTATATGAAGGCTTACCTGTTAAGGCTGTAGAAATCAGCTCAAAGCCATCGAATGCTGATTTAAGCTCTTCTATGCTTGATAATTTTATTGTCGGTATCTTGAAAAAGTTTCCCGCGGCTGAACGAATAACTTTTGAGTTGTACAAATCAACAGTGTCTCCATAAAGAATCAAAGCATCAATGTCAAAGGCTGCTGCGCTTCTTATTATGGTGCCTAAATTACCTGCATCTTTTATATTTTCAAGTAGTGCAACATTGTGGGTGGAAGAAAGCATATTTATATCAATTTGGGGCTTTTGGGCTACAGTTACAATTGAAGCCGGTGAATCAGTGGATGAGAGCTTTTTCATTACTGCCTCATTACAGATATTCAACTTAGGGATATTTTTATACTTATCCAAGCTGCTTTCACATACAAAAACATCTTCTATAACAACGCCAGCAGCTATTATTTCTTCAAAAGGCTTTTCACCCTCGACACTAAATAAATCACTTGTTTCGCGGTATTTTTTTTGATGCAATTTTGAATAATCTTTGATTTTATTGTTTGTAACGCTAGTTATCTTATTCACTTTGTTCCTGCCACTCTTCTAGCCATTTTTTTTCATCATCATTCAACATAGTGTATTCAACCAGTTTTTTTTCAAATTTAAATTTAGAAAATGAGTTGAGTTTAATTCTATCAGTCTTGTCTTCAACGTAGACAGTATTCTCAAGACGCACCCCGCCACAGTTTTCTTTGTAGCAACCAGGTTCAATAGTAAAAACTGTCTTTTTTAATATTGGAGTTTTTGAAAAGTCAGATGGTCCAATGTATGGCGGTGACTCATGGACTGAAATCCCAACTCCATGACCTGTACTGTGAGAAAAATTAAATCCTTCATCTTTGTTTTTGTTTATAATATCTCTCGCGATTTCATCTATTTCAAAATATGTGGAGTCAATGTTATAAGAGTTTTTATAAGCATTTAAAAAAGCTTTTAAGACCATGGTGTAAACTTTTTTTTGCTCAAAAGAAGGGTTTCCTTTTACAAAGGTTCTTGTAATATCTGTAGCATAGCCACCATCAAAATATGCACCACAATCCACCAAAAGAAAATCACCATCTTGGACAAGTTTATTTTTTGAGGGATCAGAATAGTGGACTATTGAAGAGTTTGAGCCTGAAGCTATGATAGGCTTAAAACTTAATGCTGTCGCTTTGTTATCAAAAAAACTTTTTTGCAAGGCTTCATAATAATCAAGCTCTGAGTATATTTTCTCTGAGTTAATCATCTCTGATATAACATTCAATGCCTTATCTGTTTGTGAAAAAGCATATTTGAAGTGTTGAATTTCAGCATCATTTTTAACAGTTTTAACAGTGCTTAAATTGCTGTCGTGTATTTCATTAGAGTGATCTATCAACAAATAATCTTGCATAGAAATGGATTTTTTATCTATATAAATGTTTTTATTTTTATGACTTGCAACATAAAAATCGAAGTCGGCAAGTTTTCTTGTTCTGAAGCTTTCACCCATAAACCCAATTTTAAAATCAGTGAAAAGTATCGCTTTATCTTTCTGAATTACTAATTTAGCCGGATATGTTGCTGAAAAAGGAAGGCAAAAAGATCTTTTATTTGTAAAATAAGCGACATCTTCAAGCGAGGTTACAACATAAATGTCATTTTCTATCATTTTGTCTGAAACTAAAGCATATTTTTCATCAGAAGAATATTTAGTTATCTCTATAGGTACGGAGACAATTTCAGGGCACATATCAGCAGCAGGCGGTAAATCGGCAAATTCAAAAACAGGATCGTATCCAAGATATTCGACTTTAGAACTGTATTTTTTTAGTTCTTCTTCTAAAGAATTGACAAAAGAATACGGATTTTTGCTGGCCACTATCAACAACTTCGCATTTTCACCCACAGCTCCTACCAGAGATTTCAAATATGACTGTCCAAGTTGAAGCTTGACAACGCTTACAACATTTTTATCGACCTCGTTGTCGGCTTGTTCATGGTATCTGCCGTCTACAAACAAATATATTTTATCTTTTGTGACAAGAGCATCACCAGTACTGCCAGAGAAGCCTGTCAGGATATATCTTGCATTTGTGCTCAACTGATTGTACTCCAACAAAAATTCGTTTGTAGAATTAACAAGCAGAGCATCAGATTGAGTGCTGGCTAAAAGCTGACGAAGTTTTAAAACTAAATCGTTCATTAGTCCTTTTTATCTGTTAAATAAATTAAATGGTAACCGAAACCTGTTTTAATTGGTTCAGAGATTTCACCAACTTCCATAGAGAAAGCTGCATCTTCAAATTCTCTAACCATTTGACCTTTAGAAAAGTAACCTAAATCTCCACCGTTAGCTCCTGAAGGACAAAGTGACACTTCAGCAGCTGCTTGAGCAAAATCTTTTCCTGCTAATATTTCTTCTTTTATTTTAATAGCTTCTTCTTCAGTTTTTACTAACAAATGGCTCGCTTTTACTAATGTTGACATAATTACTCCTAATAAATTTAACTTTTTTAGTATAACATATATTTTTTAAGTATAATAATTAGTATGAAAAAACTGTATATAGAAACACTTGGTTGCCAAATGAACAAGTCAGACAGTGAGAGGATAATTGGAATACTGTCTCATTTTGGTTATACAACCGTTGAAAACGAAAAAAAAGCAGATTTGTTGATAATAAACACCTGCAGCATAAGACAGCTCTCAGCTGACAAGGCATATAGCAGGCTAGGACTCTGGGGCAAATGGAAAAAGACTCGCCCGAAACTCAAGATTGGAATATGTGGCTGCGTAGCCCAGCAAGACAAACAACATATACGCTCTCGCGCGCCATATGTGGATTTGATCTTTGGAACCCACAATATTTACGAGCTTCCAGAGCTTATAAAAAGAATTGAAGCTGATGAAAAAGTTTGCGCAATAACAAATAATGCGGTAGTTAAAGATGCTAATGAATTTGAAATCTCTAGAGCCACTGGCGTAAACGCTTGGATTCCAATCATAGAAGGCTGCAATAACTTTTGTACATACTGCGTGGTACCTTATACTCGTGGACGCGAGAGAAGCAGGCCAATGAATGAAATTATCGCAGAAGCAGAAAAAACCATAAAATCAGGTTATAAAGAAATAACATTGCTCGGTCAAAATGTTGACAGCTACGGAAAAGACTTTGACGACCCTGAAGTTACTTTAGCCAATTTGCTCAGAAAATTAAACGAAATAGAAGGAAACTTTAGAATCAGATTTGTTACTTCTTATCCGACGGATATCACAGACGATCTTATAAATGCTGTAGAAGAATGCGAAAAGGTTTGCGAATACTTCCATCTTCCAATGCAGTCGGGCAGCTCGGAAATCTTAAAAGAGATGAACCGCAGGTACAACAGAGAAGAATATATTGCTATTGCCGAAAAAATAAGGAATAGATTCAAAGATGTCACTCTTACGAGCGATTTTATAGTAGGTTTCCCGGGAGAAACAGAAGATCAATTCAAGGAAACACTATCTATCATTGACCAACTAGGAATCGATTACTCTAATACGGCCGCATATTCACCAAGAGAATTTACTAAAGCAGCGAAAATGATTGATAAATTCATTCCTGAAAATGAAAAAAAAGAAAGATTGAATCTATTAAACGACAAGAACAAAGAAGCTTGTTTGAAGTCTAACAAGAAATTCGTAGGTAAAACACTTGAAGTTTTAATTGAGTCATTTACTGAAAAAGATGGTAAAAAAACTTTTTCCGGACGAGCCAGAAACAATAAAATAATCCACTTTGACTCTGATAATGTCGAAGTCGGTGATTTTGTCGATGTAAAAATTAATAAGGCACAAACCTGGTGTCTATATGGCGAAATTGTATAAAATTATCTTTTTTTAATTAATATGGCAATTTTTAGTTATTATATGTTTTAATATACATATAAGAAAAGGAGCACATATGGAAGTAGTTCACTTAAAGCCAATGATGGGTAGCAGCACAAATGTAATTAAATTAGATGACGGCACTTATCATGTCACATCAAAAGCAAGCGTGATGGGAGCTAAGCCTAATACTCGAATTCTTTCTGAAAAAGAATTTAATGAACAATATGGAGATAGGCTTATACTCGAAAGAACGCCTGAAAAAGATACATTCCAAAAAAGTGTATAATCGAAAAATTTAAATAAAAAAGGTAGATTTTTGTCTACCTTTTTTATTTTTTAAAATTGTACTTTATTATTTATTGGCATCAAACATCTGTTTTATACCGTCAACAGAACTCAAGATGCCTGTTGCTTCATATGGCATATAAACAACTTTATTGTCTTTGCCCTCAACCATATGTTTTAAAGTATCTAAATATCTTACAGCTATTAAGTATTTATCAGGCTGACCATTTCCGGCAATTGCGTCTATGATTTTTTTGATTGCTTCTTTTTCAGCTTCTGCTTCGATTATTCTTGCCTCAGCTTTACCTTCTGCTCTTAATATAGCTGACTGTTTGTCACCTTGCGCCATATTAATTTGAGATTCTTTATGCCCTTCTGCTTGTAAAATAGCAGCTTTTTTTAGACCTTCAGCTTCCAAGATAGCCGCACGTCTGTCTCTTTCTGCTTTCATTTGTTTTTCCATAGCAGTTTGGATGTCTACAGGAGGAATAACATCTTGTAATTCAACTCTGTTAACTTTTACACCCCATTTATTTGAAGCTTCATCCAAGATAGCTCTTAATTTTGCGTTTATTGTATCTCTTGAAACAAGTGTCTCATCAAGGTCTAATTCACCAATAATGTTTCTAAGTGTTGTTTGAGTAAGCTTTTCAATAGCTTCGGGGAGGTTTTGAATTTCATACACAGCACTTTTTGGATTTACTATTTGGAAATAAATCAAAGCATTTATGCTGATTGAAACGTTATCTCTAGTGATAACATTTTGTTTTGGAAAATCAAATACACATTCTCTTACGTCAATTCTTTCTCTTTCGGCGATATATGCATATGTTCTTCCATCAACGCCACGAGCAATTGCTTTCCAGTGGACTCCTCTTGGTGAATCTATTATTGGAATAATGAAGTGAATACCGGATTCTAATATTTTATGGAATCTTCCAAATCTTTCAATAATCATAACTTCTGCTTGTTTTACAATTTTAAAGCCTTTAAGGGCTAAAATAATTGAAAAAGCCAGTAATACAATTGCAAAAATACTCATAACTTAACCTTCATACCTTTCTACAAACATTATTAAACTTTCGTTGTCTATAATTTTTACTCTAGAACCGATCGGAATAACTTCATCACCCATTGTCTTTGCGTTCCATTCTTCTCCGTATATAGCGATTCTTCCATCTTGTTTTGTAACTTCTTTTACAACAGTAGCGATGTTATTGATATATTTTTCTTTTATTCCTGTTTGAGCTCCGTTGCTGCTTAGTTTCTTCATTAATAAAGGTCTTAAAAAAACGATCAACCCGACAGAAACAAAAAGGAATATTGCAGCCTGCAAGACAAACTCAACATTAAAATATGCAATAACAGATACAGCTAAAGCCGCTATTGCAAGATTCAAGAAAAATAAAGTCGGAGTGAACATCTCTAATATAAGAAGAACAAATGCCACTACACACCATACTTGCCAAATTTCCATATAATATCTCCATTACTTTAAAATATAGTATAAAATTGTTTACTCAGTAAGTCAATTGATTAAATTGACAAGTATAATATACTGGTGTAAGTAATTATGATAAAGTTGATATATGAAAATTTATACAAAATTACTTGTTTTAGTCGTAATTGTAACTGTTTGCCTGATTTCATGTTTTAGAATTGACAAACCCGAAAAAGCAAGTGTAGATGAAATTATAACTAACAGCGAAATCCCTATAAATCCTAGCGCCAAAGATATCAAAACGGTAACTATTGATGGTGTAGATTATCTTCTCTCGAGAGGAGAAGTTGGCAACTATGGGGGAAGCCTCGTTACTTCGACCATAGGAGAAGGACCCAAGACATTTAACCCCTGGGAATCCAAAGATGCGACGTCTTCCCAAATTGCAGATTTGATGTTTGATTCTCTGGTTTCTACTGATGCGTACTCAGGTAAGGTTATACCAAGGCTTGCAAAGGAAATAAAAGTCTCTAAAGACAACAAATCCTACATAATAACGCTTAGAAGAGGTTTGAAATGGTCTGACGGAAAAGAGATAACGGCAGATGATGTCGTTTTTACCTGGAATAAAATAATCCTGGCAGGTTTTGGTAACACCAGTACCAGAGACTCTGTATTAATCGATGGAAAACCTCCTAAGATTGAAAAAATTGATAAGTACACTGTAAAATTTTCAACCTATAAGCCTTTTGCACCATTTTTAAGACTTATCTCTTCCCCGATTGCTCCTGAGCATGTGTTTACATCTGTTTTAGCCAAAGGAAACAGGTATTTTGACTCTTTTTACGGTACCACAACAAAACCGGGAACAATGGTTACGAGCGGTCCATTCATGCTCTCAGAATATGTACCGGCGCAAAGAGTTGTCCTAAAAAGAAATCCAAATTATTACATAATCGATAAAGACGAAAACAAGCTGCCCTACTTAGATAAGTACATTTTTCTTATTGTAGGTGATTTAAATAATGAATTACTTAAATTTGAATCAAAAGAAATAGACACTATTGGGTTATTAGGGAAAAACGTAGCTCGATTTAAAGAACAAGAAAAAAATTCAGACTATGTTATATATAACCTTGGCGCAGAGACCGGTACGATGTTTTTAACATTCAACCTCAACACTCGAAAAGGACCTAACGGCAAATATTACGTAAATCCAATAAAACAAAAATGGTTCAATGACATAAATTTCAGAACTGCAATAGATTACGCAATCGACAGAGAAAGCATAGTTTTCAATATAGCAAGCGGCCTTGGGCAACCTTTATTTACGGCTGAAGCTTTGCCATCAATATTCCTGAATAAAAATCTTGAATACGGGCATGAAAGAGATGTCGAATATGCTAAAAAGTTGTTAAAAAAATCAGGATTTTATACAGGAAAAGATGGTGTTCTCCGTGACTCAAAAGGTAATATTGTAGAATTTAGTTTGCTTACTAACGCTGGTAATACTGAAAGAGAAGCTATTGGCGTAATGGTAAAACAAGATTTGGAAGACCTTGGCATTAAAGTTAACTTTAAGCCGATAGAATTTAACTCTTTGGTCAACAAAGTTACTAATACACTAGATTGGGACGCAATAATATTAGGACTCACTGGCAACGCGCTAGAACCCCATTCAGGTAAAAATGTTTGGTATTCATATGGTTCCTTGCATTTATTTAACAAAAGGCTTCCTAATGAGGGTAATAGAGAGTTGCTTCCTTGGGAAGCCAAGCTTAATCAAATATTTGATAAAGCATCACTAGAACTGGATTTTAACAAACGCAAAAAACTATATGATGAATATCAAACTATTGTATACAATGAAAAACCGATTATATACCTTTATTCTCCCGTACGTATAATTGCAATAAGAAAAAAATTCGGAAACATTTATCCCACGCAATTAGGAGGTGTCATTCATAACCCAGAGGAAGTCTACATAAAAAAATAATTCTAGATAGATTTTATGGCTTCTATTATTGCTGCGATTTCAGGGGAAACATCAGATTTGTATTTTATATTCTGGGCTAATATTTTTGCAAAGTGTGCTTTTTGAAATTCGCCGATTTTTCTTGTCTTATAAATGGTTTTTATGTTCTCACACATTGAATCTGAAATGCATAATTCTGTTATCGTAACCTGCTCTAAGTCGTAATAAGCATTGTTTATAGATCGTTTTATTAGGCTTTTTGATACTATATCCTCAAATTCACCTTTGTTAATTAAAATTATATTATCTTTCTTCAATAGCGTTTTTTTGACTATATTATAAATTTCATTTGCATCATTATCGAGCAGAATCAAAATAGGGATTTTTACTGTCTTTCTCAGCTTTGAATATAAATTAGGGATTTTGCTTTTCCCGCCCGCACCTAGTACATAGATACCGTGGGCTTGAAAGTCATATTTTTCTTGTTTGGAAAACTCTGGCAGAAGAATTTCTTCTGTTATACCTTCTGTCAAAACAAGTTTTGTTATAGGATATTTTATTTTATTAGATTCTCTTATTTTTTTTGACAGCTCAAGGATGTTTTCTTCTTGATTATTGTTAAAAAAATCTTTCAATTTTACTAACAATTTAACATTATCAGGTAATTCTTTATAGTTTGACTCAAACAACCCAAGCAATGGTTCTATTGCTAATTTTGTTTTCATCAAAACTTTCGTGTTTGTGTCATAACCTCTATAACAAGAATTATCAAGCAAATTCATTGTTTTCATTATCTTATCTTTTAGCTTGACAGAATAACCTAAGCTTTTAACAGATTCATTCCAAATTTTTTGAACCAAATAAGACACAATTTTAGGATCCAGTTCCTCAAGTTGTTTTTTGCTGTATTTAGGAGTTATTAAATACTTAAATAAAATATCCTTAAAGACTCTATAGTATTTCTCTGACGGGTGTTTAAAGCGTGTGAGTCTGTCGAGACTGATTAAAAAATCATCTATAGAAACATATTTGTAAGATATTTGTTTAAGTTTACTTTCTTCCAAGAATTCTCTCACTTATTATGCAAAAAGGTATGCAAAGCATACCTTTTAAACAATTAATTGTATTAACAACTATGCATTAATCAATGTTCTTTCTGCTCTTTTTGAAGCATCTTCAACCAAAGTTCTAATAACAGCTATCATAGCGATTGTAGAATCCAGTTTATTAACTGAAGAACCGACTCCAACGGCAGCTGCACCTGCTGCGAAAGCTAAAGGAGCTGTTGTTGTTGTAATTCCGCTAGCAGTCATAACAGGAATGTCAATGTTTCTTACTAGATCGATTGTATTCGCTATAGAAACTTGAGCTGTTTCAAGTAAGCCGCGAGCACCACCGTTTGATGTAGAAACTGTAGCAGAACCTTCTGTTTGAATTAGATCAACATTTAATTCTTCTAATTGTTTTGCTAATGATATTTGTTCATTTATATCGATGTGGCCAGGAACAGTAACAGAAATAAATGTTTCTTTTCCTTTTAATAATGCTTGAGTTTCTTTAACTATTGATAAAACTCTTTCAGAAGTGATTCTGATTCCTTTTTTGTATAACACATCATAGTTACCGACTTCAATTGCATCAGCACCGAGTTCAACAGCGTTTGCAAGCTCGATAGGCTCAATAGAAGATACAAAAACCGGAAGATTTGTGATTTCTCTAGTAATTCTTATGATATCTTCGCTGTAAGCAACGTCAACAGCACTTGCATTAGCTTGTTCAGCTGCGCATACAACTTTTTTAATATTTTCAATATTAAAGTTGTCAATTCCCGCAATAACTTTGATTGCTCTTTTTTCGTTTAAATGTTGTTTAAATGTTTCTATTCTGCTCATTAATACCTCCGATGAACATTCTAATATAATCGATTTTTATTGATTAAATGAATTATATCATAAGGATAAAAATTTATAAAAAAAATCCAATGAATTTCATTGGATTTTTTGATTAAAAGTTTGTATTTATTTACCGTCTACAACAGGTGTTGTCGTATATCTGTGGTCGACATCTGCTTTCTTTTCATTTGCATTTAATGAAGTTTTCCAGTAGTTAGCAGCTAAAGTCAGCAAACCACCAGCAACAGCTAATGCTTTAACCGGCATTTTGCTAGGTTTTTTAACTAATTGTTTTATACCTTTATAAATGCTTCCAGCAGTAAATATACCTGCACCGACAAGAAGACCTTCCGCTATACCTTTAAAGGTACCTTTTGTATATTCAGAGATGTTAATTCCAAATTTCTTTACCGCTCGTATAAAATCTTTCAAAGATCTTACAGGGCCCTTTTTTTCAGTTTTTTCTTGAGTAACTGTATCTTTTGCAGGTGATGCAGCTACAGGTGACGCATTCACAGGGATTGAAGGAGGCGTCGCAAAATTACTAAAAGGTGTTGGAGCTGTAACTCCATGTGATGGATTAAAATTTACTGTCATAATTAAACCTTTACCCTTTTACTATGTTGATTTTAAAAACTATAAAGCCAAAAAATTGCTAAAAAAATCCAAGAACGTAATATTTCTTAAATTATATTTTGCATTTCTATTATAGCATTTTTTAAGCCAATGAAAATAGCTTTAGAAATTATGCTATGGCCTATATTTAATTCAATAAGCCCGGGAATTTCTTTCATTCTATGCACATTTTCATAATTAAGACCATGCCCTGCATTCACTTTTAAGCCAAGCGATTGGGCATGTAATGCTGCATTTTTTAGTTTTTCAAATTCTTTTGTCTCATCAGGAGTGCCAAAAGCTTCTGAGTATGAGCCTGTATGAAGTTCTATGTAAGGAGCTCCAGTGCTATAAGAAGCTTCAATCTGCTCTATGTCAGGATCGATAAATAAGCTTACTTGGATTCCGGCCTCAACTAGAGGTTTTACAAATGTTTTGATTTTCTCAAATTGTCCTTTAACGTCTAATCCACCTTCTGTTGTTAGTTCTTGTCTTTTTTCCGGAACTATACAACAAAATTTAGGCAATATATCAAGAGCGATTTTTTGCATCTCTGAAGTTACTGCCATTTCTAAGTTTAGACAACATTTAATAGATTTTTTAATTGAATATACATCCTGATCCTTTATGTGCCTTCTGTCTTCTCTTAAATGGACAGTTACACCATGAGCTCCTACTTCATCACAAATGAGAGCGGCTTGAAGAACGTCAGGTTCAAATCCTCCTCTTGCATTTCTGAGTGTCGCGACATGGTCAATATTTACGCCTAATAGCATATTTGCCTCCTTGAGGATTGTATAAATTCATCTAAAAGTATTATATTACAAATGATGCTAAAAAAGGTATTTACAAGAATTTTTTTTGTAGTTATAATTAACTCATAGCTTAAAGGTTATATTCCTCGGTAGCTCAATGGCAGAGCATTCGGCTGTTAACCGAAGGGTTGTAGGTTCGAGTCCCACCCGAGGAGCCATTTAAAAAGAGTCTAAGAAATTAGGCTCTTTTTTTATTTCTATTGATATATCTATTCAAATTTATATCTTACTTCTTGATTTGGATACATAATTTTATAATTATAATAAAGCTTATCTTTAAATGATTTTTCTAAATATGCTTTTTTATTCCCCAGAATTATATAATATCTATCTCCAATATCATCTTTTTTGTAGCTAGTTACGGGTACGTTTTCAGGTTTAATCATTTTATTTGGCGGTCTAAGTCCATTTATATCTGCTAATAGAACACAATTAGCTCTTTTATGATCCAGAGGAGGATTTATGCCGCAATAACCGTCAGCTTTAATCACAAAAAACATAGAGCCATAAGCATTAAACAAAATAGGTAATTTTTCGAGGTCTGAATTTAAGCTTTTTTTATAGTACCATTTCGGCTTATATTTAATAAATTTTCCTTTATCATCTTTAAAGTTATACCCAGCAATTAAATTATAACCAGCTTCTCTTTTAGATATAGATTTAGCTAATGATTCCTTATAAATTTTTTCCTTATTAAAATTAGATAGTTGATTGTTAGTCTTTAAAAACATATTTAAACTAGAAATATCATGTGCAATTGTATCCGCAGCATTTACCACTCTTAATGGAGCATTTTGATATTTGTATTCATTAAGCATTGAAAATCCAACTATTGGAATAGTAATTATTAAAAAAATAATACTTATTTCAAAGATATCTTTTATTTGAGTTTCTCTTTTTATTTCAAAAAAGTTATTCATATCAATTTCTTCATTATCTTTAGAAATTGGAAATAAGAAAAATGCAATTTTAAATATTAAACTAAGTACAATAATTGGTAATAAATAAGCGATCAATATAGAATGCATCCTTAACCTATCCAGTTGTAATTAATGGAAAAATATAGATATAAAAATACAATGAAAGCGTTACTGACAAGAAAAATAATAATTTAATTATTCGCCATCTTAATTCAGATGGTGGGACTTTTATTTTTTCAGATTTATTGTTTTTACTTTCATTCATAATCTAAAATATTACACAATTTTCTTAATTTGGTGAATATTGTAAATTAATTCATGACAAATTTCTCCCGTTAGAGCAGCCATTTAAAAAGAGATTCAGGAATTAGCCTCTTTTTTGTATATTTGGTAACGAAGTAGTCACCTTTCATTTTTCATGATATAAGTTTTTAAATACGTATATAAGAATAGACTTAAGGGATTAGATGTGAAAAAGATTGTTTCTGCAAATGAAGCTGTTAGCTTAATAAACAGCGGCTCCTCAATTATGATTGGGGGATTTTTAAAATGCGGTTCTCCAGACGACTTGATCGACGAATTAATCAATTCTGAAATTTCAGATTTAACTATGATTTCAAATGATACATCGTTTCCGGATGCCGGAAAAGGCAAGCTAATAGTAAATAAACGAATTAAAAAAGTTATAACCTCTCATATAGGCACCAACCCGGAAACCGGCAGACAAATGAATTCAGGTTCACTTGACGTAGAAATAGTACCTATGGGAACGCTTGTAGAAAGAATAAGAGCAGCAGGTTCAGGTCTGGGTGGCGTGCTGTCTCCAACCGGTGTCGGGACGATTATAGAAGATGGCAAAGATACTTTAGTTATAGATGGGAAGAAATTTATCTTGGATAAACCGATAAAAGCTGATGTCGCACTTTTATACGGGACAAAAGTTGATAAATATGGAAATGTAGCTTTCTATGGCAGTACAAGAAACTTCAACCCAGTTATGGCAACAGCAGCCGATACAGTAATTGTCCAAGCGGACGAGCTCGTTGACTGTTTAGACCCTAATGAGGTCATTATTCCAGGACTGTTCATTGATTACATTGTTATAAAAGAGGAAAATGAATGCAATTAACCACAACTGAATTTAGCAAAGAAAAAATTAGAGAAATTATTGCAAAAAGAGTTGCAAAAGAGTTTAAAGATGGAGATGTTGTCACCTTAGGAATAGGGTTGCCAACAGAAGCTGCAAATTATGTACCACAATCAGTGAATGTAATATTTCAATCAGAAAATGGACTATTAGGTGCAGGGAAAAACCAAACTAAAGAACCTTTCGATACCAGAATAACTAATGCTGGCGGAGTCTGTGTTGAAATAAAAGAAGGTGCTTGTTTTTATGATACACAAATGGCTTTTTCGATGATGAGAGGCGGACATATTGATGTAACAGTATTAGGTGCCTTGCAAGTGGACCAAGAAGGTAACATCGCAAGTTGGCTTATTCCTGGCAAATTAGTCCCCGGAATCGGCGGCGCTATGGATCTTGTTGTCGGTTCTAAGAAAGTTATAGTCGCAATGGAACATACTTCTAAAGATTCGGTAAAAATTGTAAAAAAATGCGATTTGCCACTAACAGGAGCAAATGAAGTTGATTTAATAATAACGGAAAGATGTGTTTTAGAAGTAACGGAAGATGGTTTGCTTTTAACCGAAATTAACCCTGCTTTCTCGGTAGAAGACATAAAACAATCCGTTACTGCTGATATAGAAGTATCTCAAAATTTAAAACTTATGGAATTATAAGCACTTGTGGAGTTTTAAATAAAAAAAAGTCTAATTTCTTAGACTTTTTTTATTTTATAATTATTATTACTTGAGAGTTTTTGTTAATTTAGATATCAAGTTTTTAGCAAATGAAGTGTCTTTGAGGGCAACTACACCCAGAATAGCTAGAACAGCTCCCAAGCCGACCCCAATTACTTTAGACTTTTTCATTGCATCATCCAAATTTACATTTTTTTCTTTTAAATAAGTTTTATTGCCTTTATTATCTATTTCGTAGAAATTTGGAATTTTATTTGTATATTTAACCTGTTGTAGGTCTAACATCTTTTTAGAAGTTTCGCCAAGTTTAACCAAATCATATCTAGCAGGAGTAGTGCCGTTGTAGCAACCATTTACATAGTGATTGGTTTTAGGTGTAAACTTCAGATAATAACCTTCCGGCAATTTTCTTGTTTGATTCATTTCAGCTATTTGTTCATCTGAAAAAGTTTCAGTAAACTTTTGGAAGCCAAAGTTGCCTAATTTTACAGGAGATGTTTGTTTCATGCCTAAGTTCTTTATAAAACTATCAGCCGGTATTTTATCTTCTTTTATTCTTGTATTTTTCTGTTGGGTATTTACTTCGCAAGAATTTTGATCAATACCTCTAAAATTAACTTGAGAAATAGACATATTTTGACACCTTTCTGTTAGTTATTATAAAAAAAACATAAAAATAATAAATATTGCCAATATGAGAAAAAATTAATTAAGAAATTTAACAAATAAGAAATAGCAAAAATATTATTTTGTAGTTTTACAATTAATGTGTTTATATATTTTCAATGGGGTATTGATTAATGAGAGTATCGGGAATACAAAATTATTATTCAGTTAAAAAAAATAACTCTAATAACTTTTCAGACAAGTCCTTTAAAGCCGCTTCTAGCGAAAACACGGAGATAAAAGGAATAAATGGCGAACGATTAAAAATCCGTGACGAAAAAGGGTTAATCTCAGTTGAAAATATTTCCGATCCCAAAGTCGGTTCAAAATTTTTAATTTCTTTTAACGACCCAAAATACAAAGGCTTTAAAATTTTATTTACACCTAATACCGTTTTTAAATCAGAAGAAAATGGCTTAGAACTTAACATTATAAAAGATAATCAGTCATTCAAAGGCAAAGTGTATGGCAGCATCAGAAAAAATGACGATGGGACCTGTGACGAGCGAATGAAAGATGCCTATAAAAACTTTTGGCGACAAGGCATGTACAACGAAATAAAAACAAACTACATCGATAAAGATTCAACATCAGCAATTAAGAACGACTACAACTTTTATATACCGAGTGATGGAGACGGCACAAGATATAGAGATATTACAAAACTCCAAGGAGGGGTGACAAAACCAGCATCTCTCATTCCAGCCACGCTAAATGGACAAAATATGGCCCTTGTCCAAGTTGTATTATCTAATTTCACTCAAACAAATAAACTTGATGAAGGCGTCGGATTTATCGAAGTAAAACCAGCTCAAGGAAGCGCATATGCTTTTCTAGAAGGCTTAAAAAACGGGACAATTTCAACCGATAAACCGCTTGTTTTCAGTTGGGGGGACAATTTCTCGGATATTAATGTCACAAAACTAATATTGGAGCATGAAAAAAAGAATTCAGGATTTACCATTTTATCATTGCTAACTGACAAAGCCCAAATCCAAAGCTTAGGAGCGCTTAAAGTTAACTCAATAGAAGACATGGCAGTATCTGACTTCAAAGAGAAACCTTCAAGAATAGAAGCGGATGAATATTCAATCCCTCAAATGGAAGACTTTTGTTTAGGCTCAGTAGGTCCTTTTGTAATATCAAAAGAAGTTTTAAAATGGATTAAAGATAAATATATCGAAAATCCGGCATCATTTAGAAATCCAAAAGATAACGCTTATGATTTTTCAAGCATGATTATTACTCCGCTTGTACAAGTGCTAAACAACGGTGAAATTAAAGACGAACATGGAAATGAACTAAAATTAAGAGCAAAACTTTTACCCGGCAACAATACCTGGTCTGATTTAGGCTCAGAAAAAGACTTTTCATTAAATATGAAAATGGTTAGAAAAGGACATTTTTCTAACTTCCCAAAAGAAATGAGATACAGCATTTCTAAAAATGTAGATGACAAATCTAATATAACTTTTGATGAAAAAAGCAAAAAGATGTTAGAAGAAGTTAAAAATGAATATGGGCTTGAAATTGAAAATTCAATTTCTTATTTCAACTTTTAAATTTTTATGATATTATAATCAAACAAATTTAATTGGGCGATTGGCGCAGTTGGTAGCGCACTTGATCGACATTCAAGGGGTCACAAGTTCGAGTCTTGTATCGCCCACCATAAATTAAAAGTTAAAATATAACATTTCTATAAAAATAAACTTATAAATTAAATATAGAGCAATATACTTCACTGTAAATATATTTTAGAATAATACTGTATATATATACGTTTTACCATTACAGGAGAGCTTCATTGCCCATTAACAATCTATGTACAAAAATTTTTGGTGATAATTTCAAAAAAGATTTTTTAGCGTCTATTGTAGTATTTCTTGTTGCAATGCCTTTATGTCTAGGTATAGCTATTGCGTCAGGAACGTCTGTAGGGGCAGGTCTTATTTCCGGAATAATAGGAGGAATTGTTGTTGGTTCTTTTTCTGGATGTCCTTTGCAAGTTAGCGGCCCTGCAGCCGGGTTAATCGTTATAGTTTATGAAACAATTAAACATCAAGGTATAGAAAAGCTTGGCATTATCGTCTTAATTGCCGGGATTTTACAGATATTAATGGGGGTACTAAAACTTGGTCCTTGGTTTAGAGCAGTATCACCAGCAATTTTACAAGGGATGCTATCAGGGATTGGGATTTCCATCTTCTTTAGCCAATTTCATATAATGCTTGATAAAACACCCAAAGAAAGCGTAATTGCAAACATAATATCAATTCCTGAAGCTGTTTCTAGCGGAATATTCCCACTTGACGGATCTACCCACCATTTAGCTGCTGCTATTGGCCTATTGACCCTTTCAATCATATTGATATGGAAGTTTCTCCCTAAAAAGGCGCAAATTATCCCATCTGCCTTAGTTGCCGTAATAGCGGCAATGATTGTATCCAACCTTTTTTCTTTACCCATTAAATACATTGAACTAACGGCGAGTCTGGCGGATAGCATAAATTTAATATCTGCAAAATCTTTTGAGCATATCAATTTATCTCTATGGATATCATCTATTACCATAGCCTTTATTGCGAGTGCTGAAACTCTTTTGACCGCAACAGCTGTCGATAGAATCGCAACCAATTCAAAAACTGATTACAACAAGGAAATTTTATCTCAAGGTTTAGGAAATACGATAGCAGGTGCAATAGGCGTCTTGCCCATAACTGGCGTAATGGTAAGAAGTGCTACTAACGTTCAAGCAGGAGCAGTTAGTAGAAGATCTGCCATTATGCACGGTATCTGGATTTTAATATTCGTAGCCTTATGTCCTTTTGCTCTAAAATATATTCCCACGGCATCATTAGCCGCAATTCTCGTTTATACTGGCTATAAACTTATAAATATTGAAGAAGTAAAGAGAATATATGTTTTTAGCAGGGGTGAATTTATTATCTGGTTAATCACCTCTATATCTATAATCGCAACTAATTTGCTAGAAGGAATCTTAATAGGCATAGCCAGCACATTAATAAAAAATATTTATAAATCTTTTACATATGAAATAAACGTGGATAAGGATCCGGAGAGCAATCAAATAAACATAACGATTAGAGGCAATTTAACTTTTTTGAAATTACCTTTAGTAGCTCATAAGCTGGAAGAATTAGAAAATGAAAATACAATTAATATTGATTTAAGCGGTATACATTTTATAGACCATGCCTGTGTGGATTTTTTGAACAACTGGTCAGAAAAATATATACAAGACGGAGGAAAGGTGACAATAGACTGGCGTTCAATAAAAAACGTTTATCCGAATTCTAGCTTAAAGAAAATGAACATAAAAAAGACTCATAGACGAAAAAGTTAAGCACGCCTACTTTATAACAAAATGTAAGAAAATTGGTATAATCAACGCCGTAAACAATCCAACGATTATCAAAGCTAAGGTACTTACTGCAGCTTGCTGCTCTTTGTTTTTTTCTATGCATCTTGAAGTCCCCAGGACATGGCTTGAAGCTCCAACAGAAAGTCCGATTGCTACATCGTGTTTTATTTTTAAAAACTTTAACAATCTGTGGGCGCTTAGACCACCGACGATACCTGTTATTATTACTACACAAGCGGTTAGCTCAGGTATTCCTCCAACAGATTTTGATATCTCTATGGCGATTGGAGTTGTAACAGACTTTGGAAGCAGCGACACCAGGACGTTATAATCGATTTTAAAAATCCAGCCCAGTGCATAAGTTGATAAAATAGCAACAACAGTTGCAAATAAAAAACCGAACCAAACCGCTCTTTTGTTCGTTTTTAAAATATCAATGTTCTTAACTAATGGGAAAGCCAGGGCAATTGTAGCCGGCCCCAGCAGCATGGTTATAAAACCTGCGCTTTTGTTATAGGAAGAATAATCATAGCCTGAAGTTTTTAACATTATAATCAAAACAACGCCAGCTGTTAAAATAGTGGGCAGCTTAGAAAAAACACCGATATTTTTTATTTTTACGGCTAAAAAGTAAACCAATAATGTCAAAACGAGGCCGTATATATTAATCATTTATCTTCCTCTTACTGGTTTTTTCTATAATTATATCTACAAATAAAGCTGTTAATATCATTGTAATAAAAGTAGCAAGGATTACTACAACCAGAATCGGAACCAAGCTTTTGTGAATCAAATGGTAAAAAGAAATAATTCCGACAAATAACGGTACAAAAAACAACGACATATTTTTCAAAAGAATATCTGAAATATCTTCTATAAAACTATCGGAGATAATCTTAAAATACAAAAGAAAAGACAAGACTATCATTCCTAACAGTGGCGCTGGGAAATTAATTTTCATATGCACCAGAAACTGATGCGAAATGTATTGTATAACAACAAGCAATAAGAATCCTATAAATAGTTTCGCTAGCTTAAAAAACATAATACTCCAACCTCAATAAAATTCTTACAATTGTTTCGTCTTTTTCTCAAACCAATATAATATTACCATCGTCAAGAAAAGATAACTACATATAAGTGAAGGGAAAAAATACCAAAAAGACTGACATACCATAGTCAGTATTGTTATTATATTTTGAATCACTAAAATTAAAGGGATTGAAATCAACAACTTACTTTTCTTAAAGATGCCAAGAATTAATAAACCTAACAGTATCGAGAGGTTAATTACAGGATTATAGAAGAATTTAAACAAAGAATTATATTGATAAAAGTCACTCTGTTTCCTGCATTCTAAAAATTTAACTACAGCAAAACGCAAATCTGTATCAAAGGGCTTATTCGGAAAATCTTCAGGGTGATACATCCTGGACCTGAAAGAATCTGGATTATCAGTAATTACAACATGTATAGCGTCTGTGAATGATTTTATTCTTTCTTTTGCAAATACAGGGAAATTGTAATACACCAGTTTTAAATAAGTAAATAAAAGCGCATAAACACTCTCTTTATCAGAATTTTTCACCGACCCTTTTTGATCAAAAGCCTTCGTGCCAGTCTTTTCTTGTAAAAGTTGGTAATCAATCACATGATCTATTATTTCTATGTCTTTTTGTTTGTTATTGGATTTAAAATCTGTTTTCACAATGTTAGCCAAAGGCTCAATAAATCCGGTTATTAAGTATTTTTTATCTTTCAATCCTAAATTTTGAATATGAATAATCGGAATTGTAAGCACTGAAATAATAGTAATTAAGGAAACAAGTTTTTTCCATTTTACTTGATCGAAAAACAAAACAATAACTAAGACAGGAATCGCAATGATAAAAAACAGTGATTCAGCTCTTATTGTTGATATAAAAGATGTCAGAACCCCAATAATAAAAATATTTTTCATAGATAGTTTTGTTTTATCAATATATTTAAAAGCTAAAATAGAAAACAGAAGCACTTCGCAGTACCCAAATAAAATGAGCCTCACCGGACAAAGATTATTAGAGACGACAGATGGGAATAACAATGGAATGAACAATAAAAAAGCATACTTTGATGAAATTTTGAGATGAAACTGAGATATTATATACCCGACTACAACAGAAATTAAAAATATTTGATTGATAACTATCCCAACAGGAAAAGGAATCATTGATAAAGAAATCATATCAAAAACAGACATAAGCCAATGCTGCCAGAAATCAAACAGCAACATTCTTGCAAAATAATAAGTAGAGAAATCATCTGCCCTCCACACTCCAGGCCAAGTCAAAAGCAGAAAAACAAACATAATCAGGAAATATATAAAAAAATATCTGATAAACAAGATTGCCGTTTCATCTTTTTCTTTTATTTTTTTTATACCAAAAGCAACCAGCTGCCAAAATAAAACCAAAATGGCAAATAGTATAAATTTAATGAAATAGTAAACCTTATTAGATAAAAAATCCTCGCCTTTGAAGGCAATGGTATCATTGAAAAAAGTTGCTGCAAAATGAAGCAAAGAAACGAACAAAAAAGGTATGTTTATATTAAATTTTAAACCTTTTAAAAACTCTCTCAAACCTATTGCTCCATAATATTTATGCTCTAAGAATTATAATCTAATCGAAGATTGCTGGTCAAATAAATATTATTCAATATTCTTAGAAACTGTACTTTCAAATAATATTTTATAGCTATATTCAACAACAGGTTTGGACCTAAGATCAGACTGTATGTATTGTTTTCTCTTAACAAAATATGAAATAAGCATTTTTAATGTAAAAACAGCTTGAGAAACTAATCTTACATTGGAAACCTGACCATCTTCACGCCAAGAAACAGGGAAAAACTTTATTGAATGCTTATAAAAATGAGAAGCAAAAAGCATGCTACAGTTAAAAGTTAAACTATCAGGGAAATTAATATAAAATTTATCTTTTAAAATTTTTACATTATAAATATTCAACCCCGAACCAAGATCAAAAATTTTCTTAAATAAAATCAAAGAAAAAATAGAATTAAAGATAATATTCCCGAAAGTCCTGAATTTAGAATACCCTATGAGTGTTGAACCCGGCATGAATCTAGCTCCCAGCAAACAATCATAAGAAGTATAAGACCTATCTTTTATTAAGGGTATTAAATCTGAAATACTTGCCTGATCGTCACCATGTAAGACGATAACGTAGTCAAAACCATTCTCAATCGCATAGTTGAAAGCAACTTTGTGTGAGCCGCCTAGATTGTAATTTTCATTGTTTTCTATTAATTTTAAGGGTAAAGAAGGATTTTCTTTTGCAAAATCGATAACTGTTTGCTGGGTTAAATCATCACTTTTATTATCAACAACAAGGATCTCGGAAATATAATCAATTACGTCTTTATCAAATTGGCTTAGAACCTTTTTGATTTGATTTTCACAATTATAACAGGGAATAAATAATAAAATTTTATCCATGGCTGCTTTCTGTACAGATATAAAAAAATTCGGAACGACAGGATTTGAACCTGCGACCCCTACCACCCCAAGGTAGTGCGCTACCAAGCTGCGCTACGTCCCGATATTTACATAATAGACAAAAATGAAAGCTTTTTCAAGACTTTATACTATTTCTGTATGTTTACTTTAATTTAAAAAATATTATTATAGAAATATGAGAATAATTTTTATTTTACTGTTATTAATAATCTTTTCACCGATATGTCTTGCTGATGACTCAGATGCAGTTGGAGGGTGGGATACTTATGGTAAGGATATCGACAAAGCTTTTACAAACACAAAACCTGTAACTAAAGAACTTTTTGACAAAACTATCCAAGACATCAAAGCAAGAAAAAATAAAAAAAAGAAAAAAAACGAAATAACACCTTTATCACCTATTCCATTTAAAGAAGATACTTATGATCAAAACGAAATGCAGTCTCTATACAAAAAAATGGATCATACCCCTACTATAATGATTCCTACAGACTCAATCGCCGACAATGGCGCTATACTTCATGCCGGATATTACAAACTATCCAATCAAAAAGGCGCTGGCAATAAGTATTATCTTGTATTCAGCCAAGGAAATTCAACCATAGCAAGAAATGAAGCCAATCAAACAGAAGAGGATTACAACCAAAAAGATATTAACTTTGTTGATGTAATCCCGATTTCTGATAAATATTTAAAAATAATATATGGAACAATTGATTTAAACCTTGAAACTTTTTTAGAAATAAAATCTCTGAAGTCTAAATAATTTATTTTTTCATTTCATAAAGAGATTTAAGCTCTTTTTGGAAAGGTGAAAGATTTCTGAGTTTAGCAATTACATCTGGAAGGACGCTTAAAGTATAATCTATATCTTCTTCTGTAGTAAATCTGCTTAAACTGAATCTTATACTTCCATGGAGCGCAGTAAAAGGTATTCCCATTGCTTTTAACACATGACTAGCATCCAAACTTCCACTGGTACAAGCACTACCTGAGCT